>NZ_AZUI01000001.1:3680672-3981009 GCF_000526995.1 Lacrimispora indolis DSM 755 | reverse complement strand
GCTCCCGGGATCTTTAACGTCACCGGCCTGGCTCCGGCGGCAATGATGATATGATCCGCCTCATAATAATCCTTGCCCTCCGGGCCGTTCACCTCAATGGTCCGCCCCCGGCGTATGGTGGCTGTCCCGCAAATGACGGATATTCCGGCTGCCTCAATAAGTTCCTCCACTTCCTTGCGGTACGCCTTGACAGAACGCTTTTTATAATTCTGCATCTTTTTAAAATCAAATGAAATAAAATCCGTGGATACTCCGAATTCATCACTGTTTTGAAGCGCCTCAAAAATACTGGAGGCATGGAGCAGCGCCTTGGTGGGAATGCAGCCCTTATTGATGCAGGTTCCTCCCAGCCTTTCCTTCTCCACAATGGCGGTCTTAAGCCCCAGACCGGCTGCTTTTAAAGCCGCCGTATATCCGCCCGGCCCTCCGCCGATCACCACAATATCATAATGTTCTGCCACTTACTCCTCCTATCGGATCATTCCAAAATACAGGCAGGCTTTTTTGATTCCCTCCTGATCAATCGGATCCGTGATATAATCAGCCGCTCTTTTCAGCTCAGCCATGGCATTGCCCATGGCAATTCCCCTTCCTGCCAGCTTTATAATATCGTAATCATTCATGCTGTCTCCAAAGGCTACTGTTTCCGTAAGAGGGATTTTGTAATAATCGCATAGCCTCACAAGGCCCATGGCCTTTGAGGCCTTTCGTTCCACTACATCTGCTCCCTTTTTATCGGCAAACATATGTACATGGATCTCCGGAAACTCCTCTTCCATGGCCTTTGCACCGGCTTCATCCCCGATATAGGCCATGGTGCGGACTTCCAGTTCCACAAGCTTTCCTGGATCTTCGAATCTTCTTCCGCATTCTCCCCAAAGATTTGTGTCATGTCTTTTTACTACCTCCGGATGGACATAATAATCCAGATCCCCCACGGTGGTACCCACGCTGTGAGGAGTTTTCTCCGCATAAGACAGAATCTTTCCCAACAGCTCCTTATCAAAGGTATGTTCATAAATGACTTTATCTCCAACAGTCACCTTTGTCCCATTGAGATGGATGATCGCGTCCGGCCTTACCATATCCCGGATCCCGGTACTGAAAACAGAATCCATATCTCTGCCCGTCGCCAGGACTATGGTGTAATTCTCTCTCAGCTTTTCTATGGTTTCCAAAGCGCTGGCAGGAATTGTCCAGTCCTTATGGTCCAGTAATGTCATGTCTACATCAAAGCTCACGATCGGTTTCATCTATTTTCACCTTTTTTTCTTCCTAAAATAATCTTTCTTTACCATAATATCTTAAATTTGAAATTTTTTCAAGAAATATACTTTACCAATCCGAAACTTTCTGCTATAATACCATATGTGTCAAGGAAACGGAGTATGGCGTAGCTTGGTAGCGCGCTCGGCTGGGGGCCGAGAGGTCGCAGGTTCAAATCCTGTTACTCCGATCAAAATAGGAAATACTGGATACCTTATTTTACAAGGTTTCCAGTTTTTTTTCGTCTTAAAATTCCCCTCATTTTTCGAATACAGTTGAAATAACTCTTTGTTTGTGTGTAATATCGACATAATGCAACGTGACGAACAAAAAGAAAAAGACGATGGTAACCAATCGTCTTTACATATTTGAGCCATAAGACAGTTCTTTAATCTCAATCACATCAACCTAGGTGGCAGCAAAAACATATGACTGCTTAGTCAATACCCAAGAGTCTCTCTATGTAATACTGAGTATTTATAACAAACCACATTTGGGCATCAAATCTCATAATCGTCCATAGAGATATGCCGTGGAAATTATATTCTGCCACCAGACCGGCCCTTGCGTCAAAGCTTCTTGCATCTTTAGTCCATACTACATGCAGATTCTGATCGCTATCCGTATAGTAGAAGTAAGCTGACTGTGCTGGTTCATTAAATTGTATTGGTACGCCGTTTTCCGCTGCTATTTGTACCGCATTATTATAGGTTATTGCGGCAGCATCTGTGGCACCGGGAACATATGGAAGTGTCCAATCATAACCTAAAGAAGTAACTCCTAAATAATTTTTTTCAGGAGGAATAGTATTAACCATATAATCTAATAAATCTCTTAAGATATTAACTGGATAAATTGCGCTTGGAAAACTGTAAGTCCTTGCCCAGTCATATGAAGCAAATATGACCGCATCTACAAATTTAGATAACCTTGAATAATCTATTTTTTCAAAGCCAACGCTGGAATCACCAATATTCGTAGCTGGTGATATGGTAATCATTATCTTGTATCCTTCTGAATGAAACATCACAGAGGCTCTCTGCAAATATTCTGCAATGCTATTTATGTTGTTATAAGTAATGTTTTCGGTATATATGTTAATACCATAAAAACCTTTCGTTTTCATTATATGAAGAGCATTCTCAATAAGGCTGACCTGCACAGAGGGATTATTTAAAATATTATAGGTCACTTCAGGACTGACTATTCCTTCTTCCGACATAGTGGAAACGAGCATCATGGGTGCAACACCATAAGATTTGGCCAACTGGATAAGTTCAGTGTCGTCGGATCTGAAGATGATTTCACCCTCACTTGTAGCTCTATAGTTGAATATGGTCAAATAAGTTAAAAAGGGAAGAGTTTTTATTAAAACAGATTTATCTATGTATGAAAAGGTATAGCCAATAGTGGTAATTGTTCTTGTTTTGTTTGTTTGATACTTGATCACTATGGTTTCACCTACGTACAGCATTCCCCTATCGGAAAGATAGGGATTATTTCTTAATAATTCCATTGTTGATACATCATACCGCTCTGCAATACTCTCCAAAGTATCACCAGCTTGGATGGTATAGAGTATTTCCGGTTGAACAATCACAATAGTTTGACCAATTGCTAAATTATCAGGGTTTATAATTCCGTTTTCTAATATTAATCTGTTAACAGAGACATTGTATTGCTCTGCGATTGAATAGATCGTTTCGTCGGGTTCAACTACATGTGTGGTCATGGCTTCCCTCAATAATCTTATTAATTCTATTATATGCCAATACTACCTGCCCATGACAATATATTACAAACAATTACATAATTTCTTGATAGCATACGAAATAAGGAAACATATATTCTATTGAAAAAATTATTCAAACATAATACTTAATCACGAAAACACCAAAACGCCGTTGTACTGAACAAAGAAGTCACAGATGTAACCGTATCTGCTGATACTAAACTGGAAGTTTCTGATGAGGCTAAGGTGTCAGCCATACCAGATGGTGCTGAATTTTTGAAAAAATTTTCTGTTGAAGAATAACTGAACAAGTGGTAAAATTATTATCCTTGGCAATTGCCAAAGGATTAAAAAAGTGGACCATTCGGTGGACCAAACCTATGATAGGGAGAAAGCATTGAAATAACTTGAAATAAATATGGTCTTCTTATAATTGTGAAATTACCTTGGCTCTGCCAAGGGCTTTGCGGCGTAATTCACTAACGTAATTCACTAACGTAATTCACTTAAATCGACTTATGAAATCCAGGAGGTGTGTTTTATGAGTTATTATGAACTTGACATGGAACATTATCCGCGAAAGGAACAGTTTGACCTTTTCCGCAATCTCGCTTATCCATATGTAGGTATGACTGTGAATCTGGATATTACAGATTTTATGAGCTGTATCAAAGAAGAAGGGCTGCCTTTTTACCTGACTTTCCTATACGCGGCGGCACGGACTGCTAACTCTATCCCGGAATTCCGCCGCCGTCTCCGTGGAAACGGGATCATTGAATATGATCACTGCATTTCTTCCTACACCCTGGCACTGGAAAACGAAAGCTATTGCTATTGCACCGCAGATGACCGGCTGCCCTTTGATGAATTTCTAAAGGATTCCAAGCAGCGTCAGGAACTGGCAAGGCAGAGCCAGACTCTTGCAGAGGGTGAGGATGAAGACCAACGCTTTTTCCTTTCCAGCATTCCCTGGGTAAGCTATACTTCCATCGTTCAGCCGGTTCCGGTTCCTGCGGACAGCAACCCTCGTATCACCTGGGGAAAGTATTTCACCTCAGAAGGAGACATAAAAATACCGGTATCGGTCCTGGTGAATCATGCACTCATGGATGGACTCCATATTTCAAAGTTTTATTCAGGACTTCAAAGCAGTTGCCACCGCATGGACTGGCTGGTGTAAAATGTTTGAATTATTGGAATAATTTCGCTTGCCTTTTCTTAAGTTTTCAGTTAAAATGCTTTTATGGAGACATAGCTCAGCTGGGAGAGCATCTGCTTGACGTGTAGAGGGCCGCAGGTTCGAGTCCTGTTGTCTCCATTATTTTTGAACCCTAGTAAATACGAGAACTCCTTGTAAATACTGGGGTTCTTTAATATTATGCTTTACAGTTATTTGCTGAATAAGGCATGTAAATACCCATAAATATAATACGACATCACACGGAAATGATATAATTCACTCATTTAAAAGGCGGGCCCGGAATACCGGATACCCGCCTTTCTAATTACTGATTT
Organism: Lacrimispora indolis DSM 755; assembly: GCF_000526995.1. Classification (NCBI taxonomy): domain Bacteria; kingdom Bacillati; phylum Bacillota; class Clostridia; order Lachnospirales; family Lachnospiraceae; genus Lacrimispora; species Lacrimispora indolis. The sequence continues at coordinate 3,976,496 of NZ_AZUI01000001.1, read as the reverse complement.
GACACAACAATTTCATTAATTATTATATTCATTTACTTCAAAGTATGAAATCTGATCGTATGCAATATAATCTTTGCGGCTTGTGAACGATGCTTTATTGTGATTCTTCTCAATCATATAGGTCGGGCTTGATGCAGCTTTGCCATTATACCATATCATAAAGTCATTGATTTTATCTGAGGTCATCTCATATTCTTTTCGTTCGCCAGTTACCATGGTGATTACAAGAAGAGCCTTGTCGCCAGTCGGCTGGTTTGGGTCAACTAAAGTTGTCGGAGTGGCCGAAGCTTCATTAGAATCCACCCCCTCACTTCCGTTTATGATTGCAGTTACAACATAATAATATGTAGTTCCATTGGTAACGTCGTTATCGGTATAGGCAGTGCCTGTTATATCAGTTGCAATTGTTGTGTATGGGGCACCTGCAACTCAAAAATGATACAGCAAAAAATAAAACAATACCACAAATAGTATGAATCAATTATAATTGCCAAACTATAATAGCAATATTTCACTGATCTCAGAGATTAAAAAGCGCCGTCCTGATCTGGCGTGAGTGTCACAGGCTCCGTTGCCATCTTAACTCCATTTTATTGCAATCTCCTCATCTCTAATGTATAATAATTACAAAAACTTACAATAGGGGGTTTGTATGAAAAAAGTAAAAATTCTTTTAATAACAGCCTGTATTTCATATCTCTTCTCCATTCAGTCCTTTGCCGGTTGGGTACAGCAGGCTAATGGTCAGTGGAAATACGACCAGAATGGAATACCGGTAACAAGCCAGTGGATTGAGGATCAGGGAAACTGGTACTATTTAGATGCAAATGGCATAATGCTCATAAACACTACGCAGAACATTGATGGTATAGTTTATACTTTTGATGCTTCTGGGAAATGGGTAGATCCAAACACTTCCAATGTAATAACCTACCGTACTTTCACCAATACAGAAATTAGATATTCTCTTCAAATTCCCTCCGATGTAGCCACAACTGCTTTTGACGGAAATACAGAAACTTTTGATATATCCTCGCAAAACATATTAATCTCATTTAATAATTATATAATACCTGCACATCTTGACCCTCAAGTATGGGCAGCCGCTTTTGAAGCAGGATTTATTGATGGCATAAAAGGAAAATTATCTTTTATTGACAAAACCAACACCCAACTAGGTGAATTTGCAGCTACTAAGACTCGATATCTTTACGAGGATAATATCAGCCTTGATTTTTACAATTGCACCCGGGGCTATAAAACGTTTGTTGTTTGTGCCATGTACATCCCTGAAACTCAGGCAAAGGTTCAAGAAATTTTAAATACATTAAAAGAACTACAATAATTTATAGTTATTAAAGTTGCCCGCCTACTGTGGCGGGCTTTTTTTTTGCTTAAATATCATTATCCAGATCAATCGTCCATATTAACAGTGAACAAATCCCTCAGCTATGCTAACAGACTCTCACCAGCACTCCGCCTGCCGTATTGTCTAAAAAGTACCAATCTTACCAGTATCCAATATCGTTACTGAGAAGGTCATGGCAGGCAGTCCTTACAGGATGTAATTCTGTTTTGTAGCCCTGGCATGTTCCGCAGAAAGCATGGCTGCATGCTCTTTTTTACTGCTCAATTTGTCACCTTCCTCTGGATATTCTTTAAATTATTTTCTACACTGTAATTATAAATTGAAAGGCGGTTTATGTATAAATGATTAACTTCTTTCGTTGGTCTCGGTTGACCTCTGTATATGATTCAGTTGATAAAAATCGGATTCAAGAAAATCTTTCTAAAAATAATATAGCATTTAAAGTTAAAGTGAGCGACTTATCTGCCAGAAATCCATTCGATTTTCCCCATGCGGGAATAGGAACAAATAAACTGAAATTATCCTATACATTTTATGTTAAAAAACAAGATGTTGAATTTGCACTGCACTTATTGAAATGAGCCGTCATATTTCAGTTTTACTGCATTAAAAAACTACTAACTTAATATTTCACAGTTAGTAGTTAATTGACCTCTTATTTGTATTAAATTGATATTTAATTTCCTTTGTTATTCCAGACACTAGCTAAAATATCTTTGAATACCAAAAAAGCATCTGTATCATTATATCCATATTCCTTTTTCAAGTGATATAGCATTTCTCTTATTTTAGGAATATAATCATTAACATTAACCTCTTGCTGATAAGTTGTTAAAATCGGATACTTTTCACCCCACACCTTTGTCCAATCAATTTCCTGTTGCTTTTCTTCACTGGTCTTTTCAATAACCTGCTGTATTTCCTTTAAATCAATATCAAACTCTATCAGTTCATCTAAAGATAAACCATATATAGTTGCCAACTTTTTTGATTGGCGTATGTCAGGAAGCGTTTCGTCGAGTTCCCATTTTGAAATGGTTTGTCTGCTCACTCCTAATTCTTCTGCAACTTCTTCCTGTGACAGCCCTCTTTTCTTTCGTGCATTGAACAAATTACTTCCTAAGTTCATCAATTCCACCTCCAAATTTAATATAAGATAAGTATATCAGTATATAGAAAGAAATCTACCAGTAATAGTCTGCACTTATGCACTTTTTCTTAACATTCTTTAGAGTTGAATTTTGATTTTCTAACCTAAGGATACTGCAGTCTCTACTAACTATCAATATTAAGTTATCAATGTACAACAAATTAACTAAATCTTAAGTTACTGGTTTAACCACTTCCCTTAGCCTACTTTTCCATTTTTTAATTTACTGTTTATTACCATTATATTTTTATAGATTATGCTCATAATAATATTGTGTTCATCAAAAAACACATCATTATAGACGGAGGTGTCAAGCTATGGATGGCAATGCGGAAATAACAATAGGTTGTTAATGAAGTATTGTTGACAGCTTAAACCTAGGTCAGAAAAATGTCCTCATACTAATCTTGAGGGCATTTTTCTTTATAGCCCGTTCAAAATAGGGATGTCAATTAATTTTCAGTTACATGAATTCCTTGTGAGTTGCAGCTCCTGGGATTTCTTTTCCATTCTTCCGGCATATATCAATTATCCTGATCAATTCATCATGAAATTTCATCTATTATCGTATACCATTATTTGATTCTCTTCTTGTTTTGTAAAATCACCTCCATTTTTAGTTCTGAAAAAACCGCCAAGATATATTGACTTGCTTCTGAAAATATTCTATGATTAGGTTGTCGATCAAAATTACCAAAATTTTCCACACATTATTCATTGCTATGATTATGCAATTTTTTCAGGATGTTTAAAGGAGTGCAAAATGGACTTAAAAGAGCGTATCAAAGAATTATGCAAGAAAAATAATATTTCAATGAACCAGCTTGAACAAGAACTTGACTTTAGCAAGGGATATATCAGCAAACTTGGAAAAAGCACGCCTAATGCTACGAAAATACAACAATTAGCCAATCGTTTAGGGGTCACAGTAGATTATCTTATGAATGGAACCGTGAAGAGAGATGATAGAGAGTATTACTATACTAACGAGGAAACCTGTAAAATAGCTCAGGAGATTTTTGAAAATCCGGATCTGCGGTCATTATTCTATGCTGCAAAGGACTTGTCATCTGAAAGGCTAAAAGCACATATAGACTTTATGCAGTCTCTGAAACGTCAGGAAGAAAAATATAATGATGAAGGGTGTTGACGTAAATGAATACACCCATTACTCACAGAAGCAATCGGAGTTTACTTTTTAGATTTGGATAGCGTAATTGAGGAACAAGTGATCTCTAATAGTGATGGGAGTTTTACTATTATAATAAATTCAAGACTGAACCAGGAACGTCAAATGCTAGCGTACCAGCACGCTCTTTTACATATTGCCAATGATGATTTTAGTAATAAGAATGTCGATTCTATAGAACTGGCCATGTAACAAATGACAGCTGATTAAATAGCCTATGGCTTTTTAATAATATGAACAAAAGAAAGAAGGAAATGAGTATGGGAAAAGAAAAACCAACAACAAAAATTTGTAAGCATTGTAAAACAGAAATTCCTTATGGGGCTAAAGTTTGTCCGCAGTGCCGAAAAAAACAAGGATTGGGAGGATGCCTTACAGCCATTATAATATTTATTGCGCTTGGCTTACTTGGCTCCTGTTTAGCTGGTAAAGGCAATGAAACAGTTAATACTAGTTCAAAAAATCAAATAGTGTCCGAAAAAGAAGAATCAACAGAAATGCAGGCAGAAACTGAAACCTCAGCTGTGCCAAATGCTTCTGAGTCAGGAACTGATTCCTCACCTACAGCAGATACCTCTGCTCCGGATCAAAAAGAAACTGCAGAATTGACTATGGGGCAAAAAAATGCCCTGTCAAAAGCTGCATCTTATCTAAGTTTCACAGCATTCTCTTATAGCGGTTTAATTAAACAATTAGAATATGAACAATTCTCTACAGAAGATGCGACATACGCAGCAGATAATTGCGGAGCAGATTGGAATGAACAAGCTGCAATAAAGGCACAGGCCTACTTAGATATGAGTTCTTTTTCACGAGGTTCACTAATAGACCAGTTGAAATATGAGGGATTTACCCAAGATCAGGCGGAATACGGTGCTACTGCCGTAGGTTATTAACAAATAGAAAAACCGCCCGGTGCTACCAACACCGAACGGCTTTACATAGATTTTCTCTTACCAGGTAAGCCCAGAAAGATATATCACCTTAGACGAGTGAATTATATCATTTTCGGAGCGTCCTGGCAAGGGGCGTTATTTATATACTCAAAAACAGATTGGTTTCTCCTGCCGTGCTGCATTTTTTAATATGCGGCACAAAATGCAGCACATTTAATAAAATTGGCGGGCCCGGAATACCGGATACCCGCTATTTTATATTAATAACACTTTCACATACAATTTGTTTCTCAAACTAACGTCAATTACTCTCTTACTCTTACATATACCTGAACAATCATGTTTCCCTCTTCATCCGTTGCGGTATTTAAGCTAACCCTTCGCTTACTGCCGTAACCCTTCCTTTACTGGAAACTTTCTCTATTGATGAATCCATCAACTTCTAACATTCCTATACCAAAAATCCATGTAGTCAGACTGTAAATGCGAGAATACGCTATACAATCCCTGCCGACTATCACAACAGCCCCAAAACGGTGTCTGTAAACAATCTGGTACTACTCTCAGTTCGATATGGCTCCAGAGTATTAATTATAATTGTCTGCTCACAAACACACTTTCCTTCCGCTCTGTGTATAACTAACGGTTGTAAGCCTGTAATAATTTGTATTATTGTGTCGTATTTTCAGACATTAACAATCAATCCACAATTATTTCCACATTATTGTGGATAAGTGTCGTTTTGAGAACACAAACCTTAACGCCCCCAGCCTCGAATTATGGCGCAAACTCGTACATGTATATTCCGGCATCAACGCCGATAAGGTTAAATGAACCAAGCCTTTTTGACCATTGCGGCCTCTGCTAAGGCCGTCCTGTGAGTTTCTTTCTTCCGATTTTCATTTGATTATTATCTCAATCTATTACCATTTCTTTGTTTGACAAAAAATAACATGTATCTTGAATCAACACATATACTATAACGATTAATAAAAATCCCAAGAGGCCGCCAATGCCCATAAGTGATTTAGGTACAATCTCACAATTGGGACGAATACTGCAAGTTAATAATGCAATGGTTGCAGAAGTTTTCCTCCGCAGTAAAACTACCGGATATATAAACATTATCTTTGCCAGGACTGAACAAAATCAGACTGTATCTGAATTCTTAAGGCTTAATGTAAGCTTTGAGACTGCCATTTTAAATTCATCCGGCCAACATATGTGCTTATGCGACATCCAAAAAGGCATGCTGGTAGACTCCTTATTTTCGCCAATCATGGAAAGACGCATTCCGCCCCAATCCAACGCCTTTTTAATTGTCGCAAGAAGTTACAATCAGCCGCCGCTGGACTCCATTACAGGCCATATCACAAACGTAGATATTGAAGGTTATTATTTCTATCTTGCTGATCCTTACAATACAGAAAATCAAATAAATTTTTTAGTCAGCAATACCACTTCGATTCGCGATAGAAATGGGAACTCTGTCCCCTTTCGTTCACTTCGCCCCGGTTTATTAGTAAACGTGACTCATTCCAATATTGAAACCGGGGATATTCCGCTTCAAGCTGACGCTTTCCATATTCAAACAATATAAATTGTATCCAATACTGCCAGCAGACCTCAGTCAGCCTGCTGGCTATCGCTTTATCCTGATTATAATTGCAGCCGGCAGGATTCACCCAATCTTGCCGGCTCCTCCCCTTTTATGGGGCAGCCTTTCTGTTATATGATTTACATATCAGATTGTAATCCTGTTATCTCCGTTTCTATTCATCTCAAAAGCACCGGAAGTCCATGTAAATACCATGACTTCCGGTGCTTTTATTTTTTGTTGAATCACTCAGTTTTTCTTTAGAACTGAGTTGGCACAACCTTATTCTAAAGAAGCAGCCACTTCATCAACCATTGCATTGGTAGCCGTAATGCCTCCGGATACAACATACCAGTTTGTGGAATCCAGATAAACGATGTGATCATTTGCCGCCGCTTTCGTTCCATTCATCAGTTCATTATCCAGCAGCTTTTGGGCGCCGGTGGCTTCCGCAGCGCCGGTGGCAGCACCGCGATCTATAACAAACAGGTAATCAGGATCCTTTTCAGCCAGATATTCAAATGTAGCTGTTTGGCCATGGGTAGAGTCATCAACCTGATCGTCAGCTACCTGAAAACCAAAGTCATCATATACAATTGAAAAACGGGATCCCTGTCCGAAAACGCTCAGTTCACTGTCATTTGCCATGATTACCATTGCATTCCATTTACCAGCTGTTACCTTTTCGTTAACCGCTTTGATTTTTGTATTAATTTCCTCTGCCGCTTTGGAGAATACATCAGCTTTGGACGGGAAAATCTGAGAAAGAATATTCAGATTTGCCTGAAAGCTCTCAAAATAATTGGCGGAAGGCATTGTCATATGTACGGTTGGTGCAATTTTAGACAGCTCCTCATAGGACTTTGCTGCCCTGGCGCTGATCAGGATCAAATCAGGCTTCAGTTCGTTCACCACTTCAAAGTCAGGCTCATGTAAGGAACCTGCAACCTTATATGCTTCACCGGAAAATTTGCTTAAGTGTTCCGCCAGATTGCCGCCCATGCCAAGACCGATCACATCAATCCCCGCATAATCCAGAGCATCCAGTGTGCCGTAATCAAATACAACTATACGCTTAGGTTCGGTTGTCAGGGTTGTTTCCCCCAGATCATGTTTTACCGTGATCTCCTTTGGTTCCGTGCTTTCCGCCTCAGTACTGCTTTCCGCTGCAGCACTGCTTTCCGCCTGGGAAGTTGGCGCAGCGGAAGTATTCTTGGCGGAGTCAGTCCCTCCGCAGCCAGTCATGGATATGGTCATGGCAAGACCTAGTAACATTGCAGCTGCCTTTTTTTTCATAATTGAATCTCCTTTCAATACTATACATTTTATTTGATCAGCCCTAACGGCCAATGCAACTATTTGAAATATGCGCATAAGCGCATACCGTCTACCTCATGGATGGTAAAATCCATGTCGTAAACTTTGTTTAATTCCTCCGGGGTAATCACCTCCTTTGCTGTTCCGTTTTTCAAAAGCCTGCCATCCTTTAATGAGATAATGTAATCCGAATAAGCCGCCGCAAAATTGATATCGTGTAGCACCAGCACCACTGTTTTTCCATGCTCATCCACAAGGGTGCGCAAAAGCCGCATGATCTGAACAGAATGCTTCATATCCAGATTGTTAAGGGGTTCATCCAGAAGAATATACTCTGTATCCTGGGCAATGACCATGGCGATAAACGCACGCTGGCGCTCGCCGCCGGAAAGCTGATCAATAAACGTATCCCCATAGCGCTCCATTTCCATGTAACCGATTGCTTGTTCCACAAGCTGCCGGTCCATATTGGTGAGCTTTGCCTGAGAATGAGGATATCTGCCGAAGGATACCAGTTCCCTCACGGTGAGCCTTACACCCACATGGTTTGTCTGACGCAAGGTGGACAGCTTTTTTGCAAGTTCACTGCTTTTAAAGGAGGATATGGACTTTCCGTCAATGCTGATTTCCCCTTCTCCCGGCATCAGACGGGAAATTACGGAAAGCAGCGTACTCTTCCCTGCTCCATTTGCGCCGATTAAGGTTGTAACGGCATTCTTTTGAATGACTGTGTCAATACCGGTCAGAACCTGTTTTTCACCATAACGTTTTCCTATATTTTTTGCAACAATCACATGCGTCCCTCCCGAATCAAAAGAATAATAAAATAGATGCCGCCGATAAAATTGATGATGACGCTGATGGGCGTGCTCAGTGCAAAGACCCGTTCTGCCATAAACTGTCCTCCCACCAGGGCCGCTCCTGCAACCAGAACTGCGGCAGGAATTAAAATGCTGTGTTTATAGGTGGCAAGCATTTGTCTGGCAAGATTGGCGGCAAGCAGGCCCAAAAAAGTAATAGGTCCTACTAATGCAGTGGAAACAGCAATCATGACGGACACAATCAGCAAGTACTTTTTGACAGAACTCTGATAGTCCACACCAAGCCCCACCGCAATGTCCTGGCCCAATGACATCACATCCAGCCGGTGGATCTTATGGAAGCCCAAGGCCGCTGTACAAGCCATAAGAACGGTAGCAATCCCCAGAAGGGACGTATTCACATTGTTAAAGCTTGCAAACATCCTTGCCTGGACAATCATAAATTCATTGGGATCAATGATGACCTGCATAAAAGTGGCAAGACTGGAAAATAAGCTGCCTAACATCATACCGATGAAAATGATAACAAACAGACGGGTGTTCTCCCTTTTAAATACGAATCTGTAAAGCAGCAGGCTAAAGCCCGCCATGATACAGACTGAGATGAAAAAGTCTGTTATTTTGGACATTACGGCAAGCTGTTTGGCTCCCATGATAAATACGACCAGTGTCTGTACAAAAAGATACAAACTGTCCAGTCCCATGATGGCAGGAGTCAGGATACGGTTTCCCACCACGGTCTGGAATACAATGGTAGAATAACCGATGGCAGCTCCTGTTACAAAAATGGCCGCCAGCTTAACCAGCCGTCTTGGAACATTATAGCCGGCATTATCCGGATTCAAGCCCCAGACAACGTATAAGAGCGAAACCACAAACGTCAATAGAAAAAGCAAAAACAAAATCTTACGCAGCTTCATAAACCCTCCTTCCTGCAAGCAGGGCCAGAAACAGCCCGCAGCCGATAATACCTACCGTTACGCTGATGGGTATTTCAAAAGGAAAGATGATCAGGCGGGAAATGATATCGCAGGCCAGCAAAAACAGACCGCCTAACAAAGCAATATCAACAATACTTTTGCGCAGGTTGTCACCATAATAAAGCCTTACAATGTTTGGTATAACAATGCCGATAAAGGGGATTGCCCCAACCGTCACCACAACAACCGAGGTCATGACCGCTACGATGGACAGCCCTACCTGCACGGTTGTAAAATAGGAAATCCCCAGATTGCCGGAAATGTCTTTTCCCATGGCTACCACGGTAAAACGGCTGGCGTAAAACATTGCCAATACCAGAAAAGGAAGTCCCAGATATAAAAGCTCATACCGTCCCCGCAGCACCATTGTAAAACTCCCTTGCATCCATGAGGTTATGTTTTGAATTAAGTCATGGCGGTAAGCGATAAAGGTTGTGACCGCCCCTACCACATTTCCAAAGAGTATTCCCACAAGGGGAATCAATGCAGCATCCCGCAGCTTAATCGCCTGAAGAAGCTTTAAAAAAAGCATGGTTCCCAGAAAAGCGGAGCCAAAAGCAATCAGCATTTTAACACCAGGGGCCGCACCAGGAAATAGTAAAACGGCTATCAGCACGCCTAATTTTGCCCACTCTGTCGTGGAGCCTGTTGAAGGGGAAATGTAGCGGTTGGATGCCAGCATCTGCATGATCACCCCTGATACGGCCATGCCCATCCCGGCTACCAAAATGCTGATCAGCCTGGGAATACGGCTCACAAGCATGATTTTCATTTGGTCTGCCTCGGTAAACAGGCTTTGTATTGTAATATCTTTTACACCGATAAAAAGAGAGATAAGGCCTAAAATAATAATCGCAAGTATGTAAACAAATTTTTTCATTGAATCCCCAGTCTTGACACTTTCGCGTTCATAACTATAATAGTAAGTATAAGTTAGTTTTAGCTAACTATTGTAGTATACTGATTCAGAGCATTTTTGCTTGTACAATATTGACCTATCTTTCACAATATTGACCTTGAAATGTAAATACGGAGGAAACATGGATACCATTAAGAGAATTTTAGAAGAATTTAATGCCTGCACCAATCTGGCAGTACGGGCATTTGACCGGTTTGAAAACTGTCTTATGATATGTGCCGGCCCCACCAACCGCCTGTGCTGTTACCCCTTGTGGCGCAAAACGGTATATAGGGCCTGCGAATTGCTTCATTCCGGCATGGACCAGGATCATATTACCCTGCAATGCGATATGTGCCCATGCCCCATCATGGGCACATCAAAGGCTGAGCTGTCCTTTACGGCCTGCTATATAGACCCTGCAATGCCGGAGCTTGGCACATTTGTTTTCGGACCCTATATACAGAATAGCGGCGACCCCTTATTTCCCTTAAAACCTGCTGAAGTGGTGCCGCATTTAATATCTCTGCTCCGGATGATCTCCCAAAAACATCTAAAGCAGGATCTGGAGTTTCAAACAAAGCAAGGGAATTCCTATCAGATTTACCGCTGCATTGAGTTTATAAAAAATCAGCTCTGGGGCAGCGTGACCTTACAGGAAGCCGCTGATTATTTAAACTTAAACCCATCCTATTTATGCCGTTTATTTAAAAGGGAAATGGGTTGCTCTTTTTCACAATACATCAACCGGCTTCGCGTGGAACGCAGCCAGGTCCTGTTATGTGATCAGACCTACTCCATGCTGGAAATAGCTCTGGCCGTAGGATTCTCCAGCCAGAGCTATTTTAACCGTGTCTTTAAAAATGTCTGCGGTAAAACACCCCAGGAATACCGGGAGTGCTTTTGCCAGATTTATGATAATTCCCAAACTTCCCTGGCAATCTAGACCGGTGGCATCAGCAGTGTTCCGAAAACAGCGATGGGAAGCTTGTTTTCCGGCCATAATGAGCCAAAAGCATAATTTTTTTAAAAAAAAATTAATAAAAGTTCTTTCATCTGCGTCACAAAAGTGATTTTTTTCCGTTATTATATATGTGACATCATTCGGGCGGAAGTTCTCCTTTGCTCTGCTTCCGCCTATCCCTTCAGCTTGTTCACAGAATTCGCCTAATTACATATATTATTATTACAGAACGACTTATCAAAGAAGCAGCGGAAAGAAGCGTTGACAACTCTCAGCCGCCGCCTTACCAAAGATAGATAACTCATTTTGATTTATGTCTCTTCTTTTCCTGTACTTTCGATGAGAAGTCCTGTAAAACTGCCCGATCATAAATATGAAACCTCAAAGGGGGGGAATCCATGGCATCTTGGTTTCCACCCCTTTAAAGAATTAATCCGATTTTCTTTTTGTATTCGGTCCCATACCTTCCCGGCGGGAATTATGGGTCTGATTCTGATTTTCCGGTTTGCCTTTTTCTGACGTGCCGTGAAACATTTCATTTGAGTTTTTCTGGGAAAGCTTTTCCCGGCTATTCTTTTCCATTTCCATCACCTCACCCATAGTATTGCCTGACAACATAAGATTTATGTGAAAACGCCTTTTTCACGCATAATCCATTCCATAGCTGCGCATTATAAAATTGAGGTGATGAACATGTCATATATAGCTCCCGCAGTCCAGGCAAAATTCGAGACTCTTTCCATCGACTTAAAAAATGAGATCCTGGAGCGAAACGTACAAATTAACACCATTTACGATTTGATCCATGTTTTGGAGGAAATTGTAAGCGAAGGAAGTAAATGATTCTCCTAAAAAACAGTCACAAGCCGAAACCGGCCTTATGACTGTTTTTTTGATGCCATATCTTAAACCACTTACATAGAAAGAGGGCCGGACACAAGCGATCCGACCCATTAATAAACGTAAAAATAATTATCTCCAGTAGTTATAGGAGGACTTACACTGACGGCCGCTGTTTGTGGCTGCAGCTTTGGTCTTGGAACAGGAGCTGCTGTTTTTGCCGGTGGAGCAGCTGTTCTTGCCGGTGGAGCAGTTACTGCCGGAACAGGAAGCACCCTTTGTGCAGGTAGACCCGGTGGTGCAGTTAGAGCCATTGGTACAGGTTGTACCGTTGCTGCAGCTATTACCGTTGGTGTTACAGCCGAGCTTGCTTAAAATGCTGTTAATATCTCCAGACTGTCCAAAGCAATTTGAAAGGTTCGTGTAATTACTTGTTGACGTCGGGCAGGTTGCTGCCTGCGCGGTCATAGGTACACCTGCTACGGTCAATACGGTTGCTGCTGCTAAAACGAATACTGGTAATTTCCTCATGGTAATATCCTCCTTATTTGTTACATAATTATTACATTTCTGTTACAAAATGTATAATAACATACAGGAAATGGAATTTCACTAGGAGAAAAATGGCAAACTTCCTCTATTTTTCCAGTTGGCACTCGTTAACCGCCAGTTTTAAAGCTCCCATAATGCCCTGATTATCATTTAAACTGGGAAGAACGATATAATGTTCCATATCCTCAAGTTCTTTTGTCCTGATATATCCGGCCAACTGACGCTTCACTTCTTCTCTCACCAAGGGCATCATATGTTCCTGATGCATTACACCTCCCCCCAGAATAATGCGCTGAGGAGAAAGAACCATAATGTAATCCACCAGAGCCTGAGCGATGTAATATGCCTCTAATTCCCATACTTCCTTCTGACCGGCCAGCTCTATGCCCTTTTTCCCCCACCGCGCTTCAATGGCAGGACCGGAAGCAAGGCCTTCCAGGCATGTCCTGTGATAAGGACATTTCCCTTCATAGCTGTCGTCCGGATGCTTGGACAGCAGCAAATGTCCTCCCTCCGGGTGCAGCATGCCGTGAAGCAGTTTTCCGTTGGAAATGATCCCTGCTCCCACACCGGTTCCAATGGTAATATACATGCTGTTTTCAAGGCCTTTCGTAATACCCCAGGTGGCCTCTCCCAGAGCAGACCCATTCACATCCGTGTCAAATCCGACCGGAATCTTAAGGGCTTCTTTCAAAACTCCCACAATGTTATAATTGGCCCACGCAAGCTTGGGGGTGGTGGTGATGTATCCATAAGTCTCTGAGTTCCTGTTTAAGTCTATAGGGCCAAAGCAGCCGATTCCCAGCCCTTCTATTTCTTTATCCTTAAAGTACCCGATCAGCTTTGGCATGGTGATTTCGGGCGTTTCAGTGGGAATGGAAACGCGTTCAAAAATTTCCCCGTTTTCATTTCCTATGGCACAAACCATCTTTGTTCCGCCTGCCTCTAATGCTCCAAGTCTCATATCCTTTTGCCTCCTCTTTATTCTGGGTTGGAACAGATGATAGACATCTTTCCCTCAAATCTGCACTCTCCGCTTTTTGACGGCACGATGAAATGCTGCCCTGCCTCCAAAGGAATCCCGTTTACGGAACCTTTTCCGCTTATCACGCTCACATTGGCAAAATATTTCCCAAACTCCTTTGTAAACACACCCTCAATATCATATTTATCCACTGAATAAAACTGGCAGGTCACCAAATGGGTGTGCACTGCACCTGGTATTTTCTCTGTTTCCGGATCAATCTGTTCTTCCTCAAAAGGCGCCTTTATGTTGGCAATGCTCTCTTCCACATGAAGCTGCCTTGGTTTTCCGTCGGACAAACGGTCATAATCATAGACCCGGTACGTAATATCACTGCTTTGTTGTGTCTCAAGTACCAGGGTTCCGGCCTTGATGGCATGAACACAGCCAGGATTGATTTGAAAAAAGTCTCCTTTTTTGATTGGAACAGTCCGGATAAATTCCTTCCACCGGTGATCCCTTATCATGGATTCCATTTCTTCCCGATCCCTGGCATGATGGCCCACCGCAATTTCAGTTCCCGGCTCACAGTCCAGAATATACCAGCACTCTGTTTTTCCAAGAGAGCCGTTTTCATGAAGCTTCGCATAGCTGTCATCGGGATGAACCTGAATGCTTAAATCAGCTCTTGCATCAATGATTTTAACCAGAAGGGGGAACTGATCTCCCGGATAATTCCCAAACAGCTCCGGTTCCTCTTTCCACAGGCTGCTAAGCCTCCTGCCGTCATATATTCCTCCCGCAATCTTACATTCCCCGTTCTTGTGGGCGCTGATTGCCCAGCATTCTCCGGTGGTATCGCTTGGTATCTCATAGCCGAATACATCCCGAAGTCTGGTTCCGCCCCAGATGGCCTCCATAAACACAGGCTCCAGAAACAAAAGTTCCATCAGTTTTCCTCCTTATGTAGTGATTTATGACCACTGCCTATATTTTACCTGAATATAGGAAAAAGGAAAAGAGGTATTTCTACTTTTTCTCAAAAATGGGGGAAACAGAAAAAAGTGCCGGAATGTCCGTTATCCGGATTCATTCTGACACTTTTTCCTTCTTACTGTGAATCTTTTCCGTATACCTCAATCTGGGTAAGAGCCGGAAATGGAGATGGATCATCTGCCTTTATCAGATCACTTAATTTCAGCCATGTGATATTCTTTTTTTCCATTGTGAACAGATGAGGCTTTACGCTCTTTTCCATTTCCACCACCTCCTGGGTTCCGTCAGAAAATGTAAATCTGGCTTTTACCCACCAGTTGTCATGAGGGAAATCTGCACGTGTGTATAAGGCAATTTTATCAAAATCCACGGGACGTCCAAAATCCAGGGTCATTTCCGCATCATCCTGACGGTTTATTCCCCAGGATTCATAAGGCCAGGCACCGTGGGATTCGTTGGCGAGAACGCCGTCAATGGCATTGCGGGCCGCAAATACCGCTTCGCCCCTGGTTTCCACATTGGCAAAGGCGTGAGGGAAACAGCCCGTATCCCCGTGCTGGTCCATGACATTCTTTGCTAAGTTCCGGTAAATGCCTGTTTCATAGTCAAAAGCCACCCGAATGGCCAGATAATGACGCCCGCCTGTAAAGGCTTGGGGGTTATATGAGATCTTTTTCTCCCCAAAGGGTATGGTATAAACGATTTCTTCCTTTGTCAGATAAACAAATGACTCATCCATACAGTCATCGATGCGCACCGAATAATGAGCTCCTGGCTTGTCTGTTGTAAAAACAATGACATCGCCTTCTTCGTATTCTCCTTCAAACACCAGAATTGCCTGATCCTCACTCAACGCGGAAGCCTTCACCCCGCCATTCTGGTTTCTTACAGCTATTGATACATTCGCCATGATCAGTCCTCCTGCTCTTCCTGTTCAAAATAATCTTTATATTCTACTTCTATCTGATACTTCATGCGCTTCATGCTGTAATACAGATGTTCTCTGAGAGACCGCTCCAGACCCTGGATGTCCTTCTTCTCCAGCAGATCAAAAAGCTCGGTATGCTCTCTGATGATCCTTGTAAAATCCGTTTCAGTTACAAAATCCAGCATACGGAACCTTGTATAATGTAACTGCTGAGCCTGTATCATATCCCAAAGCTTTTTCTTTCCGGTAGCCTGATACCAAATGGCGTGCATCTGGGCATCCATGCGGTAAAACTGCTCCGGTTCAAACCCTTTTTCCTGAATCAGAGCCTGCTGCTTGCGGATCATGTACCGGACTTCCTCCATCCAGAGAGGAGTTACCATATCCATAAAATCCCGCATGACCATGGTTTCCACAGCAACACGCATGTATATCATCTGTTTAATATTATCCAGATTCAAAAGCGTTACCTGTGTACCGGAATAGGGCACCGAATTGACAAAGCCCTGCTCCTGAAGCCGTCTTACCGCTTCCCTCACAGGCGTCCGGGACACGCCGAACCGTTCACAGATTTCATTTTCGCTGATGATCTGTCCGGGCTTTAATTCCAGGTCCAGAATCTCCTGCTTTAAGGTTTCAAACACCAGTTCACCGCGGTTTTTATAGGTTTTGGTCTTTCCTTCCATTGAACCCTCGACCTCCTCTATATTAGATCCGTTAAAATATGCCATGACCTCCGCCCTGAGAGCGGACATCATGGTCATATTTTAACATCAGGACCTGCCCATGCAAAGGGCCTGCCTGATTATTGAAATCTGATTATTACTGGGGCTGCTTGCCGATGTAAGCTAAAATACCGCCATCCACGTACAGAATATGTCCGTTGACAAAGTTGGAAGCGTCTGAGGAAAGGAACACGGCCGGGCCTGCCAGGTCCTCTGCTTCTCCCCATCGTCCTGCAGGAGTCTTGGAAATAATGAACTGGTCAAAGGGATGTCTGGAACCGTCTGCCTGAGTCTCACGCAGAGGTGCGGTCTGAGGAGTGGCGATGTAACCAGGTCCAATGCCGTTGCACTGAATGTTGAATTCGCCGTACTCAGATGCAATGTTCTTGGTCAGCATCTTAAGTCCGCCCTTTGCTGCAGCATATGCGGATACGGTCTCGCGGCCAAGCTCAGACATCATGGAGCAGATATTGATGATCTTTCCGTGACCCTTTTTGATCATGGACGGGATCACTGCCTTGGCTACGATAAACGGAGCGTTCAAGTCAACGTCAATTACCTGTCTGAACTGCTCAGCTGTCATATCGCACATGGGAATACGCTTGATAATGCCGGCATTGTTTACCAGGATGTCGATCACTCCGACCTCCTTCTCGATCTGAGCTGCCATGGCGTTTACGCCCTCTTCACTGGTAACGTCACATACGTAACCATGAGCTTCAATTCCTTCTTCCTTGTAAGCGGCAATTCCCTTATCCACTAATTCCTGTTTGATATCATTGAAAACAATGGTTGCGCCTGCTGCTGCAAGACCTTTTGCAATGGCAAAGCCAATGCCATAGGAAGCGCCTGTGATTAATGCAATTTTTCCGTCAAGGGAAAACTGATTTGCTAAGTAATCCTTATTCATGTTCAATCTCTCCTTTGCTTATTTTTTGGGGGTCAGTTATCTCATGATACTTGTGTTTTGAACTGTATTCAAACTATAAAATTTGTATACAAATCTAGCACCTTGTATATATGCTAACATATCCAATTTCTTTTTTCAATGTACATAATTAACAAACAATGCTCATTTTATTTATCTATAATTTTCCAAGGAACAGCCGCCTGTAAAAAAGAACAGTCTGGGTTCCTTTTCTGCAAACTGAACAGAACACGTTTCGTTAATTTTTCTTAGGGCATGTCTGAAAACTCATTGCCCGCACAAATGAAAAATCCCGGCTTCCGCAAGGAATACCGGGATTTTTATCATGCAATTTTGTTTATGATTGATACCGGCTTTTGACCTCAGTCTTCCAGAGTCATCATTTTCCGGTTTTTGAATTCCTGGATCTTTCCTTCATTCCAGTCATGTACGGGGCGGTAATATCCGGCAATCCTGCTGTAAACGTCTGTCTGCTTACCGCAGACCGGGCATATTTCCTGTTCTCCGGAAAGATAGCCGCAGGTCTGACAGATGGAATAGACCGGTGTAAAGGTGAAATATGGTATGCAATAATTTTCCGCCATCTTTCTTAAAGAGTCCCGGATCTTTCTCCAGTCCTCCTCTTCCTTACCCATGTAAACGGAAAATACAGTGCCTGCCGTATAAATCGGCTGAACCGCATTCTGGTTTTCAAGAGCTTCTGAAAGCGTTCCTCCAAAATCAGAGGAAAGCTTGGTACTGTTGGTGTAATAAGGGACATCCCCTTCTTTTCCCCCTGTTCTGATCTCCGGAAACTCATTTTTGTCGATCATTGCCAGACGATAGGCTGCCGATTCCGCCGGGGTTGCCTCCAGACAGTACAGACTTCCGTATTCCTGCTGATAACCCAGCAGCTTCTCCCTTAAGTGGTTCAGCACACCAGCCGCAAAGTCTCTAGTCTTTTGCGACTCCATTCCAGCCTTCAGCCAGGCGGCGTTAAGTCCTGCCTCATTCATTCCGATAAGGCCAATGGAAGAAAAATGGTTTTCCAGGCTTTCCAGATAACAGGCCGTATAGGGATAAAGCCCATTCTTTAAAAGCCGGCAGATCACATCCCGTTTGATCTTTAAGGATCTGGCCGCAATATCCGCCGCCTGATCCAGACGCTGGTAAAAATTCCGCTCATCAGATGACAAATAGCCGATCCGTGAAAGATTTATGGTGACCACGCCAATGGACCCGGTATTCTCCCCATATCCAAAGAAGCCTCCGGCCTTTCTGCGCAGCTTCGTAAGATCCGGGGTCACACCCTGATAGGAGATCCGCACATCCCCCGGCACCTGGCCGCCCCTGATATAGTTGGAAAAGTAAGGCGTTCCGTAATGAGAGGCCAGAGTGAACAAAAGGCGGTTGTTTTCTGTATCTGACCAGTCAAAATCCTCAGACAGTCCATAAACAGGAATGGGGTATTGAAATCCCATTCCTCCTGCATCTCCTGCCATCATGGTCTCTAAAAATGCCCGGTTGATCATATCCATTTCAGCCTGACAGTCCCCATAAGTAAAGTCCATCCGCCGGCCGCCCACAATGGCCCTTTCATCCTTCATATCCTTTGGAATTGTTAAATCCAGGGAAATGTGGGAAAAGGGCGCCTGGGTCCCCCACCGGCTGGGCGTGTTCACACCGAATACAAAAGCTTCCATGCACTTTTTCACCTTGTCATAGGAAAGACCGTCGGCCCTTACAAAAGGTGCCAGGTATGTATCAAAGGATGAGAAGGACTGGGAAGCAGCCCATTCATTCTGCATGATCCCCAGAAAATTAACCATTTGGTTGCACAGGGTGGCCAGATGCTTTGCAGGAGAGGCCGTAATCTTTCCCGTAATTCCTCCAAGCCCGTCTAACAAAAGCCTTTTTAAAGACCAGCCGCAGCTGTATCCCGTCAGCATGGATAGATCATGGATGTGGATATCCCCCCGGTTATAAGCATCTGCGATCTCTTTGTCGTAAATTTCAGAAAGCCAGTAATTTGCCGTCACCGCTCCGGAATTGTTAAGGATCAGGCCTCCCACGGAATAGGTCACCGTGGAATTTTCCTTTACGTGCCAGTCCTCTACCTTCACATAGTTGTCCACCACATCCTTATAATCCAGAGTGGTGGCTCCCAGTCTTCTGATCTTTTCTCTTTGCTTCCGGTAAAGGATATACGCTTTTGCCACATCCGTATATCCGGTCTCTTCCAGAATCTTCTCCACGCTGTCCTGAATATCCTCCACAGCCACCTGGTCTTCCTTTACCTTATCTTTAAAATCAGAGGCAACCCTTAAGGCCAGGAGTTCCACAATACTTTCCGTATAATACTTTCCGGTTGCCGTAAACGCCTTTTTCATGGCTTCCTTCACCTTAGATAAATCAAAGCCGGCCTCTGCCCCATCCCTTTTTATAACCTTTAGCATGTCAGTCCTTCTCCTTTAAATCCTATTTGACCTGGTAGATCATGATGCGGTCCCTACTATGCAATTCCTGCTGGAAATATCCGCTCTCCCCATTTACCTCCAATACCACCTGTCCAGTTACGTTTTTAAAATCCAGTCCGGAATATTCCAGCATGTCCATGAGATAATAAGGCTGGTGATCCGGTTTTAAAGGAAGAGTCAATGGGTTGTCATTCAGAAAGAACGTAATTTTCCCTTTTCCCCCACGGCTGCCTGCTCCCTTTCCATTGCCTGTCTGAGAGACCTGGTTTGTGGCTGATATAGACGGCTTAAGGCGGCTTGGATCGGTTTCTTCCGGCTCTTCCTTTTTTTCAGCAGCTTCCTCTTCTATTACAATGGTGTCACCGGATTTCAGCAATAAATCCTCCCTTGCCTCCTCACCGTTCACCAGCACCTTTTTCCCTTTTCCAATCTCAGCCACATCAGAAAGCATGGCTGATGCGCTCTTTCCATGGCTGGCAGGTATGAACACGATCCAGTCTTCCGAATTTACAGGATCAGAAAGCTGTGCTTCTTCTCCATTGAGCTTTAAGACAGACGGTTCCGCTTTTTCCCCGTAAAAAACCGTTCTTTTTCCATTGACGCTCACCACCAGATTCTGCCCGGAGCGCCCGATCATGTCCTGATAATTATAGCCGTTCATCATCAGAACATCCATTACGGTAAAGCTGCCGCTTCTGAAAAGCTTTGCCGGCTTGTCATTTAAAATGACCCGGAAGCTGTCATTGACAATGTTAAAGCCTGCAGATATGACAATGCCAAGAGGAGTGGCATATTCCGGGTTTTCAAGGTCATACTCATCGGAATAGGCATTGATCTTAAAATTATTTCCCGCAATGGCAACACGCTTGGAGTCGATTTTCAAATGCTCCACGATCCCCTCTTTTAAGCCGGAGAGTCTGCTTCCTCCCCCTGCCAGAAATACCGCCGACGGCACACTTCCGTTTACCTCCAGGATCTTTGCGGATATTTCCTCGCAAAGTCTGGAAGACGCCTCCTTAATGCACTCAAAAATGGATTCCCTGGTGATGGTCTGCTCAAATCCCAGAATGTCGGAAAAATGTATCTCCTCTGCCTCATCAATTTCTGACTTGATTTTCTCTGCGGTATCGAAATCTACCAGATATTCCTTCATAATGGTCTCGGTGATCTCATCTCCTGCCAGAATGGCCATGGTATAACCGGTGACACTTCCATCCCTGCAGACCGCAATATCGGAGGTTCCTGCACCTATGTCCACCATAGCCAGATTTAACAGACGGATATTCTGAGGAATTGCCGCATTAATGGCTGCAATGGGCTCCAAGGTCAGGCTTGCCACCTCCAAACCGGTTTTGTGCATGGCCGCATAAAGGCTTTCCACCACCTCCGTAGGCAGGAAGGTGGCAATGATATCTGCTTTTAAGACCCTTCCGTGATGGTCGATGAGATTGGAAATCATATAGTTGTCCAGGTAATAACGGCTTACCGTATAACCCACCAGGTAGAACTGCCGGTCTGATTCCCTGCCTTCTCTATTCATAAATAACTTTTCTGCTTCGCTGATTGCCCCCGCTTCCAGACGGCTTACTGATTCCGCATCGATTTTCTGAGGTCTGGAAAGCTCCATCTCATAAGTCACGCTCTCGGTGCGCAGCGCTCTTCCCGCCGCAGCCACGCAGACCTTGTTAAGCCTGCATCCCAGCTTCTTTTCCAGCCTGTCCTTGACCTGGCCTGCGATCTTTGCCACCTGGTCGATATCCTCGATCTGGCCGTCAATCATCGCCCGTTTCGTGTGCTCGGCTCTCTCTATGGCAACGATATGAATTCTGTCCCCGTCAGGCATGCCCACCATGCCGATGATGCTCCGGGTACCAATATCCAGAGCAAAAACAGCCTGATCCGGAAGTGTATCTGTCAAAATACTATGTCTGTTATCCATAAATAATGCCCCATTCCCTTATGTATTTGTCTATTATTCTACTAGTATAAACAGCCTCCGTCAATCGAATAAAGGAAACTTTTGCGGAAAATACTCGTAAAATGACATGAAAAAACAGGCCGCAGCTTAAGGATTCGCGCTGCGGCCTGTTTTTATCAGCACTGATTTCTAATATCAAAGCTTGGATTGAATGCGTAGAAATTCCTGCTGTCCAGATTATCCTGGGTGATTCTTAAAGCTTCACCAAACCTCTGGAAATGAACGATTTCCCGCTCCCTTAAGTAACGGATGGGATCGCAGATCTCAGGATCAGTTATTACACGAAGAATGTTGTCATAAGTGCTCCGGGCTTTCTGCTCCGCAGCCATATCCTCCACCAAATCGGTAATCGGGTCACCTTTTGACTGAAATTGATTGGCATTAAAGGGAACTCCTCCGGCTGACTGAGGCCAGATACCCGTGGTATGATCAATGTAATACGGGCCAAAGCCTGATTCCACCACCTGCTCCGGCGTTAAGTTTCTGGTTAGCTGGTGAACGATGGCTGCTACGATTTCTAAGTGAGCAAGCTCCTCCGTTCCAATATCCGTTAAAAGTCCCTTACATTCCTTATAAGGCATGGCATAGCGCTGGGAAAGATAGCGCATGGAGGCTCCCATTTCTCCATCCGGCCCGCCTTAAGTCAAAAACAGATGAACAGACTCTGCACTCTTTCCCCGCTCATATTGCCCTCCGTTTCCCCATATATTTATAAAAACCTTCCTTTTAGGAGGCTCGTATGCAGACAATCTCTCAAAAAACCCTGACGGATATCATGCGCTACAATGGGATCACTGTTTTCATCTATACAATTCATTATCCCCAGTTTACCACCACATGCAATCCGGCCGCCGCACAGAAGATCAATACATTCTATGAATTTCAGGCCAGACAGAAAGAGGCTTACTGCCGCACAGAGCTGTACTCTCAGGCCGTAGAACAGGTAGAATACTCCCAGGATAACCAGTTTCCATTTCATAACTATGAATTTTTATCGGTCTATCAGGTTACATACAATGAGGACTGCGTCACCAGTCTTTACACCAACCAGTATACCTACCTGGGAGGGGCTCATGGAAATACAATCAGGGATTCCCAGACATGGGACTTTTGTACCGGCAACCAGCTGAGCCTCCTTGATTTCTTCCCGAACAATCCAAAATTTACGGATTATATTTTTAATGGCATCCAGCAGCAGATAGAAGAACAGCTAAAAACGTCCTCTTCCCAGTACTTTGATGACTATCCTTCTCTCATTCGCGGGAATTTTAATATCAACGGATTTTTTGTTAAACCCACGGGAATTGTCATCTACTATCAGCAGTACGATATCGCCCCCTATGTAAGCGGAATCCCGGAATTTTTCTTTCCTTTCCAAGACTGTTCTCCCAATGCCTGACCTTGCCTGTTTCCTGGCCGGATCCGCAGTTCCGGCCAGGCTTGTCCGCCATCAATTCCGCGCCTTTCCTCTATTTTCCGTAAATCCAGTCGATCATATGTACCGCATTCACCATTCACAAACTGTTCACAGTTATATCAAAATTTCATCACATTTCCCCGGTATATTAGTAAGTGCAAAAGGCAGTAACCTTTTAAATAAAACTTTTTTTCATACTTGGCCGGCAGGATCCCCCATCTTGCCGGCTCCCTCCATATCTGGCCTGATTTCTTTCATCCTCAGTCTGAGGCGGCCATTCTTTGAAATCCAATGGATCCCATCATTTTATCCTGAATCATCAACGCAATTTCCTTGCGCTTTTCTTCTGGCAGAGAATTCATAAGAACATCTTTTCCGTTAATTTCTATGTAATTTTCTATAATCAGCTTTTTGTTCATATTTCAATCCCCTCCCTGGTAAAATGTATGTGACACGGATTGTACTTGTTTCCGGATATTTCCCAGACGCAAAAGGAAAGAGGGGATGGATTTTGAGAAAAAATGAAACAAAGGAAATCGGAGCTGCTTACATCCGCGTAAGCACAAACGACCAGACAGAGCTTTCTCCTGATGCCCAGTTGAGAGAAATTAAAAAAGCAGCAGAAGCAGATGGGGTCCTGATCCCGGAGAAATTTATCTTTATCGAAGAAAAAGGTGTCAGCGGACGCCGGGCCGACAACCGGAAGCAGTTCCAGAAAATGATCTCCATTGCCAAATCCCAGCCCTCCCCTTTCCAGTATCTCTACCTGTGGAAATTCTCCCGGTTTGCAAGAAATCAGGAGGAGAGCATGTTTTATAAAGGCGTTCTCCGGAAAAAGTGCGGCGTGACCATTATAAGTGTATCCGAGCCTATTATGGAGGGTATGTTCGGCCGCCTCATCGAAAGCATTATCGAATGGTTCGATGAATACTATTCCATCAACCTATCTGGAGAAGTTACCAGGGGTATGACAGAAAAAGCCTTGCGGGAGGGCTACCAGGCTTCCCCATGCCTTGGATACCGGGCGGTTGGTGAAGGAAAACCCTTTCTTATCGATGATGCAGAATATAAGATCGTGGAATACATCCATCAATCCTATCACAGCGGCATGGATCTGTCCGCCATCGCAAGAAACGCCAATGCTCAGGGCTTTCTGACCAAAAGGGGGAACCGCTTTGACCGGCGGGCCATTGAGCGCATTTTAAAAAACAGGTTCTATGACGGAATTGTCACCTGGAAGGATATCTCCTTTCATGGGCAGCATGAAACCAAAGAGACCGTAACATCGGTTTTTAAAGACAATCAGGCACGCCTTCAAAGAGAATACAGGCCCCAAAGCCGCCGGGAGGTGTCCAGCTGCAGGCATTGGGCCTCAGGCCTATTAAAATGCGGGTACTGCGGCGCAAGCCTTGTATTTAATAAAGCCCCGGATACAGGCCGCCATCCCAGTTATTTTCAGTGCTGGCGTTACGCCAAAGGGCTTCATGAGGAATCCTGCAGCATAACTGCCCATAAGATGGAGGACCTTATTATAGAGTCACTTCGCAATGCCCTTGCCTCCGAAGAAATGAAATACACCTATGTACGAAAACCTGTTGCCAAAGCGTACCGTGAAGAAGAAAACATACAGGCAGCCCTGTCCAGGATCAGCCACAAAAAGCAGCGGATAAAGGACGCCTATGAAAATGGAATCGATACACTGGAAGAATACAAAGCAGGAAAAAAGCGCATAAAAAAAGAGCAGGAAGAGCTGGAAAACCGCTTGAATGAGTTAAAGATCCGTCCCCCGCGTGATAAGTCCGCTGATAATATCCGGCTGGCTGCCAGAATACAGAAAGCCTGCGACATCATTTCCGATCCGGATATGGGCTATGAGATGAAAGGAAACGCCTTAAGAAGTGTTGTAAAGAAAATTGTATACGATAAGCAGGAAGGAACGGTAAAATTCTTTTATTACGTTTCCCTGTGACCGGACAAAAGACCACGCCGTTTCTTACACCTGATCATATGGTGCTGCAATATGGCCCACCATACTGGCTCATAATGAACATAGCAATCTTGGGATTAGGAGTGGTAATATTTACCGGATACTGTAATCTCTTCTCATACCTCCACATTAACCGCACACTCCTTCCCAAGGCCATGGATCTTCAATCCAGGTCCAGTAATTTTCATCCATCACTCCATCAGCCATCAGAGGACCACACTGCTCCTCATATGCCTGCATTGCCTGCATCCGCATATTTACTACATAATAGTAATAGTTCAATGCATCCTGATCGTCTGGATGGGTGTCAAGATACAAAACCACATCATCCATTGCAAAACTGGCTTCATACACCTGCTTTAACAGCATATCGCAATTAACATTAGAATCCATCATCACTGGCACCCCCCCATAATAAATGGTTTATTCAGATCCGGGAAGATCGTTCCAACGCTCATGGCCACATCTAGCGAATATACCTGCTGCCACTGCTGCCATGGCACATAAGCCATTCCAACCGGGAACTGGTCGATGTTTTCGGCAGGAGATGTCTGAGACGGAGCGGACCAGCCGGGGCATGTAACCGGGGCAGTGCATTTGGGCATTTCCGGACATTTGACTGTCACGGCTTCTTTGACCTTTTCCGGACATTTTACCGGCATTGGGCATGGCGGCATTTCCCGGCATTTTGCCGGCATTGGGCATGGCGATATGTCACGGCATTTTGCCGGCATTGGGCATGCAGGCCTTTCCGGACACTTGGTTGATACGGCTTCCTTTACCTTTTCCGGGCATTTAGGAGGCATGGGGCATGGCGATATGTCACGGCATTTTGCCGGCATCGGGCATACCGGCATTTCCGGGCATTTCATCGTCACCGCCTCTTTCACCTTTTCCGGGCATTTTGGCGGCATGGGGCATGGCGATATGTCACGGCATTTTGCCGGCATCGGGCATACCGGCATTTCCGGGCATTTCATCGTCACTGCCTCTTTCACCTTTTCCGGGCATTTTGGCGGCATGGGGCATGGCGATATGTCACGGCATTTTGCTGGCATTGGGCATACCGGCATTTCCGGACATCTCATGCAAACGGGAGTGGTTTCAGCTTCACTTTTTGTGTCCGAGCACTTGGTTTTTTTAGGCGGCATCCACGGGCAGGGACCTGCGGACATCCCCTGTTGTGTCATGAGTATGGGAGATGCCGCAGTTTCTGCGGATTTTGCAGGACCTGATCCAAGGGGCATGTCGGGACGGATCACTGTACCAGGGCTTACAGACATATCAAGCCCCATGGCAGACTCCCAGCCGGTTGGACCGGTGCCAGTCATGCAGCCGGGACACCATTGCTTCGTATAACAATCCATAGGATGTGTGACTCCTTTCGCTATTGAAAGATTCTAATATCAATCTATGAAAGGAATACTCTGTTGTGCAGGGCCTGCAGAAATTTTTCCGTTAATTTCAAAGGAAGATCCGTGGCATGGGCATTCCCAGCGCTTATCGTACCGGTTCCATACCAGACGGCAGCCCAAGTGGGGACAATTTATGGCTCCCGGCATGGCTCCGGCTGAAAGTCCCTTCACCGACTCCAGGCCATGAGAAACCAGGGTACCGGCTGCTGCCTTCATATGATGTCTTCTGGGAGAGAACACTCCGTCATAAGGTGTTCTTTTTCCTGTGATCTGGGCGCTCAGTATTTTGGCTGCAACCATGGACGAACTCATACCCCATTTTCCAAAACCTGTGGCAACATACCAGTCCGGCTTTAAGGAAGAAAACGGTCCGATGTAGGGGATTCCATCTAATGTCATACAATCCTGGGCCGTCCATCTTCTGATCTCTCTGGCCTCCGGAAACAGATGCTCTCCCGCCCGTCTCATAATGGAAAATGGACTTTCCTTAGGCGCTTTTCCGGTTCTGTGGCTTCCGTATCCCAAAAGAAGTTTATCCCCCACATTCCGAAAGGAATATCCTCTCTCATCGATTCCAAGGTACATGCCGCGGACTGCTTCAACCGGTTCAAGCTCCATGACATAGCTTTTTTCCTGATACATTTTTGCAAAATAAAATCCCGGCACATTGACAAAGGGATAATGGGATGCAAATACCACCTTTTCAGCCTTTACAACCCCTTTGTCCGTCACCACCTCATGCCCCTGAACCTTGATAACCCTTGTCCGCTCAAAAACCGTTATACCTGCGGAAATATCTCTTAAAAACTCCAGGGGATTAAACTGGGCCTGTCCTTTAAAGCGCACAGCTCCGTGGACAGAAAAAGGAAGTCCGGTCTCTCTGACAAAGGAGGCCGGCAGCCCGAGCCTGGCAGCACACTCCGCCTCTCTTGCAAGCACCTCTGATTCCTGAACCGAATATAGATATGCCTCCATCGGTTCATAATGGCATTGTATGGAATAGCGTTTAATCAGCTTTCCATACTCCTCCACCGCCAGCTGGTTTGCCTTTCCGTACAGCCTTGTTGTTTCCTCTCCAACCGTCCGCACCAGCTTGTCATAGATCAGATTGTGCTGGGAGGTAATTTTTGCCGTTGTAAATCCCGTCTGCCCGCTTCCTATGCGGTTTGCTTCCAACACCACCACATGAAGTCCATGTCTTTGTAAATAGAAGGCAGTTAGTATTCCTGCCATTCCAGCTCCTATTACCACAACCTCTGTCCGTTTGTTCCCTGTCAAAGGGTTCCTCCCGGGTATTCTGGCTGATTCTGTCCAGATTGATTTCATTTTTTCCACCTCTTGCCTTTATGCTTAAAATACCAAAAAATGTTTACCTTACCCTTATTATTCACTCTATTTCAGGATTAATGCCTATTCTTTCCCTTCCAATTATTTCTTGATTTCCCCCTGCTTTTATAATACAATAAAATCAAACAGCCGATAAACGGGAGGAAATCCATATGAATTGGTTTCGTAAAAAAACAGCTCCGCCTCTGCAGACCGGGACAAAAGTCCAGGTTACAGGAGATATGGTTTCAGAGCGCAAGCCGGAACGGGATGCCTGTTTAAAACATTTAAGCCAGGTAATGGACTCAGGAGAACGGGGCGCTGTGCTAAAGCTTCACATAGAAAATTTCAAACGGCTGAACCAGGTATTTGGTTATGAGTACTGTGAAAACCTCCTGGAACAGATCCTTACATATTTAAAAGAAGTGACAGGAAAAAACGTCTATCATTATATTGGCGTGGAGTATATGATCATACTGGACCGCTACACCCAGGGACAGGCATTGGAGCTTGCGGAAGAAATCACCGGTAAGTTTGATCATGTCTGGAAGGTCAGCGGAACAGACTGTTTATGTTCCGCACAAATAGGGATCTGTTCCTATCCGGGACATGCCTCTTCACCGGACCAAATGTTAAAATGTCTGGATTTAGCCGTTAATAAAGCAGAGGAAGGCGGTCCCAACCAGGCAGTTGTCTTTGACAGCGCCTTGCAGAAGCAGCTGCAGCGGCACCAGACCATTGCCCTTTATTTAAAGACAGCCCTGGAAAAGGAAGAGGTGGAGGTCCGTTACCGCCCTACCCTTCATATGGATACGGGAATGTTTGTCCGGGCCGAGCTATACATGCGCATTTTTATTAAGGGTCTTGGCTTAATCGGAGCCAGTGAGTTTCTACCTGTTGCAGAGGATTCCGGCCAGATCCGTGCCATTGAATACTATGCCCTGGAAAAGGCTGCCCAATGTATCTCCGGACTGCTTGAAGCTGACTGTAAATTTGAATCCATTGCCCTTCCCATTTCTCCAGTCCTTTTTTTACAGGAAGATTTCCTTGATGAGGTAAAGCGGATCATGGATACCCATCACATACCAAAGGGAAAACTTGCCCTGGAAATTCAGGAAAGCGCCTTAACCATGGCTTATTTAAACATCAATGTGATGCTTCAGCAATTACAGGAAATGGGCGTGGAGATCATCCTCAATGAATTTGGCTCCGGCTACTCCGGAATCTCCTCCATCCTGGAGCTGCCGGTGGATACCTTAAAGCTTGAGCGCCTGTTCGTCTGGCAGCTTGAGACCAACCCAAAGTCCCGGTACATCATTGAAGGACTTGTCCGGATGGCAAGAGATCTTGATATAACCATTATTGCCGAAGGCGTGGAAACAGAAAACCAGGTGAGGATCCTGACGGAAGCCGGCTGCAATTACCAGCAGGGATTTTATTATTCTCCCACCCTGGAAAAGGATACTGTGTTAAAGATTCTCGGAACTTCCTTAACAGATTCTCATCAGCTCCTGGCAGAAGAAAAGGAAAAAATGAGCCGTTAATTTTCTCTTAAACAAAAAAGAAAGCCCAATGGAAAGGAGGACTCCCATATGGCCAAATCCGTATATTACCAGCGTCCCGAAGACCGGTCCTTCCAGGGCAGAAAAGTGGAGGGACTGTTAGAAAACGTCGAATATTCCCTTAATTCCAATATCCGCATCTGGCACAACATTCAAACAGAAGGCTATGCCCCCCACCAGCACAGTGCATTGGAAATTCTCATACCTGTGGAACATGAATATACCGTTATCATCAACAAAAAGTCCTTCACCTTACAGCCGGGCGACATTCTCTTTATCCCCCGTTTTTCCATCCATGAGATACTTCCGGCGTCCAGCGGTTCCCGCTTCATTTATATGTTCAACATGGAGCCGCTGTCCAGCTTCTATGATTCCGCCTTTTTGGATGTGGTCCTGTTAGAACCTTGTCTTATGAATAAACAAAACCACAGCC
Source organism: Lacrimispora indolis DSM 755 (assembly GCF_000526995.1). Lineage (NCBI taxonomy): Bacteria > Bacillati > Bacillota > Clostridia > Lachnospirales > Lachnospiraceae > Lacrimispora > Lacrimispora indolis. The sequence goes on along the minus strand of NZ_AZUI01000001.1, from coordinate 3,946,808 downwards.
GGATTTATGAACGCATTTATTCCGGTCTCATGGAGATCAATGACATCTATTTTCCAAGCGCGATCTTCTGGGAATATTCTATATATGCGATCCTGATCAACATCTTGACAACAATCGGCGGAGAGTACTATCATGCACTCTCCGCCAATTCACAAACCTCTCAGGAAAAACACTATGAATATTACCAAAAGTTCACAGGCCTTTTGTCCTACATTGACACCCATTACGGTGAGAATTTGACATTAGAGAAAATGGCCGCACACATAGGCTTTTCCAAATACCATTTTTCCCGCCTGTTTAAAGAACACACCAACTCTACTTTTTATGACTATTTAAGCCGTAAACGGATTCAGGCCGCTCAGGAAATGCTGCTTTCTGGTGAATCGATTACTGTAATCGCCTTTCAAACCGGTTTTAACAATCCGGCTTCCTTTAGCCGGTGCTTTAAGAAGTATACAAAATACAATCCTACCGAGTTTCGCAGCCAATTCGCCCTCTCGCCTATCCCTTAACGCCGCCCAAAGCAACACCGGCAATAATATAGCGGGAAAGAAGCAGATAAACCACAATCAGGGGAAGCACTGTTAAAGCCAGCCCCATATAAACGGAACCATATTCTGTCTTATAAATATCTCCCCGAAGCAGGCTTACCATAATAGGCATGGTATACTTCTTCTGATCCGTCAAAAGCACCAAAGGGGTAAATAAGTTGTTCCAGCTGGACACAAAGCAGAAAATAGCCTGTGTTGCAATGGCCGGTTTCATAATCGGCAAAGCGATACGGTTAAATATAAAAAACTCTCCGCCCCCGTCAATGCGGGCGGCCTGAATGATTTCCATGGACAAAGCGGGCAGCATATATTGCCTCATAAAGAACACCATAGAAGGAGAGGCAATGGCCGGTAATATGAGCATGAGGAAATTGTTAGTCATATGTATCCGGTAAACCATCTGGTAAAAACCGATCATGGTTATCTGTGCCGGAATCATCATAATTGCCATAATAAAACTGAAAAATGGTCTGCGGAATCTCCAGTTGTACACCACCAGCCCGTATGCGGTCATGTTGGAAAAATACACCGCACAAAGGGTTGCCCCCACGGAAATGATAAGGGAATTTAAAAAGCCATTGGCAGGATTAAAGCTTTTGCCCAGTAAAATGGCCAAATTCTTCATCATATATGTAGAGGGCAAAAGCGAAATTGCATGCTGCTGAATCTGTGTCGTAGATCGGGTTGCATTGATCACCATAATGTAAAACGGGGCAATGCTTAAAACCGCAAGAAAGACAGATACCACGTAAATAATGATTTTCAATACCAATGAACTGTGCTTTTTATTCATGTGTTTTCCTCCGTTCCTTCTGCATTTTTCTATATTCCCGTTCCCTTTGTCTGGTCAGCTTCTCCAGTTCGGCTTCATCCTTATCCCTCATTGCAAAAAACAGAACTGCGGATGCGGCGCAAATAATTACGAACATGATCATACTTGCGGCGGAAGCCCGATTGTATAAGTAACTGCCGCTAAATGCCTGATTGTAAATAAATACGCTGGTGGTCAAGGTGGAATTGTCCGGTCCGCCCAGTAAAAACAGCTTCGGTATATCGAACATCTGTAAGCCGCCGATCAAACTGGTTACCAATGTAAACAGCAAAATGGTCTTTAAATTGGGAAGCGTAATATAGAAAAAGGTCTGAACCCGGTTTGCCCCGTCCACTTCCGCGGATTCAAAGATTTCAGGGCTGATCCCCAGTACGCCGGAAATCAAAATGATCATGGTGTAACCATACCACATCCAGAACTGGATAAAGGATACACTTCCCCTTGCCACGGTTTTGTTGACCTGAAAATTGATTGGCTGGTCTGTAAATCCTAAAGTCATCAAAAGGTCATTGACCGGTCCCATAGGGTAGCCGATCAGGGCGTTGAACAGAATGGCGATGGTGGCTGCGGTAATAATGTTTGGCATATAAAACAGTACCTTAAACAGCCCTTTTCCTTTGATGTGGTTCCTGTTATCCGTAAACCACGCCGTTAAAACCAGGGCCAGACCAATCTGAGGAATAAAGTTGCATATCCATATGCCCAAAGTGTTCCGAAATGACTTCTGGAACGAGGGATTTGCCAAAATGTTTTTAAAGTTCAAAAAGGGGTCATCTGCCAGAAAATGAAACTTTACCATACCCAGTCCCTTGCAGTCCGTAAACCCAATGACAGCTGTAAAAATAATCGGATACAAGGAAAAAATCAGAAAAGCAAGGGTAAAGGGCAGACAAAAGATGTATCCCCATTTCGCATATCCAGAGCGCTTTCGTTTCATATCAGTTCCTCCATTCAACGCAATCGGGCGGACAAGAAGAAAAATCCCCCCTCCTGCCCGCTCAACATTATTTATTCAACGGTGATATCCAGATTATCTGCTACCTGCTGTCTGAAATCCTTAATCGCCTGTTCTCTGCTCTTGTTCCCTGCGGTGTATTCCCGCACCTGATCTCTCCAATACATGTTAATGGTTTCATCGTACTGTGTCAGGTTCGTTCCCTTTGCGAACTGGTTTGCCGGAACAAATACGTCAAACATATTCTGTCCGTTTAAGAAGTCGATAGAACCGTCGGATTTGGCCATAACCGTACCGGAAGCCACAGCGTCCTTAGTCCCCGCATCATTCATGGTTCCGTTTGCCCACATGTACTGCAAGCCGTTTTCAGAAGAATCCAGGGTGATCCACTGGATAATGTCACCAACAGCCTCTTTTACCTCAGAATCCTTATTTGCCAATACCCATGTACCGCCCCAGAAGAAGCCAATGGGAGATTCACAAACCGCCCAGTCTCCAAAGGTTCCTTCTCCGATCTTTTCGCCGCCGGAATTAGGAGCCATAACATAATTGATCAGCCACGCAGGTCCAAAGAAGCCTAAAACCGGCTTTGTTCCCTGGCCCTTCATATCCGCAAACCAGGCATCCTGCCAATCCCTGGTATCGTTATGAAATCCTTCATCCATCAACCGCTTGGACAGATCCAAAAATTCTTCCCGTTTCGGGTCAATGGTCAGCTTACCGTCCACGATCCAGCCGGTATCAGAGCTGTTCTCCACTGCGTGCCATAAATCTCCGTCTCCTGATATAATGCCGTAGCCTTTGGCTTTTAAATCCTTGGCAGCATTGAAGAATGAATCCCAGCTATTAGAGCCTCCTCCCAATTTAGCGCCGATTTCCTTCGGGTCATCGGTTCCCCAGGTATCCTTTGCAATGGAACGACGGTAGATAAAGGCACCGCCTGTGGCCTGGTATCCTAAAGCAACCAGCTTGTTATCAGGATTCGTTCCAATGTCAATGGTATACTTGGCAATGTCCGCTTCTTTTACTTCTGCAGCCACGTCAATTCCCAGGTCCTCGTAGGGCGCCGAATATTGCCTGGCATCTCCCTGCGTATATTTAAGAACAAATGCAGCTTCCGCGCAAAACAAGTCGGGCGCATCTTTCCCACCTGCCGCCAGTGCCTGATCCAGTGCCGGCTGGTAAGCACCATCCGTTGTGGCAATGATGGTAGGATTGATTTCATAATCAAAGTCCGGATGCAATTCCTTGTATTTTTCGATCATTTTAGGAACTTCATCTGTAAAGGACCAGACATTGATTACCTTTTTTCCGGCAGGTCCCTCAGCTTCTGCTTTTTCTGCAGATTCGCTCTTTGCTCCCGTTTCCGCAGATTCATTCTTAACTCCCGTTTCTGCGGATCCGCCTTTTGCTCCGCTGTTACACCCCGATAACATTCCCGCCAGCACACATGCGCCTGCCAGCAATAAAAACCGCTTTTTCATGTTCATTCCTCCTCCTTTTCATAATCAGCAAAAAACTTTATGTATTGATTTGTAAATTCAGTGTATCATACAAGATGTCTTTTCGCCCTACAAATCTTGCTTTTTAATGTACAGAAATTGCTTTATGATATAAAATTATTGCTTTAGTTTATGGAGGTTTTTTTTTACATAACATAATTTTTTTGTGTATTTATATTTATTAAACTCTATTTCTATAAATTTCTATATTTATTTTGTCTTTAAAAATCTGGTTTTCCATATTCTTATATAGCAAGAAATGCGCTGAGTTTCCATGAAACCTAAAAATTTGATATAAGAAAGCTGTTTTTAAAACAAAAAAGCACTTTCTGCCAATTATATGGCGGAAAATGCTTTTTTAAAGTTTTATTGAATGATTGCTGCCTGACAATTTACTGCCGGCTGCTGTACCTCCAGGGATTTGTTGTAAAAATAACGGATGACATCCTTACGGGTAATGATTCCGATAAAATTCTTTTGGTCATCCACAACCGGTACAAAATTTTGGTTTAATGCCTTATCAATCAGATCTTCCATATTGGAATCCGCGTACACCGGACGGTTATCTGACCTTCTGTCAAGAGCAGCTACCGTTACCTGTTCCGCTTCCTTTAAGCTAAGATTGAATTTGTTCTTGATTCCCCAAAGCATGTCCCCTTCGGTTATTGTCCCTACATATTTACCCCGTCTGTTTATAACGGGTACTGCGGAGTATTTGTGATACTCCATTTTCTCAAGCGCCTGGCGCAGAGATTCATCCTCAAAAATATAAGCCACCTCATTCTTAGGTGTTAAAAAAAACAGTATGTTCATAGCCACACTCCCCGTTGATTCTAGTGAAGGCAACAAGCCAAGGCCAAGCGAACCTGACTTTGGCGACTGCCCACTGGTTCAGATACTCCGCAGATTGCTGCGGGTATTTGACAGATCGGTTATAGTATAGCAGATGAGTCTTAATCACGTATGAACATTTTATTATTTTTTTATAACATTTTCCTGAGATTTCCTATGAGAGCTTACTGCATATAATCCAGAGGATCAATGGCCTTATCATTAAGGGTTAATTCAAAGAATACGTTAGATCCTTCTATGGAATAATACTTGGTAGGCTCAGCCACATAGCCTAAGACCTGCCCTTCTGTCACGTATTCATTTTCCACTACCTGCAGCTCTTTTAACTGTCCGCAGATCGCTGTATAGTTGTTGCCCATATTTAAGACAACGTAGCTTCCAATTTCTTCATTGGAGCCTACTTCCTGCACCTTTGCATTGGCAGGTGCCACAACCGGAGTACTTACATCACCCTGGATCACAAGCCCTGGATTGCATTTATACTGATCCAGAGTTGGGAAATAAATGGTGGACTCCATGCTGTAGTCCAAAATGACATTTCCGCGTATAGGCCAGGTCATTCTGGTGGCATCACTAAAATTAAGCACCAGAGACGTTGCCGCGCTCTTGTCTGTCCCGGCCTTTACTGCCGGAGCTTTTGTTTCCTGCTCTGCAGTGGCTTTATTGGAATCAGCCGCCTGCAATTCCTCTTCCATATTCTGCGTTGCACTTGACTCTCCTGCAACTGCCACTTGTGTTTCCTGGGGGATAGATTCTTCAACAATCATATTGCTCTGATCCGGCACTTGCAGATAAGGGCTCTCTCCTCCACCATTTCCTCTTTGAACGGTAATGACTCCTGCTGCAGCTACTATAGTCAGCAGGCCTAGAACCAACAGGACAAGGAATACTTTATCCTTGAACAATTGACTTATTTTCTCCTTCACGTTTATCACCTCGATAATATTCTTACCAAGAGTGAAAGAGTTATTCAGAAATTAAAACAATATTTTTATAAAAATAAGGGAGAATTTGTTCCGCAGTCCATCCTTCCTCTGCTTTGCATTTGGCTCCGTACTGACTCATGCCGTATCCATGCCCGATCCCCTGGCAGATCACCCGGACTCCCCCTTCGTATTCCTCAAATCCATAGGATGAGGATGGCAGCCCCAGGACTCGCTGGATCTCTTCTCCCGTATAAACCCTGGTGCCGATCTGGATCTGTCCCACATATCCTCCCTCTTCCCGGAGAATGATCTGGATGCTTCCTGGAATCTGATCCGCATTTACAGGCACATCACCGGAGATCTGATTGATCTTTTCCGCGAAATCCTCTTTTTTGTAAGCAGTCACATTGAGAAAGCCTTCCGCTTCCACATCCCTGGGGCAGGAAACCGGCTGCAGATAGGGATGGTTTTCATCTCCTGTCCTGGTTTTTCCTGTGCTGGCCCGGTGAAATAAGGGATCAATGAGCTTACCGTCATACATCATAACCATTTTAGCCGTAGACCGGACCGCATTCTCCACTGCCTGATAGCTGGCGACAAAGGCTTCGCTCCCCCACAGCTTTTCCATCTGCTGCTGCTCTAAATACTCCATATGAAGCTCTGATTCCTTCACTTCATTCTGTCCGTTCATTTTTCCGTAAATGTATGTCCTGGCAATGACCGCCTGGGCCCTGAGAGCTTCCCTTCCATAATCCGCCGGCATCTGCTTTGCCACCACGCCGGGCAGATATTCTTCCACATCCATATAAGATTCGCCGTTTTTCCGGTCCAGAAGGATCTTCTTTCCGCTGGTGACAATAGGAACGTTTTTTCTCTCCTCAATCTTACCGGTCCAAGCCAGAGTTATTATATATGGAAACAACAGCGCAAGGATACACGCCATAACCGCTTTTTTTATCATTCTGAATCACCGCCCTTTCCTTACTGAAACCCTTGTTCAATATATGCAAAAAAACGCCCCGGAATCACTTCCGGAGCGTTTTTACAATCTTACTCTTCTTCCAGCTCTACTTTTACCTTTTCTAAGTGCCAGATATCTGCTACATATTCTTCAATTGTGCGGTCTGATGTAAACTTGCCGCTGCAGGCAACATTTAAGATGGCTGCCTTTGCCCACCAGGCTTCATCCCGGTACGCCTGGTCTACCCGGCGCTGTGCCTCCGCATAGGAAGGAAAGTCCTTTAAAATAAAGTACGTATCCGCACGGTCACTGCTCTGGGTATTTAATAAGGAATTATAAATATCGCGGAACAGTTCCGGGTTCTGAGGAGAGTAATAGCCGTTGATCAGCTGCATCAGCACTCTGCGTATCTCATAGTTATTATTGAAGATTTCCATGGGATTATATCCGCCTTCATTCTCGTAACGGATCACCTCGTCGGAAGACATACCAAAGATAAAGGCATTCTCCGCTCCCACTTCCTCTACGATTTCCACATTGGCTCCATCCATGGTTCCAAGAGTCAGGGCACCGTTTAGCATGAATTTCATATTTCCGGTGCCGGAAGCTTCTTTGCTGGCCGTGGATATCTGCTCGCTGACATCTGCAGCCGCAAAGATGATCTCAGCGTTGGATACCTTATAATCCTCAATGAAAACCACCTTAATTTTGCCGCCGATGCTTCTGTCATTGTTGATGACATCGGCCACCGCATTGATCAGCTTAATGGTCAGCTTTGCCCGCTTATAACCGGCCGCCGCCTTTGCACCGAACAAAAAGGTTCTGGGAACCATGTCAAGGTTTGGGTTATCCTTCAGCTGATTGTACAAATACATTACATGGAGGATGTTCATCAGCTGCCGCTTATATTCATGGAGCCGTTTTACCTGCACATCAAACATGGATCTTGGATCCACATCAATGCCGTTGTGCTCTTTGATGTATTTTGCAAGGCGCACCTTGTTCTGGTATTTGATGTCCATGAATTCCTGCCTGCACCTGGGGTCATCCGCATAAACTGCCAGACGGTGGATGTGAGGCAGGCTGGTGATCCAGTCGCTGCCGATCTTTTTTGTGACCCAGCCCGCCAAAAGCGGATTACCGTGAAGAAGGAACCGCCTCTGGGTGATGCCGTTGGTCTTGTTGTTGAATTTATCCGGCATCATCTGGTAAAAATCCCTTAATTCCTGATTCTTTAAAATCTCTGTGTGAAGCCTGGCAACGCCGTTTACCGAGAAGCCTCCCACAATGGCCAGATTAGCCATGCGGACCTGGCCGTCATAAACAATGGACATTTTGCGCAGCTTTTCCTGGTTGCCCGGATACATCTCCATGATCTTTTGCTGGAATCTGCGGTTGATCTCTTCCACGATCTGGTAGATTCTTGGAAGCAGTCTGGAGAACAGCTCAATGGGCCATTTTTCCAGGGCTTCCGACATGATGGTGTGGTTCGTATAGGCACAGGTCTTTGTGGTGATCTCCCATGCTTCATCCCAGCTTAAGCCGTAGTCATCAAGAAGGATCCTCATAAGCTCAGGGACCGCTACGGTTGGATGGGTGTCATTCAGCTGGAAAACCGTCTTTTCGTAGAATGTATGTATGTCGTCATGCTTTTCCATGTACTTCATGACCGCTCTCTGGACACTGGCGGAAATGAAGAAGTACTGCTGTTTCAGACGAAGCTCTTTTCCTGCATAGTGGTTATCGTTGGGGTAAAGGACCTCTACAATGGTTTTAGCCAGATTTTCCTGTTCCACGGCCTTTTGATAATCGCCCCTGTCAAAGGAATCCAGGCTGAAGGTATTGATGGCCTGGGCATCCCAGATCCTTAAAGTGTTCACCACATTGTTTCCGTATCCAACGATGGGCATGTCATAGGGAACAGCCAGGACAGACTGGTATCCCTCCTGGACAAAGCGTTCCTTTCCGTCTTCCCAGACAGTATTCACATAGCCCCCGAATTTTACCTCAGTGGCATATTCTCCTCTGCGAAGCTCAAAAGGATAGCCGTTCTTCAGCCAGTCATCAGGAATTTCCACCTGATATCCGCCTTCTATTTTCTGCTTGAACATGCCATAACGGTAACGGATGCCGCAGCCATAGGCCGGATATCCAAGGGTTGCCAGGGAATCCAGGAAGCAGGCCGCAAGACGGCCCAGCCCCCCGTTTCCAAGAGCAGGATCCGGCTCCTGGTCCTCAATGACATTTAAATCAAAACCCAGCTCTTCCAGAACTTCCTTTACCTCCTGCTGGGCCATAAAGCTTATGATGTTGTTGCCAAGAGCACGGCCCATGAGGAATTCCATTGACAGATAATACAAGGTCTTTACATCCTGCTTTTCGTACTCCTTATGGGTTGCGATCCATTCGTCTATGACCACATCCTTTACCGCATAGGCCACCGCCTGGTACATCTGCTCCGGAGTAGCCTCGTCAACCGTCTTGCGGAACACATTTTTCATATTAAACAGAACACTTTTTTTAAAGGTTTCCTTATCAAATCCCATACTCATTCTACAAAACCTCCTAACCGTTTACTGGAACTTTTCCACACCCAGGGTTACATTTTCGCCGTTAATGTTCCATTCTTTCACATAACCGGCCAGCGTTTCAAGGATGATGTTTTCCGCAAGTACCTCGCTCTTTACTTCTTCCTCGTGAAGCTTTAATATACCGGCAATTTTTTCATTGCCCTTGCTGTATACCACAATGTGATCCGTCACCTCAAACCCAGCTTCCTTACGCATGGTCTGGATCTTGCTGATCAGCTCACGCACAAAGCCCTCTGCCAAAAGCTGGGGTGTCAGATTGGTATCTAAAACAACGGTGATGGTATTGTCTCCCTCAGTTACATAACCTTCTGTCTGAGCCGTGTCAATGAGAAGGTCTTCCTTGGTGAGCACAACTTCGGTTCCGCCAAATGAGAAGGTAAGGGCACCTGTTTCATTTAAGGTGTCCATGGCCTCATTGCCGCTCACCTCTGAAAGAGCCTTTTTAATGTCTCCCAGCTGCTTGCCGTATTTCGGTCCAACGGTCTTTAACTGAGGTTTAAAGCTGTAGGATGTGAAATCTCTTACATCATCAGTAAATACCACCTTTTTTACGTTCAGCTCTTCCTCAATGATCTCCTGATAAAATACAGGAAGGACGTGAGGTGCTTTTACGAACATCTGGCCGATAGGCTGGCGGTTTTTTAAATTAGCCGTATTTCTGGCAGCCCGGCCCATGACTACGATTTTTAATACTTCATCCATGTCGATTTCCAGCTGCCTGTCAATATAGGCTTTGTTTGACTCCGGATAATCGCATAAGTGGATGCTCTCCGGCGCAGACTGATCCACGCTGCAGACCATGTTCTGATAGATCTCTTCCGTCATGAACGGAATGAGGGGAGCCGCGGTCTTGCTTACTGTGACAAGGGCTGTATAAAGGGTCATATAAGCGTTGATCTTATCCTGCTCCATTCCCTTTGCCCAGAAGCGTTCCCTGCTTCTGCGGACATACCAGTTGCTCATATCGTCAACAAAATCCTGAAGCGCTCTTGCCGCTTCCGGAATCTGATAGCCGGAAAGGCAGGTATCCACAGTCCCAACCAGGGTGTTCAGCTTGGAAAGAAGCCATTTGTCCATGACGGGAAGCTTATCATATTCCAGACTGTATTTTGTGGGGTCAAATTCATCAATATTCGCATAAAGCACAAAGAATGCATAGGTATTCCACAGGGTGCCCATAAATTTGCGCTGTCCTTCCATAACCGCTTTCCCGTGGAAACGGTTTGGCAGCCATGGCGCGCTGTTCACATAGAAGTACCAGCGGATGGCATCGGCACCGTAGGTTTCAAGCGCGTCAAAAGGATCTACCGCATTTCCCTTGGATTTACTCATCTTTTGCCCGTTCTCATCCTGGACATGCCCCAGAACAATTACATTTTTATATGGCGCCTTGTTGAAAATCAGAGTGGAGATGGCAAGGAGGGAGTAGAACCAGCCTCTTGTCTGGTCCACAGCCTCGGAAATAAAGTCAGCCGGGAATTGCTGCTCAAACAGCTCTTTGTTTTCAAAAGGATAATGATGCTGTGCAAATGGCATGGAACCGGAATCAAACCAGCAGTCAATCACCTCCGGCACTCTCTTCATCTGCTTTCCGCATTTTTCACAGGTAATGGTCACCTCGTCAATATATGGGCGGTGAAGCTCAATGTCTGCCGGGCAGTTGGGTGACATGGCCTTTAATTCCTCAATGCTTCCGATGGAGTGCTGATGACCGCACTGGCATTCCCACACATTTAGAGGCGTGCCCCAGTAACGGTTTCTGCTGATTCCCCAGTCCTGGACATTTTCCAGCCAGTCACCGAAACGTCCTTTTCCAATGCTTTCCGGGATCCAGTTGATGGTATTGTTGTTGCGGATCAGATCTTCCTTTACGGACGTCATCTTGATAAACCAGGATTCTCTTGCATAGTAGATGAGCGGGGTGTCGCATCTCCAGCAGTGGGGATAGCTGTGCTCAAATATAGGTGCTGAGAATAACAGCCCTCTCTCCTTTAAATCCGTTAAAATCATTGGATCTGCTTTTTTGCAGAAAATGCCTGCCCACTTGGTTTCCTCCGTCATCTCACCGGCCGCATTGACCAGCTGTACAAAGGGAAGATCATATTTTCTGCCCACCTTGGAATCATCCTCACCAAAGGCAGGAGCAATGTGTACCACGCCGGTACCGTCAGTCAGGGTGACATAATGGTCACATGTCACGTAATGTGCTTTTTTATTTGGTTTTACAAAGTCAAATAAAGGCTCGTATTCTTTATACTCCAGATCCTTTCCCTGATACCTTTCTAAAACCGTGTACTCCCCTTCCAGAACCTTTTCACAGAGAGCTTCTGCCAGATAATAGGTATAGTCTCCGTTCTGTACTTTCACATAGGTCTCATCCGGATTCACACAAAGGCCCACGTTGGAAGGAAGAGTCCAGGGAGTTGTGGTCCATGCCAGAATATAGGCTTCCTCTCCCTTTACCTTAAACCGGACAATGGCGGAATGTTCTTTTACATCCTTATACCCCTGGGCCACCTCATGGCTGGATAAGGGAGTTCCGCACCGGGGGCAGTAAGGAACGATCTTAAAGCCTTTGTACAAAAGGCCTCTTTCCCAGATCTGCTTTAATGCCCACCACTCGGATTCAATAAAATCATTTTCGTAGGTAACATATGGGTCATCCATATCAGCCCAAAAGCCAACGGTTTTTGAGAAATCTTCCCACATGCCTTTGTATTTCCAAACACTTTCCTTGCAATACTTGATAAATGGCTCCAGGCCATACTCTTCGATCTGTTCCTTGCCGTCAAGGCCCAGCATCTTTTCCACTTCCAGCTCCACCGGCAGTCCGTGGGTATCCCAGCCTGCTTTACGCGGAACGTCATAGCCCTTCATGGTACGGTATCTTGGGATCATATCCTTGATGACCCTGGTCAATACGTGCCCGATATGGGGTTTCCCATTGGCAGTGGGCGGACCGTCATAAAACGTGTAGGTTTCTGCTTCCTTGCGGTTTTCCATGCTCTTTTTGAAAATCTCATGGTCTTCCCAGAACTTTTCAACTTCTTTTTCTCGTGCGACAAAATTCAAGTCTGTAGGGACTTTTTTGTACATCTTTTGCGACCTCCATTTCTGCATATATAAAAAAAGCCCTCATCCCGTAATCAGGACGAAAGCCTCACTATATCTCCGTTACACCACCTATTACCGCATACCAGCATATGCTTTCCTTTAACGCAGAAACTACGTCCTGACCTACTGCCAAGGCTTTCGGCCGGAAACTCCGGAGTGATATTCAAACCCACGCTACTTTCGCCAGGCTTCCACCCTCCCCGGCTCTCTTTGGATTTCCCATGGTCCTACTGTCTCCATCAAAGTCTTTCTTCTTATTATGATATGGTACGGTATATTTCCGTATTTTATAATTATATGGATTTGGAAAAGAAATGTCAAGGCTAATTTGTTTTTCCTTCCGTAAGGCACAAAGGAGAACGGGTACCGAATCATATTCATGAAATTCGATACCCGTTCTACACGCTTTCATCCATTAGTTCTTAATTACCTCTCTCGTTTCGTTTTTTACTTCACGTTTTCTGGATGCTCTATATGAATTTTTTCCCGTTACCTTTCGCCTAAAACCATCTACTAATCTGAAATCTCTGCATCGTTGTTTTCATTCTACTATATTGTTATCCAGCTACCGAACAAAAATTCAATCCGGACGAATCAAAATTACCCATCAGATGAATATTTCTCTGCAGTTATAACGAACTATAGGCATATAAGAGATTGGTAGATCTTTATTCCGGCTTCATCCATGCTTTCGCATTTATCCATCGCCCTTTTCGGTTTTCTGCCAAGGTCTAACGGTTTTGCCTCTTGCCTGAATTTGCCTATAACCTGATTCAGGCGAAACTTATGTTTTCGGTGGAATCAACCTCCTTTTCTCTGCCATCCTATAAATGAAATAGGAAGATCGGATTAGATATTTTTTTCTTTTGTTATGGCTTTATTATATACTATCCCGCCCTGATTTGCAAGTCTTTTTTTATAAAAATAATTAATTAATTATTAATTTTCAAATTGTATTGTATTATTTAGATTATTTAATTATTTTCGAATATTTATGCGATATTTATGCCCCAATTAAGATTGTTACTTTTTTGTCAATTCCATTGTTTTTTTGTAAACTTATGGTATAATGTGCGAAAAGGTTTAGTAAAAGGAAAAAAAAGGAGAACAGCTATGAGCCAGCGCAATTTAACCTTATTAACAGATCTTTATGAATTGACCATGATGCAGGGATATTTTAAAGAGAAAAACGCCAACGAGACCGTAATATTCGATGTTTTCTACCGCAGCAATCCGGGCGGCAACGGGTACGCGATCTGCGCAGGCTTGGAACAGGTCATTGAATACGTAAATGAGCTTCATTTCAGCCAGGAGGATGTGGATTATTTACGGTCTACCGGTCTGTTTGAAGAAGACTTTCTGGAATATCTCAACCATTTTAAATTTTCCGGCGACATCTACGCCATCCCGGAGGGCACGGTCATATTCCCTCGCGAACCCTTAGTAAAAGTCATTGCTCCCATTATGGAAGCCCAGCTGATCGAAACCGCTCTGCTCACCATCATCAACCACCAGAGCCTGATCGCCACGAAAACAGCCAGAGTCGTATACGCTGCCGCAGGAGACGGAGTTATGGAATTCGGCTTACGCCGCGCTCAGGGACCTGATGCCGGAATTTACGGTGCCAGGGCTGCCATGATCGCAGGCTGTATCGGTACCTCCAATGTGCTGGCAGGGAAAATGTTCCATGTTCCGGTGAGAGGAACCCATGCCCACAGCTGGATCATGAGCTTTCCCGACGAGCTGAGTGCGTTCCGCAGCTATGCAAAGCTATATCCCACCGCATGCATCCTTCTGGTGGACACCTATGATACGTTAAAATCCGGCGTTCCCAATGCCATCAAGGTATTTAAGGAAATGCGGCAGGCAGGAATTCCTCTTACCAACTATGGGATCCGTCTGGACAGCGGAGACCTGGCATACCTTTCCAAAAAGGCCAAGAAAATGCTTGATGAAGCCGGATTTTCAGATGCAGTGATCTCTGCCTCCAATGACCTTGACGAGACTTTGATCAACAGCTTAAAGATCCAGGGAGCCACCATTAATTCCTGGGGCGTGGGAACCAATCTGATCACTTCCAAGGACTGCCCTTCCTTTGGCGGCGTCTATAAGCTGGCGGCTGTCATGGATAAAAAAACCGGCCAGTTTGTACCAAAGATCAAGCTTTCTGAAAACGCGGAGAAGATCACCAATCCGGGCAACAAGATTATTAAGCGAATTTACAGCCGGGAAACGGGCAAGATCATTGCAGATTTAATCTGCTTGGAAGGAGAGGTCTTTAAGGAAAACCATTCCCTCCTCCTCTTCGATCCCATTGAAACATGGAAAAAGACCCATCTGGCACCTAACAGCTATACCATGAGGGATCTTCTTGTTCAAATATTTAAAGGCGGAAAATGCATTTATGAGACACCTGCCGTTATGGATATCCAGTCCTACTGCAAAAAGGAGCTTGATACCCTTTGGGAGGAGTCCCGCCGTCTGGTGAATCCCCATGAAGTCCACGTTGACTTATCAAATGAGCTTTGGCATATGAAGAACCAGCTGCTGGACAGCTACCATTTCAGAGACTGATCCATGGAGCAAGTCCATTGTTCACACTCTGGTCATAATCTTTTTACAGCATGGTCAAATTTTCTTCATATTTAACCGATATACTAAAAACATCAGAAAAAGATGTTGCCAACATACTTTGAGATAAAAATTTTTTTCATAATTGCCGGTATTCCTTCGAGGGATACCGGCTCCTCCCTTTTTCAGGGCTTCTTTTCAGCATTTCCTTTTACATCTGCTTTCTCACCACCGAGTAATCATCCCCGAATTTAAAATGTGGACAGCTTTGAAACGAATTGCTTAAGAAGCGTATCATCTCATCCTCATCCAGATTGATCTCACATTCATAACATTCGTATTCTTCATTATAATCATAGTGTATACAATATTCACAGCTTGCTTTCCGTTCCATTTAAAGCGCTCCTTTGCTTTTATTCCTTCTATAACTGATCAGGCCCATTGCCTTTTTAAGCAGCTTTCCTATGGTTCCGTCAATGATCCAGGCGGCTGCCAGGGAAATGAGAAACGTCAAAGCTGTCTCACAGAGGATCTTGGGCACATAATAATGTCTTATGAAAGTCTTTTCCACCAGCCCTCTGGCCACCTGCCCCAAAACCAGGTAATGGATGAGGTAGATGGAATAACTGTAACGGCTTATATGACCTGCAAGCTTTGCAAGGAATGGCATTTTAATATCCCCGAAATGCTCAAAGAACAGGAACACAGCCGCAGCAATTGCCACCATTGTGGGAGCCAAGTCGTGGATCCCGGGTGTAAAGGATGGGGTGAGGCATTTTTGAACCATTGTGATGCCAAAACCGGCAATGCCGAGAATCCCAAAGGGGAGATACCTGCTGCTGCCGTACAGGCGCTTTAATGCATAACCCAGGACAAAATACAGAAACCAGCCCTTAAATATCATATATTGAAGGCTCCCTCCTAAATCCAGGCCAAAGGCCGGAAGATAGGTACAGATTCCCTGGACGATCACCATAAGTGCAAGAAGGAGCTTTAAATCCTTATCGCTCATTGCCTTCATCATCCGGGCCAGAAAGGGTGCACAAAGGTAAAGCGCCATGATCACATACATGAACCACAGATGGGGCGTCATGGGAATGGTTCCCATAAAAAGCCCTTTTCCAAAAGCCCCTAAGTGTTCCTGCCACCTAAGGGGTTCCTGCCTTAAATAAATTTCATAATACCAGTAATAGATCCCGCTGTAATATGCAAAAGGGACAAAAATTGTCTGAAACCGGCTGCGGTAAAATCCCGGAATATCCTCTGTCCCTGATTCTAAAAGGAAGAGTCCGCTCAGCATAAAATAAATCCCTACAAATGATAAAAGCACCGGCAATAGGGCCGCCGAAAACAGCCATTGCCTGTAATTTAAGGTTTCCGCCGGAACCGCATGAATCATGATAATGGCAAAGACCGCAAGAGTCCTTAAATAATCGTATTTCACTTCCCGCTTTTTAAGCCCCATGTCTCTCCTCCCGCTTCCTCTGAACTTAGAAAAGTATAGCATATTTAATCCGATTTTGACAAATTTTTTATTTCATCAAAAAAAGTGTAGACAAATGGAAAATCCTATGGTATTATAATGAAGCTGTCAGAGATGACACACAAGAACGGCCTATTGGTCAAGCGGTCAAGACGCCGCCCTCTCACGGCGGAAACCCGAGTTCGATTCTCGGATAGGTCATAAAACGACACTATAAAATCTTGTATTTACAGGAGTTTATGGTGTTTTTTGTTTCATAAGAAGGTGCTTCCTATGATATAAAATCCCTCTGGAGAATACCCTGGGATTTGTCTCTCACCTTGGGGATCATCCTGAGGCAGGCTTTTGTTCTTAATCAGGCTTTACACAATTGAATGTTATTATTTAAGCCACAGAAACGCCGGACAGATGATCTATCCGGCGTTTCTTTTGCAGATAAAGGTCCGGTCTGCATGTCCGCCCTACCTTTTATGAAAGTAAATATGCAGGACAGGTCTTTTTACAGTTTGATTTAAAAAACAGTTTATAAAAGCTAGTCAAACGGATATCCGCAATCCGCTTCGCTGCTTAATTCGGTTAAAACTGAATGATCACAGGCTTATCCATTAACGATGAGATCGTTGCTGTGGCATCCTCGAGATAAAAAACCTCGGTATTGCCGTCATCGGCCGCGTACATTTTTAGCAGTGAGGGGTAGGTATCCAGCATATGCTGCCTTGCTTCAATCCGGTCATCCTCAATAGCCAAAGCTTCAATGCGGATCCATTTACCATCGGCCATACCGCAGATTTCAATTTTCGGATTGGCATGAATCTGTTTTGATACATTTTTGATCTTACCGGTTTGAATGTAGAGCTTGTCTTCAAAAATATCCACCGTACCAAATGGCCGGACTCTTGGCTGGTCGCCATCCATTGTTGCAATATAATATGTCTCACACTTTTTTAAAAAATCATATACTTCTTTCATTGGCTTATCCTCCATGTCTTAAGGGATTGACTGCTGTTTTTCTTTGCTATATAATAGTACGACAATTAGATGTGCTTTACAAGTAGGCATATGATTGTGACATAGTCATAAAAATATGATTATTGGAGAAGGAGCGGATTTCTGATGTCTGATAAATTTGATGCAAACAAATTATGTCCGGTAACTGTAACCCAGAATTTATTGATGGGTAAATGGAAATTAACTATTTTATGGATCGTCAGCCGCAGAACCAGGCGGTTTGGTGAACTGCAAAAGCTCATACCTGATGTGTCCCGCGGGGTCTTGGCACAGCAGTTAAAGGAACTGGAAAGAGATAACCTCATTCATAGAGAAGTTTATAAGGAAGTGCCTCCAAGGGTAGAGTACTCTATAACGAAAATCGGTGAGAGCTTTATTCCTATAATGACTCAAATTATGGAGTGGGGCGTATCATATATTAATAAGACAACCACCTGTAATGTGGATGTCTGCATCGCCAACAATTTCCCGTGTTCCAAGTGCAGCGAAATGTTAAATCTTGAAAAGCCGGCCATTGAGGGACTTGAATAAAAAACCATGTTAATTATATAACACAGAGATGGCACGGAGTTAATCCGTGCCATTGATTTAGATAACCGCTTTCATCCTGTATAAAGAAGAGACAGGAAATCACCTTTTTAAGTTTTTCTAATGATTTTTATGGAGACAACACAAACATCCCTTATGAGAAGAACAGCTTCCATACGGCAATTAATATAGAAAAGACAGCGATCCCCTTCTTTAAGAGATTCTGGTTTATCCTGACCGCATTTCTGCTTCCAAAGGTAACTCCCATACCGTGAAATACCAGCGCTGCTGCCATCACCGGCAAGAGGGATTTCATATTGCACTGCATCATGTATCCAATACAGGCAGGAATCCCTATAAACACTGAGTTAAACAGGGCGACACCCACTGCCGTTCTGATGCCGATACCCAGGACCACCAGGAGAGGCATGACCAGAACCGGACCTCCTGCACCGGAAAGGGCGCAGATCATGCCTGTCACAAACCCCAGGACCAGGGTTGCTGCCAGGTGGTCTGATATAACATAGCCTTTGTTCCCTTCCTCTTCCGTCCGGTCTTTCCTGAGAAGAATAGAAATTCCTGATAAAAGAACCACCACATACAAAAGAATTTTCACCATGGATTCCGGTATGATTAAGTTCAGTTTTACACCAATAACTGCTCCAAGAAGACTCCCCAGGCTTAAACGGATCCCAAAGGGAATATCCAGGTTGCCCGCTCTTTTGTAGTTTACTGAGCCAAGAGCTCCTGATACGATAAAAGCTGCAAAGCTGAGAGCCAGCCCCTCCGTTACACCCATCGACAAAGGCCCGGTATATACAATGGGAAGAAGAAATCCCGCCACTCCCGTAAGTCCTACAAATGCTCCTACCACCAGGTTGGCAGCCGCAGCAATCAGCCAAAATACCATGATCCAATATATCCTCCTTGTTTCTTCGTAATCATTACTTATTCACCGATTCCATATATTTCCCTGACTCATACAAAATCTTTTCCTCATCCATGGACAGCACTTCCCTGTCCTTCATTATTAGCCTGCCGCCTACTATCATATCCGCTACATCTCCGGCGTTGACGCATTCCAGCAATGTATGAAGCTTATTGCCTGTAGGACAAAGGTGGGGCTGATCCATGTTTATGCTTATGATATCTGCTTTGTATCCGGACTCCAGCCGTCCCAGGCTGTCTTCCTCGTAAAGAGCTGCTGCGCCGCCTTCCAGAACCATCCGGAAAATAGTTTCTGCCGGCATTATCTTTGGATTGCTGCCGGGCACACCATGATAAATGTTCATAAGAGAACGGAATATCTTCATCTCATTCCAAAGGCTTAAGCCGCCATGGGCCGCACCATCCGTACCCATGCCTATTGAAATTCCCATATCCAGAAGCTGGGGCGTATCCGGTACTGCTTTTCCGCAGTTGCTGAAAGGACAGTGGCACACCTTTACTCCTCTCTCCTTTATGAGAGCCTTTTCTTCATCAGAAAGAATCAGGCTGTGGGCGCCCAGGAAGTTGCTGTCAAGCACCTGCATTTTCTCAAGGTATTCGTAAGGCCGCATTCCTTCGCGGGCCATGATTCCATTTATTTCGCCCATATACTCATTCATGTGAGCCTGAAGCATAGTTCCCCGCTCCTTGGCATGTTCTGACTCCAGTTCCACCAAACGGCTGGTGCAGGAATTTAAAGCCCGCAGAGAGTAATATACCTTTAAGCTCCCTTTTCCATGAAATCTGTCATACAGGGAGTCCGTACGCTTTACCGCTTCCTTTGCGCTCATTGAAATGGATTCCGGAAGGCCCTCCTCATCCATTGTTGAGTAGGAAAGAGCGCCTCTTAACCCGCTTTCAGCATACACAGCTGCTGCATCTTCCATAAAGTAACTTCCTGCATCTATAAATCCTGTGGTACCGCTTTTTATCATTTCCAGAGCCGCAGCCTGGGCGCTGAGCCGCATCTTTTCCGAAGTCAGGGTGCTCTCAAAAGGAAGCATGATCCTGGTCCAGATAATTGGTTTTGCATCCAGCACAAACCCCTTCAGCAGCTGCTGTCCCGTATGTACATGGCTGTCAATAAGACCGGGCATGAAAAGCTTTCCCTTTCCATTAATGGTCTCAGAGGCCCGGTATTTTTTCCACAGACCTGCCCCTGCCTCTTCGATCCGTCCGGCATTTATGACGATATCCGTATGCTCCCGCAATGTTTCTGCACTGATTAACACACTGCTGTCCTTTATTAATAAATCGCATGTCCGCATATTTTTATCTCCTTAATGTTGCTAAATTACGCCTGCCAGTGACAGCAGCATCTGATCCCAGAGGCAGGAACCTAAGAAGGTTCCGGTCATAACAAAAATTCCTACAATCAGTATCTTCCAGCCCTGGCTGACAAAAGTCTTTAACTGATCGCTGATCGCCAGGCCTGCGAAAGCACCCACCATAGTAAAGGGAGCTGTAAAATTAATATTGGAGGCTGCCTGGATCACAAAATCCCTGACAGGAGAAACTGGGGAGGCTGACAGCAGTCCGATTATGGAACAGTAAGCCACTATGGGAAGCTTAAGGGGAAGAACCTTTGTTAAAAATACTGCAATCATGGAAATCACAATAAGTACTGTTAAGCCCGGAAGGGATGTGCTAAATCCTGTTCCATACCCGATAAAATTGGCCAGCCCTGTGCCGCAGGCAGCAATTACAAATAAGATAAGCCATTCTATGTATCTCATACTGTCTCCTCTTTCTCCTTATTCTTAAGGGTGATTTTCTCCAGCTTCGGCTCTAAGTACCTATAAAGCCTGTCCGTCATGGGAATAGCAATAAACATGGTGATATACATTCCGGTAATTCCAGCTATGGTCTCTCCCACACTGGCCATAGCAGAAATGGTATCAGCCCATTCAGGATAAATAGCGCACAAGCTGGCACTGGAGCTTGCCATCATGATGCCTGCGCCCACGCCGGAGGCCAATCCCAATGCCTGGGGATGGAACAGGCCCGTCATACCTACCACAGAAGCCATAAGCCCGAAATATATTGTCCCCACCATACCTCCTACGATATAGATGGAAAGGCTCCCCCTGGCCTCAGCTGAATCAGGGCCGTAAATATTATTGATCAGTGCCATGTGGTATTCCCTGTTAATAGAATGACAGGCTCCTATGGCCTCTCTCTTCATTCCCAGAAGAATTGCAACCGGCAGCGCCAGCAAAGGCCCTAACAAGTTGCCGAATCCATGGAGCAGAAGCACCGGACCGGACTGTAAGATGGTGTCGATGTTGGCTCCTGCCGTGATCCCCAGCTTGGCAATAAACGGACAGATGCCCACCACAACCAGCCTGGAGGCCGCCTTAACATGCTTGCTGTCCGCGATCTTAAGCACTTGAGGCCCGCTTAACACGCCTAAAATAATTGCATAAAAAATCGGAAACAGAATAAACATTCCTTTTCCAACAGGGATCTTAATCTGCCCTATATTATCCGCAATAAGGATAAAGACGAATGCCAGGGCAAATATCTTCCACTCCACCGCAAACCGTTCCTTCAGGGAACCATACACAAAAGTTTCTTTTTTGCTGCCGCTCATAAGAGCCCCTCCTTCCCAGCCGGCATCTTTATTCCCTGCCGGCTGTTACAATCTCCTTGTGTTGAGTATTTTATACAAAACATCGTCTTAAAAAAAGGACAAATGAGCACTTCCCACAAAAAATCCCGATTGATTTTATCTTTTAGATAATGGTATACTGGATGCAAAACAAAAGAATTGAGAGGATATGAATGACACTGACTGAGCTGGAAAACCGGGTTCCCGCTTTAAGGGAATATACAAAAAATATGCCCCATGATATACGAAACCGCTGCACCGTGCGGACCCATGCCGCAGGTTCCATCATACACCAGAAGGATATGGAGCTGAACTATTTTGGAATTGTAGCGGCAGGTGAAAATCGGGTCATCAACGAATTTGAAAATGGAAATGTCTATATGATCGAGGGTAATAAGGCCATAGATTTTATCGGAGAAGTTACCATACTCGCCTGTATGGAACGTACCTCCGTGACCATTGAAGCTGTGACGGATAACGTGGTTGCCTATATCAGCCGGAAGGATGCGGAGCGCTGGCTTTCGGAGGATATCAATATCCTGCGCCTGGCCTCCAAACACACCGCATTCAAGTTGTACCGCTCCTCTTACACCAACGGTGCAAAGCTGTTTTACCCTCCAGCCTATCTTCTGTTAGACTATATAGTGCGTTTCGGAAGGCAGAATGGCATGGATAATAAAAAACCTTCGGAAAACCTGACCATCAACCGGACGCGCCAGCTTCTCCAGGAAGAGATCGGAGTCAATGTAAAAACGCTCAACCGCACTATCTATCAGCTGAAACAGGAAGGATTCTTTCATGTCTGTAAAGGCAAAATTTCATTTTCCAGGGAACAGTATGAGGCTGCTGTCATATGGCTGAATGCAGCCAAGGATAAATAATGGGGGCCATGTTATTTCACGTAAGGAATATCTGCCCTGGGTTTTTCTAATGGAAAACCAGGTTTTTTCGTATTTTTTCTCTTTATTTGTCAGAGGATGCCACCGTAAGCTGCCAGACAGTCCTTCCATTCTGCCAAAGTTGGGCATACACTGTCCGGCATTTCCGGTATCTGGCAAACACCAGGGCTGCCTCCCGCTCATCGGCGTATACCTTCCAATAGCCGGTGCATTTGCTGTTCTTTCCCCCATTTTGGATAAACCCCACCACATCTTCCAGGGGATAACCGAGAAAAACGCCGATCTCATGGGGAAAATCTCCTTCCTGGTTCAGCCGTTCCTTTAGCCTGTTAAGTGCAGCCTCCACCTCCGTTTGCTCATAGCCGTAGGCTTTTAGGAACCTGCCCACTTCCGGCCTGCTTAAATCCGCCTGGAGGCGGGATTTCCGGCAGACATAGATAAGCGCCTTATTCCTGCGCCTGCACAACACCAGCAGGGATATTCCTTTCCCTTCCAGCTGGCTGTTTAAGCCTGCCAGCTGGTCTTCCAGTTCCTCTTCCGAGGAAAAGGGATGATTAAACAAGCTTGCCGTTTTGAGAGAGGCCAGTGTGGGAGAACAATATTCAATTAAATTTTTTTCAAGCAGCATATCCGCACCTCCGCCTGCGTTCCTGTTTCATGGAAATTGCTTTCGCAGGAATTATCCTGTTATGAATATTATAAGCAGCATCAGCTTGGATACTTTTCCAATTTTTGTCAGAATTTCTTTATTTCTTTCATACTTTCTTTATAACCTGGTCAAAATTCCTTCACATTTATCCTGTATGATAATATTATAAACATAAGAGATCAAGAGAAAGCGGTCAGAGCGCTTACATACATGTTTTTACTAAGTCGGCAGAGTTGCCCTGAAAGGCTTCTTTGCCGGCTCAACCTAAAAAGTAAAAGCCGGAATTACTGACACTTTTTCCAAAGCTTGAATGAACGATAGAATAAAGGACCGCTGCACCATAGGTAATTACCTATGGTGCAGCGGTCCTTTTTCTTTAGAATGGGAGTTGAAAGGAAAAACCTGTATCAACCCCCTTTTCTTAAATCTATTTCTCAGATTCAACAATCCCGAGAGAAGCATCTCCCTTTCTCGCCTTTTCCATGAGAAGGGAAGCCATTTTCTGAAAATTTCCTCCGGAAGAAGAGGCTCCGCTTACAGTATCGATTCCTTTGTCGCTTTGGGCCGCAAGGAAGCTGGCGGCATAAGTGCGGGTATAGCGGTTGGGGTAGGTCCCCTTTTGGTCGTTCATATTGCGCATATAGGGAATATCCCAGGATTTGATGAATCCGCTTGCATTTCTGGCATTGTATTCAACCGTAACAATCTTGCCGTTGCTGACGCGGATGGTGACAAATTCCTTCCAGCCTTTGCTGTAATCCGACATTTCCACCGTATAAAAGCCATCTTCCATCCTGCTTTCCTTTTTTTTGCAGCCGCTTACAGATAATACGACAAGAAGGAACAGGAAAATCATTAAAAAGCGTTTTCTTTTATTCATTGTGCATCTCTCCCTTCGGAATTGGTACGAAGACGGAAACGTCCGGACATTTCTTCAAGGCTTTGGGCCTGCTGTGCTAAATCCCCGCTTAAGGAAGCCACATCCCTGCTTGATTCAAGGTTCTGTCGGGCCAGCTGGGAGATCCGGGAGATGTCTGAGGACGCATTTTCCAGGCTGGACTTTTCATTTCCTACAAGCCTTGCCAAGTCCTCCGTGATCTCATAGGTCTGCCTGGATATATCCGTCAGCTCATTTAAGAAGCTGGCGGTAAGATTGGCATACTGGGATCCCTCTTCAACCGCTCTTTGGGAATTTCCGATCATTTCAGCGGTACGCTTGGAAGATTCCGCACTTTTTTCAGCAAGGTCACGGATTTCATTTGCCACTACGGCAAAACCTTTCCCGGCCTCGCCTGCATGGGCGGCTTCCACACTTGCGTTAAGGGCTAGAATGTTTGTCTGGAAGGCTATTTCCTCAAGGAATTTTGTGATCTTTGTTATTTCAGACGCATTGTGGCTGATATTCTTCATGGCCTGAAGGGTGTTTTCCATGTGTTCATCACCCATGGACAGCCTTTTCATGGACTGCTCCATAAGCTCACGGGCATTTCTTGCATGGTCGTCCACAATGACGATGTCTTTGGATATGGAGTCCGTCTCTTCCAAAAGCCTGTCAATGGCTGCTGACTGATGGCCGGAGGACTCATTCATAAAGCGGGCGCTTTGGGATACACCCTGGGCTGCACGGTTCAAGGTCTCAGCCGATTGCTGCAAGTCGTTGATCAGCTGGTTTAAGAAATCGGTTATGTTTTGAATGGAGTCCTTCATAATCACAAAGTCTCCAGCAAACTGGTTGCTGACGCTGACGTCTAAATTTCCGGCGGAAAGCTGTTCCAGGGCATTTTGAAGCTGGGAAATATATCCGCTCACCTTTTCAATGGTATCCTTTAAAGAATTGGAGAGGGTCTGGGCCTCGTCATTTGTCATCATCACTTCCACCGGACTTGTCAAATCTCCCTGGGCCAGCTTCTGTATCCTTTCTGTTACGCTTCCCAAAGACTTTGAGATTTTTCCTGCAAAGCGGGCGATGAACAGAACTGCAAGAAGGGTAAGGGTTATGATGATGCCTATATTGACCATAACAGCTGACTTTACGATGCCCGTAAAATCTGATTTGGGAGTTATGATGGCCAAATACCAGTTAGCACCTCGTACAGGCGCATAAACCACCAGGGTGTCTTTTCCATCCATGGACACAGAAGCCGATCCGATCCTCCCTGTTTTCATTGCATCAAAAACTTCCAGAAGCTTTGCATTATTTTTATAAAGAGAATATACATTCTCTCCGCTCTTGATGATGCCGGTATCAGGATAAGCCACTACCTGGCCGCTTCCATTCATAACAAATGCATGGCCGCTGTAGCCGATATGTATACTGCTGATCACGTCGTCAAGCATGTCATACTTGTAGCTTCCCACCAGATAATAGGTGTTCTGCTTTTCTGTGGTAATGGGCATTCCCACGGATACTTCAAGTCCATTTTCTCCCACAAAGGTATCCCCTATGACAAGGTTCTGGGTCTCCTGCATCATGGAAAATAAATCTCCCCCGGAAATATCGGCAGGACTGTTTCCGTTGCCGGTGTAGAGCTTGCCATCCTGAGTATAGAGAGCCAGCCAGACAAACTCTATGCCTGATGCGGCCTTATTAAGGACCTGGCGCTTTTCTTCCATGGTCGCTTCCTCTGATGACAGTTCCTGATTTTCCCCGATCATAAATATGCGGTCTGCCATGATATGCAGACTGCTTTCAACACTTTTTGAAGCAGTTTTAGCAAATGGAATAAGAGTTTCCATCAATGTGGCATTGGTCAAAGACATTGCAGAAACCGACAATACAATAGTTGTAACCGCAGAAATAATTATGATGACAATTAATGTGTTTAAGATGATTTTCTGCCGAATTCCTTTTAAATTCATATATCCTCCTTTGTATTGTTACATAAATAATTTAATACTTATAAAATAATATAACCGATTTCGAATAAAAAACAATAGCTTTATGGAAATAAAAGAGATTATTGGTAAAAAATGTCATATTGGTTTTAGAATTTTTTAAATGAGACACAAAAAAGTCTGCTTAATAACCATGGACCAGTCATTGATGAGCCCCTTCCCCCTGTCAGTCACTTTCTGTTTCTGGGGACATACTATAAATAAGAAATACGTATTTCTACAACATGTTAAAAGGGGGCATCCTTATGGCTAATTATAAACCAATAGCAAAAACGATTTCATCTGCTTCTGCAATTTCAGGAGTATTGGTTCCTGCTGATCTTTCCACGACAAGCTGGGGGTTACTTTTAGTAAGAGGTTCCGCATTATTCAGCAATACGATCCTGCGCAGCGGCGCAGTGGCCGTATGGGAAAGTACAAATCCTACCACCGCTGCTCCAAACCGTCAAACATTTACAGATGCAAATGCCGTATATGGCATTACCTGCAGAGCCGGAGTAAACTTGATATTAAAGTTCTATGCTAACTAACTTTTAAACAGGGCGCCTCAAAGGTCAGAATCCTACATCACGCTCACCAAACACCAACGGGCGAAAGCTAATATAACGATATCTGGCATGTATGGGATTTGAAAAGGAACCTTTGAGGCGCCTTTTCTTCAATAAACATTATTTATCACAAAGGAGGGGGAGGACTATTGCCAAAAGTAACTTTCACAGGCTGTCAGATCATTTGTTCCAGAATCGTGACAGCAGATATTACCCTGTCAAATAACTCGTATCTATTGATCACGGGAACCGTATACAGCCCCACCGGAAAGCCTTTGCCAAACGCTGCCGTTGAAATACGCTTTGTGGATGATTCCCGGATTCCAGCAGAAGAAAAATGCTTAGGCGTGACCTTTACGCTTCATGATGGTTCTTACGGAATATCACTTCCCAGAATTGGTGAAAAGAAATATAAATTGATTGCTTATTCGCCCGTATAAACGGGAACAAAGTATAACCAATGAACAGGGAGGTTGTAATGAAGAAGTATAAAACATTGGATGGCTACCACGTCTATGGGATAAAAAAGGATAAAAAACGAATCTTTTTGGCTGACCGGATCAATTACGGAAAGGAGATAAAAAAACTGCTGGATACCTTAGATGACTTAAAATTTGACTCCCTGATTTTCCTATTTGGAATTGATACGGGAGCATACATTCCTCTTATGAAAAAATTGCTGTGTGAAAGAAACAGAGTGATTATTTTTGAACCAAACCCTGGAATCCGAAAAAAATTCGGTTCTAAATTAGGGGACAATATCATTCTTGTTCCCTTTGATGAAAACCAGGTGAAACAAATTTTTGACAGTATGATCCACTTTAAAAATATCAATAACATTTACTTTCACGCATTCGGCAACTACCGCAGCGTTTATGAGGAAGAATACGGCCGATTGATCGAACTGCTTGATTGGACCATCATCAATGCAGCTTCCCAGGTGGATCTTGCAAAGCGCTTTAAAAAAGTTTTCATCCAGAACATGATTGCCAATATGAAAGCATTGGACCGGTCCACTCCTATCCACCGCTGCAGGCTGTCTAACTTAAACGTGCCGGCCCTGGTAGTATCCGGAGGCCCCTCTCTGGATTCCAACATCAAGGAAATGCTGGCTCATAAGGATCAGCTTGACCGGTATTTTATCATTACCGGAAGCAGGACCGTCGAAGCCTTGACGAAAAACGGGATTGTTCCTGATATGATCGTGTCCGTGGATCCGGTTGATGCTAACTTTGATATGATGAAGAACTGCTTAAATCTGGAGGCGCCTCTTGCGTTTTATGAATACAGCAACAGGTATTTAGTGAGAGATTATAAAGGAGATAAAGTCTTCATCTCTCTCCTGTTTTCCCAGACAGTAGAGGGCTTTGAAAATTATCAGGCAGTGTTTTGCGGAGGTTCCGTTGCCCATGCCTGCATTGACATTGCAAACATGACGGGCTGCTCTCCCATCATATTCCTGGGTCAGGATTTTGCCCATACTTACCACAAGCACCACGCGGACAGTGCGGTCTTTGATTATGATAAAAGCCTGACATACGGTGCCACAACCCTTGTAAAGGATGTTTACGGAAATCCCGTGGGGACCACCGTTACCCTGGATCATTACCGGAGAAGGCTGGAACACTACATTACCATTTTTAAGGACCAGAAACGGATCCGGTTTATTAACTGTTCCTATGGAGCGGAAATAAAAGGTGCGCCACATAAGGAGCTTTCGGAAGTGTTTAAGGAAGAAGCAACAGGCAGACAAAAAAAGAAGTTCATTCCAAGCCGTGAAGTCCATATGGACAGCAAAGAAACCATAGATTCTCTCCTTCACTTTCTGGAGGAATACAGGATAAAGGCAAGCCAATGCCTGGAATTATGCGAAATCATACGTTCCGAAAACCATACAAAATCTCTTTTAAAGATTGATGAAAGAGATATTGATTTACAGAGAATCCTGTATATCTTAAAGGTTGTGACTGACTTTGAAAATGATGTAAATACCAAATATCTGGGAGGATATTTCAGCGAATTTGTTTTTGAAATGAAGGAAAAAACATTTCATATGTCTGCAAAGGATTATAAAAAGCTGACCTCTGATCTGCAGCATCAGGCCAGGTCTTTTCAAATATATTTTAATAGAATGAAAGAAATGCTGGAGGAAGTAAACGAAACCATTTTAGAGACCGTAACAGAATTCTATTAACCGCATATAGTTTAGTAAAAAAATGGAAAAAGAGGATCGAGCTATGGAAGATGAGAGCAAAAATAAAGAAATCAATGATACCAAATATAAAGAAGTAAAAATCAATAAGATGATCATCAACGGGAAGGAACAGGCGGGAAACATTATCAATGCTGAGGATACCAATGGGAAACAGGAATTAAACGTGACCGTATATACCCGCAGCATGACCGAGGCCGCAAAAGGCGGAGGGGGGCATAATAAATTTTATGAACTGCTTCAAAAAGTCTTCTTTAAGAATAAACGGAGCTAGGCTCCAGTCCCGCCCGGAATATCACTTTCACATCCAGCTGGAAAAGCAGAACTTTCAGATCATCAAGGGAACCATATACGGTCAGGACCAGAAGCCCTGCAGGGGGGCTGTGATCCGTATCGCCCAAATCGACTGCCAGGACGGCACCAGGCAGCTGCTGGGTTATACCGTGGCAGATGAAAACGGGTATTATTTATTTTCCATTAAGGCAAAGTCTGATAAGAAGTATGAATTGGCTGTTTATGCTCCTCTTCTTTTCTTGGGAAAGGAGGGACTCCATTGAGCGGTTATACGGAAATTATTTTGTCACCAAAGCATTTTAAGAACAGTGACATGATAAAGACCACTATTATCATGGAAAAATCTGACCAGGTCTTGTTGAGAGGCACGATTTTTAATTCACGCCAGGAGGTCATAGAAGGAGCTGTTGTCCGGGTCATCAAAATAACCCAGGAAAACCAGCGGGTAAATAAGGGTTATGTGATCACCAACGGGTCCGGAGAATTTGCCATTGCCGTGGAAAAAGACAGGTACGCCAATTATCAGCTGGATATTTACGAACCACTTATAACCACTTAGGCGGGGTTGCACATTATGGAACAGATCAATCATGAATACCATATGGAAGGTATATTAATTAAGGGAAGGGTCCGTTATAAGGATTCTTGTCCGGTCATAGGCGCTGTTGTAATTTTAGAAAAGCTCAGCCCTGTTTATGATGAAGAATTACAGGAAAACGGACAGATAGGAACCTACCTTGAGCATACGCTCACCAATGAATGGGGAGAATTCTGCTTTTCTATCTCAGATAAGACGAGCAGCTACAAAATAAAGGTTTTTGATAACCATCACAAGTAAGGGAGGAAACATGAAAAAGGTTCTGGTTACAGGAGCAGATGGATTTATAGGCAGCCACTTAACGGAAAGACTTGTTGAACAGGGATATGAAGTAAGAGCGTTTACCTTTTATAATTCCTTTAATACCTGGGGCTGGCTGGACTCTCTTCCTCAAGGAATAAAGAAAGAAATTGAAATACAGGCCGGGGACATCCGGGATCCCAACGGCGTAAGAACCGCCATGACTGGAATGGAATCCGTCTTTCATCTGGCTGCACTGATCGCCATCCCCTTCAGCTATCACTCTCCTGATTCCTATGTGGATACCAACATCAAGGGGACGCTAAATGTTCTCCAGGCCGCAAGAAGCCTTGGCACGGATAAAGTGCTCATCACCTCCACTTCCGAGGTTTACGGCAGCGCCAGATACGTCCCTATTGACGAAGCCCATCCCTTTCAGGGACAATCGCCCTATTCTGCCACAAAGATCGGAGCAGACAGGCTGGCGGAATCTTTTTACAGAAGCTTTTCCCTTCCGGTGGCCATTGTCCGGCCTTTTAATACTTACGGACCGAGACAGTCTGCAAGAGCTGTGATACCGGCCATCATCAGCCAGCTGTTAGCGGGAGCCGGGGAAATACGCCTTGGCAGCCTGACCCCCACCAGGGATTTTAATTATGTAAAAGATACGGTAAACGGATTTATTGAAATAGAAAAGTCAGAAAAGACCATTGGGGAAGAGATCAACATTGCCAGCCAGAAAGAAATCTCCATAGGTGAACTTGCATTGGAGCTGATCAATCAGATCGACCCAAAAGCCAGTATCATCTGTGAATCTCAAAGGCTGCGCCCTGAAAAAAGTGAAGTAAACAGGCTTTTGGGATCCAATCAGAAGTTAAAAGACCTTACCGGCTGGAACCAGGAATACACTCTTTCCCTTGGCCTGAAAGAAACCATCAGCTGGATGGAGAAAAACCTGGATAAGTACAAGGCCGGAATCTATAACCTATAGAACGAAATGAGGGGGAGGAAAGAATATGATCCCTTTATCCGTTCCCAATCTAAAAGGGAACGAAAAAAAATATATCTTGGATGCTCTTGAAAGCGGCTGGATTTCCTCCGCAGGCACCTATGTAGCAAAGTTTGAACGGAACATGGCCTCTTATTTAAATGTATCCGGCGCAGCTGCCGTTCAAAGCGGAACTGCCGCCATCCATTTGGCCCTGCTCTTATCCGGCGTAAAGCCGGGGCAGGAAGTGATCGTTCCCACCCTTACCTTTATTGCTTCCGTCAACCCTGCGGTTTACGCAGGAGCTGTCCCGGTCTTTATGGATTGTGACGATTCTCTGAATATAGACTGTGACAAGCTGGAAGATTTTTTGAAAAAGGAATGCCTCATGACCTCTTCCGGGCCGGTAAACAAGCGTACCAGCCGTCACATTCAGGCGGTTGTGGCCGTCCACATCTTTGGCAACATGGCGGATATGGAACGGCTGAAAGCATTGTCTGAACAATATGGATTCCAATTGATCGAAGATGCCGCGGAAGCACTGGGAACCTGTTATAAGCAGGGGAAATACATGGGTCAATTTGCAGGGACCATTGGGGACTTCGGGACCTATTCCTTTAACGGCAATAAGATCATCACCACAGGGGGAGGAGGGATGGTAACGGCAAAGGATGAAAATGCCCTGGAAAAAGCCAGGTATCTTGCCGCCCAGGCAAAAGACGACCCCTTTTTCTATACTCACAAGGAAGTGGGTTATAACTACCGCATGACAAACTTACAGGCAGCCCTGGGAGTCGCCCAGCTGGAATGCCTGGAGGATTTTATCCGGATCAAGGAAGCCAATTATGAGTACTACAGAAACGCCATACAAGCAATGGAAAACTTTGAGCTGCTTCCCTTTAACCAAAAGGCCAGGAATAACCGGTGGTTTTATTCCCTCCTCTTAAAAAGCGGCGGGCCGGACCGGGATAGGGTTATGAAGCGGTTAAGGGAAAAGGATATTGAAACAAGGCCTATCTGGCAGCTGATTCATACCCAGAAAATGTATGAGGATTGCCAGGCCTATTTTATAGAAAAAGCACCCCTTTACTGGAACCGGATCATCAATATTCCCTGCAGCACCAACCTTCTAAAAAAGGACATGGATTATATTATTGAAGCATTAAACTGCATTTAGCAGTCTGAAAGAGGGATAGGCATGGAAGTTCATAAATTTATCATTGCTCCGGACCGTTCCATTCGGGATGCAATTAAACAATTGGACCAGACGGCAAGAAAACTCCTTGTTGTTGAAGAGGATCATAAGCTGGCCGGTGTTCTCACCGATGGGGATATCAGGCGGTGGATATTAAAGAATAAAGACATTTCCATGCCAGTGCGCCTGATCATGAACACCGCTCCTGTTGTTATAAAAAAGGATAAAAGCCATCTGGCCCTGGAAATCATGAGAGAAAAACAAATTGAGGGGCTGCCCCTGGTAAATGACAATAACCAGGTCACTGATATCCTGTTCTGGAATGAGCTGAGCGGTCATGATCCGGGCCGTTCCCAACAGACCCAGACGCCGGTAGTCATCATGGCCGGAGGCAAGGGTTCCCGGTTATATCCATATACAAAGGTCATTCCAAAACCCCTGATTCCCATAGGCGATATCCCCATCGTAGAAAGAATCATGGATCAGATGATGGAGTACGGGTTTCATGAATTCTATCTCACCATAAATTATAAGAAAGAGATGATAAAAGCTTATTTTAACGATGACCGCCGTTATCATCTGCACCTGATCGAAGAAGAGAAACCCCTGGGAACAGCCGGTTCCTTAAACCTGGCAAAAAAGGATATAAAGGGGAGCTTTCTGGTAAGCAACTGCGACATTTTAGTGGATGTCAATTACACCAAGCTTCTCATGTACCACAAGACCCATAAAAATAAGATCACCGTTGTCACGGCCATGAAAAGCTATGAGATTCCTTACGGAGTGATCACCCTGGGAGAAAACGGAAGCATTGATGCCTTAAAGGAAAAACCCAGATATGAGCTGCTGGTGAGCACCGGACTTTACGTATTGGAGGAAGAAATACTAAAATACATTCCTGATAACCAGTATTTTGATATGACGGACTTAATCCGCAGGTGCTTAAAAAACGGCGAGCAGGTAGGCGCCTATCCTGTTATGGACAGCGCCTGGCTGGATATGGGGGAATTCAGTGAAATGAAAAAAATGGCTGAAAGAATGAAATTATGAAAAAAGAATTGATTCTGATCGGCGGAGGCGGCCATGGGGAAAGCATCATAGACACCATCCGGGGATTGGAAACTTACAGCATCGCCGGCATCCTGGATCCAGGAAAAAAAGCGGGAACAGATGTACTGGGCATAAAGGTAATCGGAAGCGACCAGGATTTAACCTATTTTTTTAATATGGGGATCAGGAATGCGGTGATTGCCGTAGGAAGCATGGGAAACCCCGGCCCAAGACAGAAGTTATACCAATTATGCCGGAATATCGGCTATGAACTTCCCAATATCATCGACAAAAGCGCCATCCTCTCCGAAACTATTAAAATGGGAGAAGGAAATTTCATTGGAAAGGGAGTCCTCATCAATACCGGCGTTACCATCGGAAACGGAACCATTATCAATACAGGCGCCATCCTGGAACATGGCTGCAGGATCGAGGACTTTGTCCACATTGCTCCTGGATGTGTCTTATGCGGAAATGTCCAGGTTAAGGCCAATACCCATATTGGAGCCCATTCCACCCTCCTCCAGGGTGTGAGCATTGGTAACGGCACCATGATCGGAGCAGGCAGTCTGGTCCTGAAAAATATATCATCTAAAAAGCTGGCCTATGGGAGTCCGGCAAAGGAGGTAGCTTCCCATGAGTAAAGTCATGATAATTGCCGAAGCAGGGGTAAACCACAACGGCGATATAACGATTGCCAAACAATTGATCGACGCCGCAAGCATCACTGGAGCCGACGCCATCAAATTCCAGACCTTTAAGACAAATCTCCTTGTGGTCCCTGATGCCAGGAAAGCGGACTACCAGATAGAAAATACCGGCCATGCCATGTCCCAATATGAAATGTTAAAGAGCCTGGAATTATCCTGGCAGGCCTTTGAAGAACTGGTCCAGTACTGTGCCTTCCGGCAAATAACATTCCTTTCCTCTCCTTTTGATGAGGAAAGCCTCCTTTTCCTTGACCGGCTTGGGGTTGAGCCCATAAAGATCCCCTCAGGGGAGATCACAAACTATGGGTATTTAAAAAAAATTGCTTCCTTAAAAAGGAAGGTTATTCTGTCAACGGGAATGTCCACTGAGGACGAGGTGGGGGAAGCACTGGAGATCTTAGAAAGCAGCGGAAAGGAAATTATCCTGCTCCATTGTTCCAGCGCTTATCCAACCATGATGTTGGATGTGAACTTAAACGCCATGGACACCTTAAAGCGCAGATTTCATAAGCAGGTGGGATATTCCGACCATACGCCAGGAATCGAAGTGGCTATCGCCGCTGCTGCCCTTGGCGCCTGTGTCATTGAAAAGCATATGACCCTGGATAAAACCATGCCCGGTCCGGATCACAAGGCCAGTCTGGAGCCGGATGAATTCAAGCACATGGTGGACAGCGTCAGAAACATTGAGCTGGCCCTTGGGGATGGAGTGAAAAGGCCCACAGAGGCGGAACTAAGAAACAGAGATCATGTGAGAAAATATCTGGTGGCTTCCAGGGAGATCAGACAGGGGGAAGCCTTTACCTTAAATAACTTATGCGCCAAACGCTGCGGCTATGGAATCTCTCCCATGAAAATCCACAGCCTGTTAGGGAAAACAGCACAAAGAAACTATGAAAAGGACGAAAGGATCGACCAATGATCAGATTATGCGTTGTGACCGGAAACCGGGCAGAGTACGGCCTGTTAAAGCCGGTGATGGACCGGGCCCTTCAGGACCCGGAATTTATGCTGCAGGTGATTGCCACCGGAAGCCATCTGGATACCAGATATGGGAATGGCTGTGAGGATATAGAAAACAGCGGCATAAAAGTCGATGAGAAAATAGAGATGAACCTGGCCTCAGACACCTCCTCTGGAATCTGCAAATCCATGGGCCTGGAAATGATCAGCTTATCCGAAGCCTATCAGCGGTTAAAACCGGATATGGTGGTTCTGCTTGGCGACCGGTATGAAACCTTTATGGCAGCAAGCGCCGCTGTCATCTGCAAAATCCCTATCGCCCACATACACGGCGGGGAAATAACAAAGGGCGCATTCGACGATTGTATGAGGCACGCCATTACTAAGATGAGCAACCTTCATTTTACCAGCACAAAGGAATACAGGAGACGGGTCATTCAGATGGGAGAAGCCCCGGATAGAGTCTATTGGGTGGGAGCCCTTGGGATCGAAAACATGAAAACCATAAATCTGCTGACCAGGCGGGAATTAGAGGAAGCATTAAATATCCCACTGACCCCGCCAATGGCTCTTGTGACCTTTCATCCCGCCACTTTAAGCCAGAAAAACGCTTCTGCACAGTTTCAGCCATTGACAGAGGCCCTTCTTCACTTTCCGGATTTATTTACAGTCTTTACAAGGAGCAATTCCGACACAGGCGGAAACCGGATCAACGAAATGATCGACGTTTATGTAAGGGAACATCCCAAAAAATCGGCGGTATTCCCTTCCCTTGGGGTACGGCGCTACTTAAGCCTGATGAACTGTGCTCAGGCCGTGATTGGAAATTCCTCCAGCGGGATCATGGAGGCGCCTTTTCTCAAGGTGCCCTCCGTTAACATTGGAAGCAGACAGGATGGAAGGATAAAGCCAGCCTCTGTCATAAGCTGCGGTTCTTCTGCAAGGGAGATCACGGCAGCCATCCAAAAAGCCCTGGACTTTAACCTGCGCCAGGAGGAGGTTCCAAACCCTTACGAGAGCCGGGATACCAGCAGGCAGATAATTGGTGTGATAAAACAGGAGTTTCATAAGGGAATTCATCTGGAAAAGAATTTTTATGATGTGGAGTGGAGGATGTAATGTATAAAGACAAGACTTTTTTAGCAATCATACCTGCCCGCAGCGGCTCAAAGGGAATCATAGACAAAAATATCAGAGAAATAAACCACAAGCCTCTTATGGCATATACGGTGGAAGCCTGTAAGCGCTCCAAGATCTTCGACGATATTCTGGTGTCCACAGACTCAGTTAAATACGCAAAGATCGCAGAGCGCTTCGGAGCCAGTGTGCCGTTTCTTCGCCCTGAAAAGCTGGCATCTGACCAGGCTTCCTCCATTGACGTCATACTTCATGTACTGGAGGAGATGGAACGTCATGGAAAAACCTTTGACTGCTTCATGCTCTTACAGCCGACCTCTCCTCTCAGAAACGAAACCCATATGATAGAAAGCGCTCATATCCTGGCAGAGAATCATGCCGATTCCGTCATCAGCATCTGTAAGTCAGAACCCACCTCCTACTTAACCATACGGCTTACGGATGAAGGAATGGTAAAAGTCCCGTTCTCAGATAAAAAACAGGTGAGAAGACAGGATATTCGGCCCGAATACCGATTAAACGGGGCCATCTACCTGTCTCTGACCAGTTATTTTATGAAGCATAAAAGCTTTTATGAGGGCAGGACTCTGCCCTATTTCATGAATGCCTTTGATTCCGTTGACATTGACGATGATTTTCAGTTTAAAATAGCGGAATTGCTTCTGCTTGATAAAGAGTTATCAAATCCTGCCAAAAAACCTTCCCTTAATTTTCATCCCTTATGAGACCAAGGGCCAGAAGAGCACTTTTCTCAAGTTCTTCTGCTGTTGTAAATTCTTTTGGCGTATGGACTTCGTTCATTCCGCAGGCAACCACGATCCCCCGGATCCCATTGCGGACAAAATGGTTGTTATCGCTGCCGCCCAGGGTATACTGGGTGGTGCCTTTTAAGCCAAGGGACCGGCACACCCGTTTAAACCGTTCCACCACCTCTTCGCCGTCCCCTATTTCATAGGCTTCGATCTGCTTTTCAAAGACGATTTCTAAGCTTCCTCCATATGAGACAGCCGTACGTTCAAAGGTTTCCTTCAGTGTATTCCATTCTTCCATAGCCTTATGATCCTTTAAGCTTCGGATCTCGCCCAAAACAACACATTCGTCGGAAACAATGTTGGTCTGCTTTCCACCGCTTATTTTTCCAATGTTTACGGTGGTATCTTCATCCACCCATCCCTGTTTTAACTGGGAAATTGCATGGGCTGCGATCTCAATGGCATTGATCCCCAGCTGGGGGCAGAAGCCTGCGTGTGCAGTTTTGCCCTTTACCTCAAGTTTAAAGGAAAGAAGGGTAGGCGCTGCTGTTGCTGCCAGGCCGATCTCCCCGCTTAGATCAAATACATAGGCCTGCTTTGACTTTATTTTTGAATAATCAATGAGCTGGCTCCCTTTTCCGTAGTTCTCTTCCGCCACAGGGAACAGGACTTCAATATCCGGGTGGGAAAGGTTATTTTCCCGGATCACCCGGACAGCCTCAAGTATGGCTGCGATCCCGGAAAGGTCATCGGCACCGAGAACCGTATCCCCTTCCGATGTGATCATTCCCTGTTCATCTTCCACCGCTCTCTTGCCGATTCCAGGCTTTACCGTATCCATATGGGCTGACAGCAATATGGGGGATGAATTTGAGGTTCCCTTTAAAAAGCCGTAAAGATTTCCCGTGGGAGCTGCTGTTCCATATTCCGGCAGCTTTTCTTTCAGCCGGTAACCGGCATCATCCTCCCACACTTCAAATCCAAGCTGTTTTAATTCACCTGTCAAATAATCTGCGATTTCCCGCTCCTGATAAGTTTCGGAATCAAATTCCACCATTTTTTTAAATTGGCTTACAAGCCTGCTTCTATGAATCATACGGTCACCTGCTCTTTTCATATCAGTTATTTTTTTACATCATCATATCTTTTAAACTTTTCTTCCGGCGTTTTGCTTAATTCCTTCCGGTTCTGTGGAGCCGACCAGATGCCCTCATAATCGATCTGGTTCACAAAACGGGAATTAAAATCCTGGAAAAAGGACTTGTTTTCCGACTGGGGCGCCGCAATATCCCGGAAGTAAGTATTGTTTCTGAATGCAGGAATTTCATACAAATCCCTGCAATATCCCCAGATGTTTTCGTAATCAACCACTCTGTGCTTAATGGGGCCTAAGTTCCGGTAATAATGGGTGTCAAACCTTGCCAGGGTCACAAAAAGCCTTACATCGCTGTCCGTCACGTAATCCCCAAATAAAAAACGGTTTTTAGACAGGCGTTCTTCGATAGAATCCAGAGCGTTATAAAAGTCTTCAAACGCTTCTTCATAGGCTTCTATGGACTGGGCAAACATCATCCGGTAGGTCCCGTTGTTCACATTAGGAAAAAGCCAGTCGTTGTAATCGTCGATCTCTTTTCTAAGCTCCTCAGGATATAAGTCCGGGGCATCGGGATTCTGGAAGGGACGGAAGGCTGTTTCAAAGTAATTGGTCAGCCTGTGGTAATCATTGTTGACCACCTGCTTCGCAGTAACATCCACAAGGGCCGGAACCGTGCAGCGTCCTTCATAATCCGGATCCGCATTATAATAAAACTCGCTTAAGTACTGAGCGCCAAGGACCGGGTCCTTTCTGTCCTCATTATACACGAATTCCCAGCCATATGCACTATTTTCTTTGCTGTGGCCCACTAAATTAATGCCGATGGCATCTGAAAGGCCCAGCAGCTCCCGCACAATGGAGGCCCGGTTGGACCAATGGCAGCCTTTTGCCCAAAACAACCGGTACCTGCCCTTTTCTGCCTTTAGATCCTGTTCTCCATCTCCAAAAGGAGTTGTAAACCGGTTAGGCTGGCGGATAAATGCACCTCTTTCGTCGATTTCCTTTTCTATTTCCTTTGGGCGTACCTTTTGCCCGCTGCTTAAATCTGCCATGTGAATTTCCTCCTATTCCTTTAATATTTTTTCCGTGTAGATGATCTTAAAAATCCCGGTATCCGTCTGCCTGTTATAATCTGCTTTGTAGCCCAGGGCTTCGTAAAAGCCTACTGCCTCATCCCGGCTGGTGATACAGATTTTTTTAACACCGGATTCCCTGATCCAGTTTTCTGCCTCTTCAATCAGCAGCCGCCCCACGCCCTTTTTCCGGTATTCTGAAAGGACGCTGACCCGCTCAATTTTAGCCGTTTCTTCATTGTCAGAAACATGGATCCGGCAGGCTGCTACAGGATAAATGTCATCAAGCACCAGCACATAGAGAGATTCTTCCGAATCCCCTTCATCAAATTCCTTATGCAGCGGAATCCGGAATCCTTTTACCATTGTTTCTGTTCTTACATAATGAACGCCTGCAAGCTGCCAGTGTTCTTTTACCCTTACTGCCTTCATCCTGCCGCCCCCTTATTCATAATTGATCCTGCCTCTTCCATGAGGTATTTTCCAAATGGAAAGGTCTGGACCCTTGGGTACCAGATAATAGGGGTTTCCGGAAACCGCACACAAATGATAATGGGTCTTAATAGCCTCAAAATCTGTGGTATCCCCAAATCCCGGCTGTGAATATAAATCTCTGGCATATCCCCAAAGATTGGGGAAATCGGAAATAAGACTTCTGTTCAGCAGAAAGCCGTTGTAATAGGCCGCATCAAACCGGGCCAGGGTCACATATAGCCTGATATCAGATTCCGTGATCTTGTCTCCAAACAGATAACGGCTGCGGCCCAACCGCTCCTCCAGCCAGTCCAGACGGTGAAAGACCAGGTTATATGCCTCTTCATAGGCCTCCTGGCTTCTGGCAAATCCTGCCTTGTAAACCCCGTTGTTGATCTCATGAAACAGGATCTCATTTAATTCATCGATTTCTTCTCTCAGCTCTTTTGGATACAGATCCGGCGCTCCCTGCCTGTGGTATTTCTTCCATTCCACTTCCCAGTACCTAGTCAGGTTAAAATAATCGTTGTTCACCACTTTTCCTGTTGCCAGGTCAACGACGGCGGGCACGGTAAACCTGCCCTGATAATCCGGATCTGCCTTTTGGTATGCCTCGCTTAAATATTTGATCTTTAATACCGGATCTTCTCCCTGTTCATCCAGGGTAAACGCCCAGTCTGTCCGCCCCACATCAGGCCTTATGGGATCCAGAGTTCCCAGGCTGACCGCATCCTGGAGTCCTAGCAGACTCCTGACAATAACAGAACGGTGGGCCCATGGGCAGGCAGGGGACCAGAGCAAACGGTATCTGCCTGCTTCTACAGGCAGCTGCCCTTCTTCTGTTCCAAAGGCGGTTGTAAACCGGTTTTTCTGCCGTTTAAATTTCCCATCTGCTTCGATCTCATCAGTAATATATTTTTTTGACATTGCAATTTCCTCATTTCTTTCTAAAAGCCAGCTTAACGCTTCATATCCTCTCTGCCGTATTCATCAACAAAGCGATACGTTTCCGGAAGCAGGAATCCTTCCTTATCGATCCAGTTAAGGGATTCTTCAGACCCATGAAACAAACACATGGCCGTCTTACTCCTTCGGAATCCCATTTTTTCGTACAAGGCCACAGTTCTGGGATGGGTATAAAGGATCACGTTCTGGCCTCTGACCTGATCCAGGAGCAACTGGATGAGCTTTCTGCCGATTCCATGCCCCTGATATTCCTCGTCAAGAGCGATGTTATAAATGGCCGCCTGGCATATCCCATCGGATAAGGCTCTCCCAACACCCACGATCCTTTCCCTGTCGTAAACGAACACCACAGCATAACTGTTTGTGAAGATGATTTCCTGCTCCATTGGGGAACGGTCTGACAATCCGGAACGCCGCAGCACGTCAGAAACTTCCTTCCAGTTAATTTCTTCCTTTGTCAGCTTGTATGTAACATCATTCATGGGAACCCTCCTGAACCTTGATTTCTCCGTCCGCCTGAATCTGATGACGGAATGTGCTTTCAAATACTTCGATTCCTTCTGCCATGTCATTTCCCCCTGTCAATCGGATGTTCCATTCCGCTTCACTGCCTGATGAGTTTAAATCGTATAATCAGCGCTTTCCAGCATGTGAATCTTTACTAAAAACTCCTTTAGCCGTTGGTTATTTGGTTTATCAAAAATCTCTTTGGGAGTCCCGTCGGCCACGATTTTTCCATTTTCCAGGAAGATGATCCGATTGGCCACGTTCTTCACAAAATTCATTTCATGGGTGACAAGGAGAATGGTATTGCCTTCCTGGGCCGCCTTTTTTATGGTCACCAGCACTTCGCTTACCAGCTCCGGGTCCAGGGCCGAGGTGGGTTCATCCATGAGAAGCAGCTTGGGATCCATAGCAAGTGCCCTTGCAATGGCCACCCTTTGCTGCTGACCTCCGGATAAATGCCTGGGATAATGGGATAAACGGTCTCCCATTCCCACTTTCTGCAAATGCTTTTCCGCAATGGATTTGGCCTCGCTTTTCTTCAGCTTTTTTACGATCATCAGCCCTTCCATGACATTTTCCAGGGCGGTCCGGTTCTTAAAAAGATTAAACTGCTGGAATACCATTTCCGTACTCTTTCTCAATTCCAGCTTTTCTCTGGCTGATTTTGTGGTAAGATCAATTTCCTGACCGTTTATTTTTATGGTCCCCTTCTCTGGCTTTTCAAGGAAGTTAATGGAACGGAGGAGGGTTGATTTCCCGGTTCCTGAGGGCCCGATGATGGCAACTACATCCCCTTCGCGGATGACCAGATCAACGTTATCCAGTACCACGTTATCACCGAATTTCTTAC
This sequence comes from Lacrimispora indolis DSM 755, assembly GCF_000526995.1. Taxonomy (NCBI): domain Bacteria; kingdom Bacillati; phylum Bacillota; class Clostridia; order Lachnospirales; family Lachnospiraceae; genus Lacrimispora; species Lacrimispora indolis. The sequence continues at coordinate 3,905,240 of NZ_AZUI01000001.1, read as the reverse complement.
TCAATCCTTTTATTTCAATAACGTTCATACTTACTCCTCCTTTCCCTGAGCCTGCTCATGCTTTTTTTGCCGGAACGCCCTGTTTTACCCGGTGAAATGGGATTCCCGCCGGACGCTTCTGCTGCAACCGTTTCCGGTACACTCATCTTTTTCTCGATATATACAAACAGCCGTTCAATTATGATCGTCAGTCCCCAGTAAATGATGGCCAAAGAGCAGTAAACTTCAAAATACCGGTAGCTGTTTCCGGCAAGGATCTTGCCCTGAGCCGTTATTTCAACCACTGAGCAGGTAAATGCAAGAGAAGTTCCTTTTACCAGACTGATGAGGGAGTTCCCCAGGGAGGGAAGAGCCACTGTCACTGCCTGGGGGAACAATACTCTGCGGAATATTTGAACCCCTGTCATTCCAAGAGCTTTGGCCGCCTCAACCTGCCCTTTTTCCACGGATTGTATGGCAGCCCGTATGGTTTCTGAATCAAAGGCAGATTGATTAAGTCCCAAAGCCACAATTGCAAAAATAATTGGCGGTATTGCATTTACGTTATAGGAAGTTCCATTGTAAAAGTTATAATATTTTAAAGCGATAGGAATTCCAAAGTACGTAAGATACAGCTGGACAATAATCGGGGTTCCCCGTACGACCGAAACAAATACGGTACATAATTGCCGCAGGACCGGGATATTGTGGATTTTTACTATGGCGATCAAAAGCCCTGCCACCCAACCGATGAGAAGGGCAATTGCCGTCAGCTGCAGCGTTACAGGCAAGTATTTCAGCAATGCAGGAATTTCCGTAAACACCAGCTTCCAGTCAAATATTTTGCTCATCTTGTTCCTCCGGTTTTATTAATAAGATGGGGAATAATCGGATCCAAACCACTTTAAGTTGATTTCCTTTGAGGTTCCATCCTGAATCACTTCTTTTAAAGCCTTGTTAATATCTTCTGTCAGCGTATCATTTCCCTTGCTGACGATCAGATAACTGAAGGGTTCTTCCATCAAGTCCTTTGAAAGTGTGTTGCTGATGGAAACTCCGTCCACATTAAAATTAAATTCTTTCTGATAATACTCGAACATTGGTTTATCCATTAACACGAAATCATATTTTCCGCCTTCCACATCCTGGATCTGCAATACAAGGTCCTCATCGCTGTATTCGATTGTTATGGGGCTTGAAGGATTGGCGGAGTTATAGTTTTCCAGGGCTGTGGTAATATTGATCCCTGCCTGGGAGATGGTCTTTAAGCCTGCAAGGTCAGCCCATGTCTCAATACCAGCTGCTTTGTCACTGCCCTTTGCAAAGATGGCAACATATTCATTGGCAAAAATGGGGTCAGTGAATAAATACTTTTCTTTCCGCTTCTCATTTTTGGCAAAATTGTTCACACCGATCTGGTACCGGTCGGAATCCAGACCTGCAAAAATAGATGGGAAATCGGTAACTTCAATCTCTAGTTTATATTGGGGAAGCCGGTCGAAAACAGCTTTGATCAGTTCAATGTTGTGACCGGTCAGCTGGTTGCTGCTGTCCACAAAGGTAAAGGGCTTTGGAGAACCGCCTGTTGCCGCATGAACCACCACCGGTTCAGCCGAGTCAGCCGTTCCCGCAGCCTCACTGCTCTCCTCCTGCTTTGCCGTTTCAGCCGTACTTTCCGTTTTTGCTGTTTCACCGGCTGTTTCTGCAGCCGCCCCATTGGCGGTGCCCTTGCATCCGGTCAGCGCTCCTAATACGGCCACTGCCATAAGCACTCCTGCAATTGATTTGCCTGCAATATTTTTCTTCATAATCATTTCTCCTCTTTTTTCCTTATTATTGGAATTTCCCAAAACATCATCTGACGGTAAGTTATTTCCTGGAAAGCGGTCTCCTCATTACTGCAATTCCTGGGGAACAAACCACAAGCCTGTGTTGTTCTCTTTCATATACTCTTTAAATTCGTCGGAATGATAAGCTGCCACAATATCCTTTGCCCATTTTGTATCTTTGTTTTCTTCCTTTACAACCACCTGTAAAATCAGATGATCCAGAATATCTTCCTGTAAAATGGCGGTGGAAGGGTCAATGCCTGCATTATAAACAATGCTTCCTGTAATAACTGCAAAGTCAAAATCATCCAAAGCAGGAGGAATGTTTAACGAATCCATTTCCACAAATTTGATGTTGTACTTGTTTTCCACAACATCCGATTGCTTTACCTTTTCAAGAGGAACATCCGGATTGAGCTTAATCCAGCCGGCTTTTTGCAAAAGCGCATAAGCACGTGCCGTATTGGATGCATCATTTGGTACTGCAATCGTGGCACCATCGGCTATTGTCTCCAAAGATGTGTGATTTGCGGAGAACAATCCGGCTGGAACGGTGGGTATGGGGGAAATGGGAACAAGGTTTCCGTTTTGGTTTTTGTTGAAATTATCCGCATAGGCGGTGTGCTGCTCCACGTTAAAATCAATTTCACCTTCATTTAAAGCTGTGTCGTTTTGTAAAAGGTCGGAAAAATCCACCACTTCCAGTTTATATCCCTGCTTCTCCAAAATAGGCTTTACCGCCTCTTCAAACAGTACGGTATACGGTCCTGCCGCCTTACCGTATTTCAATGTTGTTTTGTCCTGACCGACCTTGCTTCCGGTGTTGGCGGAGCAGCCTGCAACGGCGACGGCAAGCAAGGCAGCGATAACAGATAATCCAAATTTTTTCATAATTAGGTTCCTCCTCTATTTACGTGTTCTCACACGTTTTGATAAATAATTTCCAAACCCCTGAATCAGCTGAACGAACACGATCAGCACGATTACGGTTGCAATCATCAAGGGGGTATTAAACTGCTGATAACCATAGGTTAATGCCAGATTTCCCACACCTCCGCCGCCAATGGCGCCTGCCATGGCAGTGGCTCCAAGAAGGCCAATGGTACCGGTGGTCAGGGACAAAATTAAGGATCCCATTGCTTCCGGCAATAAGAAGTGCCAGATCACCTGCACGGGGGCGGCCCCCATCGCTTCTGCTGCTTCGATGATCCCTTTGTCAACCTCAAGCAGGGAGCTTTCTATTAAACGGGATAGAAAGGGTGTAATATAAAACACCAGGGAAACCAGGGCGGCCTGAGTGCCGATACGGGTACCGACTATGATTTTTGTTAAAGGCATAATTGCCACCAGCAGAATGATATAAGGAACTGAGCGAACAATGTTGATGGTATAATTGATCAGGTTATAGACTGCTTTATTCTGCAGAATACCGCCTTTACGTGTAATGGTAAGCAAAATGCCAAGAGGAATTCCAAGAAGCGACCCAAGCAGCAGCCCCCAGAACAGCATATAAACGGTCTGGCCTGCGGCAATTGCCATCTGCTCTCCGGTAATGCCTAAATATTGCTCAATCATTGTTCTCCTCCTGTTCCCCGGTTAAGGTCAAGACTTCCCCATAGACTCCGGAATCTTCAATAAACTTCTGCACCTCATCAACCTTTTCCCTTGAGCCGAACACCTGCACAATCATGACGCTGAACACGATTCCCTGAAGTTCACAAACCGTGGCAAATAAAATACTGTTTTCCATGTGATATTCCGCACTTATGCGGTAAAGCAGCGGTTTTCCGGCAGTCTTTCCCTGAAAGCGAAGGCGGAAAATCCGGTTTTCTCTCTGATCGTTCCGTATTTCCCTGACCAGGCTTTCCGGTATGCTGTCGTTAATCACGGTTTTTACAAAACTCCTGGTAATTTTATGCTGGGGATTGCCGAATACCTGAAGCACGGTCCCCTGCTCCAGAACCCTTCCGTTATCCATGACCGCAACCTTGTTGCAAACATCACATATGACGTTCATTTCGTGGGTAATCAGGAGAATGGTCACGTTCAGCTCTCTGTTTATCTTTTTTAAAAGTTCTAAAATCGAGTCAGTGGTCTTTGGATCCAAAGCACTTGTTGCCTCGTCACAAAGCAGGATGCTGGGATTGGTGGCAAGGGCCCGGGCTATGCCCACCCTTTGCTTTTGGCCGCCGGAAAGCCTTGACACATTGGTATAGATTTTATCTTCAAGCTCAACAAACTGCAAAAGCTCATTTACCCGTTTCTCGATTTCTTTTTTTGGCACTTTGTTTAATACCAGAGGCGCCGCTATATTCTGGAAAACAGATTTGGACTGCAGCAGATTAAACTGCTGAAAAATCATTCCAATGTTTTTTCTCAGCTTGCGCAAATCCTGTTTGGATAAGGTGGTGATGTCTATGCCATCTACCAGCACCCTCCCCTCTGACGGACGCTCCAGTAAGTTTACCAGCCGTACCAGGGTTGATTTGCCTGCCCCGCTGAATCCCACCACTCCGAAAATATCACCCTTTTCAACCGTAAGGCTGACCTGACGCAAGGCATCAACTTCACCGGATGCAGAATCAAACCGCTTGCTTACGTTTTGAATTTCAATCATCGGAGTTCTCCTCCTTTGCAGGAATCAATTCACCGTTTTTTATGGCTAAAAGAGTCTTTTGTGCCAGCGCCGCAAAATAATCAACTGCCGGTTCCAATGCGTTAGTGTCAACCTGAAACTTCGGGTGGTGATTGGGGCAGGACTCTCCCGTACCTATACGGATGAAAAAGCCTGGGACTTTTTCCTGGTAAAAGGCAAAGTCTTCTCCGCCGAGAGACGGCGAAGGTGTTTTGACCTTTAAGCCCTGTTCTTTTGCAACAGCAGCGGCCACAGGTTCAAGGCTTTGGACGTTATTTGTAGCAGGCGGCCCTGCAAGCCAGTCAATTTCTGCTGCAGCACCCTGGGACAGGGCAACATGCTGAACCAGGGTGCGAAAGCGCTCTTCAATCAGCCGGCGGTTATGTCTGCCCATGGTGCGTATGGTCCCTTCAAGCTCCGCTGTCTGGGGAATCACATTCCACGTATTTCCTGCAGTGACCCGGGTTATGCTGATCAGCCCCTGGGAAAATGGATCAATATTCCGGCTGACAATGCTTTGGGCAAGGGTCACAATTTGTGAGGCGGTAAGTACCGGATCAATTCCGTCCTGAGGATGAGCCGCATGAGTGCCTTTTCCAGTAAGCTTAACCGTAAATCTGTCAACAGCGGCGGTGATGCTTCCGGATACAATTCCTACTGTTCCTACAGGGAGAGTGATATCGGTATGCAGGCCGTAAATCACGTCAACATCATCAAGCACTCCTGTTTTGATCACTTCCAGGGCGCCGACAGAGGATTCCTCTGCAGGCTGAAACAGGATTTTTACCCTTCCGTGCAAATGCTCCCGCCCCTCCTGCAATTCTTTTGCCACATACAGCATCACTGCGGTATGAAAGTCGTGGCCGCAGGCGTGCATTTTTCCCGCTATGGAAGAGGCATAAGGCAATCCGGTTTCTTCCTGCACGGGAAGAGCGTCAATATCGCAGCGCAGGGCTATGACCGGCCCGCTGTTTGCGCCTTGGATTTCTGCTGCCAAACCTGTTTTTAAATCCAGGTCCAGGATATGTACCTTGTGATATTCCAAAAACTCACGGATCCGGCGAGTTGTCTCGTATTCTTCAAAAGAGAGCTCAGGGTTTTGGTGAAACCAATAAAACGTCTCTGTAATCTGGTGATAAAACGTAGAATGGGACATGAACGGTCCAACCTTTCATAATTTAATCCTTTAAAACAACAATCAATACTCCGCTTTTTTCTTTCCGAATTTTTCGTCCCTGTTATTCGGTTCATCCCAAATGGAAACATCCGGTCCCAGGGGAAGAATGTTGTATGGGTTATGTCCATGGTTTCCCAGGAGATATCCCCTTTTGATTGCGTCAAAATCCGTGGCTTCTTTAAATGCCGGAATCGTATACAAATCCTTTGCATAATTCCACAGATTGTCAAAATCCGCAATGCGGTTCCTGTTTGTCTTATGGCTGAAATAGTAGGCCACATCAAACCTGGCAAGGGTCACGTATAACCGGATATCAGAATCGGTGAGCCGGTCTCCAAATAAATATCTTCCCTTTGAAAGACGCTCTTCCAGCCAGTCAAGCCTTTGAAACAGCACATCATAGGCAGCTTCATATTCTTTCTGGGACTGGGCAAAACCTGCCTTGTAGACTCCGTTATTTACCTCGTGGAATAAAATCACATTCAGCTCGTCGATTTCCTTCCTTAAGTCCTCGGGATACAAATCCGGCGCTCCCGGCTTGTGGAATGGCTTCCAAACGGTTTCCCAGTAATTTGTCAAACGGTGGTAATCGTTGTTGACCACCTTCCCTGTTTTTAAATCCACCACAGTGGGAACGGTTGCCCTTCCTTCATATTCCGGGTCAGTAGCTGCATAGATCTCCGGAAGATAACGGATTTTAAGAACAGGATCAACACCGCCCTCATCAAGGGAGAATTCCCAGCCGTTGTCAGTTCTTACGGGGCTTACCTTGCCGGCGCTGATCGTATCTTCCAGCCCTAAAAGCTTAAGGGCTATGATCTGCCTTGTGGCCCATGGGCAAAGAGGCGTCCATATGAGCCGGTATCTCCCTGCTTCCACAGGAAGCTCTCCTGCTCCCGGTCCAAAGGGCGTGATAAAATGATTATCCTGCCTTACAAAAGCGCCTGTTTCCGATACTTCATGGGTATCTTCTGTGGTGGCTACCTTTCCGAATTTCTCTTCTATTGCCATATTTTCTTCCTTCTTTCCCAAATTTGAGTACAAAAAAAGCAGATGTCCTCTGACACCCGCTTCTCTACGCATTAACGCCATGCATAGGAGTTCCAGGTTTTAAGACACAAGTAAAAAGACCATTCCTTAAGCACTTACAGCAACAACACATTAGCTCCATCTTTCCATCCATCTGAAACATCTTTGACTCCTTTCCCTTCATTCCTGTTTCTTTATGCTGATATCTTACCACTCCTATAGGTTTTTGCATAATATATAAAAAATACAGCTGGCAATAAGATTATCTTATAACCAGCTGTTTTCCAAACCACCAGTCATTTTATTTACGGAAATACTATAGCGAAGTCAGGCTTGATTGACTTAGGCCCATTGTCCTCATGAGAATAAGGGAGTAGACAGATACCGGTCACCGGAGTCAGGAAGCAGGACCACAATGGTTTTTCCCTTGTTTTCCGGTTTTTCTGCCAGCTGTTTTGCTGCCTTTAATGCAGCGCCGGAAGATATCCCTACCAGAATTCCTTCTGATACTGCAAATGCCTTTCCTTCCTTAAATGCTTCCTCGTTTTCAATGGTAATGATTTCATCGTAAATTCCGGTATCCAGCACTTCAGGAACAAAGCCTGCGCCGATTCCCTGGATTTTGTGAGGACCTGGCTTTCCTCCGGAAAGCACCGGGCTGCTTGCCGGCTCTACGGCTACGATTCTGACATCCGGTTTCTTTCCCTTTAAATATTCACCCACACCTGTGATGGTTCCGCCTGTACCTACGCCTGCAACAAAGATATCCACATCTCCGTCTGTCTGTTCCCAGATCTCAGGACCGGTGGTTTCCTTGTGCACTTTTGGATTGGCCGGGTTTACAAACTGTCCAAGAATGAAGGAACCAGGTATGCTGGCTTTCAGCTCCTCGGCTTTTTCAATGGCGCCCTTCATGCCCTTTGCTCCCTCAGTCAGTTCCAGCTCTGCTCCATAGGCTTTTAATAAGTTTCTCCGCTCCACGCTCATGGTATCCGGAAGTGTAAGAATGGTCCTGTAGCCCTTGGCTGCCGCAACAGCTGCCAAACCGATCCCGGTATTTCCTGATGTGGGTTCAATGATGGTTGCTCCAGGCTTTAATATGCCTTTTTCCTCTGCATCCTCGATCATGGCAAGAGCAATCCTGTCTTTTACGGAACCGGCCGGATTTAAGTATTCCAGCTTCGCCAAAAGGGTGACACCCTCAATTCCTTCCTTTGCACTGTATCTGTTTAATTTAAGTATAGGTGTTCCGCCAATGAGCTCCACTGCACTTTCTTTAATTGTTCCCATATTCTTTACCTCCGTTTTTATATGATATTTATTAGTTTGATTAATATAAAAAAGAACAGCCGCCAATTACGGCACCTGCTCCTTTATTCCGCTTGTAATATGAAAACTTCTCATATCCTAAGCTGTCAGGTATCATAATAAGCATTACAACAAAACCGTATTATTATCCATACATACAGCCTGACAACAACATCTATTATTAAAAAATTCATGATCCATTACTATCTTTTTCCTTTTCATAGGGGCCATCTCTTTTCATTACCTATATGTTTAATAGGTTTATATGTTATAATTATATTAATACACTCAAAGAAATGTGTCAATACTTTTTTACAATTTTTTTATCGATCCTCTCTTTACGCCTGTACCCGTATTACTGCTTTTCCTGGGGGATTTTCCATTTATTCCTTTTTTTCTGATAAATCAGGATAAATCTGGCAACACTAATGATAAACAAAATTAGGAGGAATAAAAAATGGTCACACTAAAAGACAGCATGACAAAAGAGAACCTTTTAAAAGCTTTTGCAGGAGAATGCCAGGCCTGGCGGCGTTATGAATTTGCCGCATCCCAGTCAAAGAACCAGAATCTTCAGGTTTTATACTGGCTTTTCCATTATACAGGAAGCCAGGAAAAGGAACATGCTGAAATATTCTATAACCACTTAAGAGAGTTCCATGGACAGGAAATCTTCATAAGCGCCGATTATCCAATTGACAATTCCAATAACATTCTGGAGCTTTTGCAGCTTTCCGCCAAGCATGAGGCTGCTGAGCATGATACGATTTACAAATCCTTTGGTGACAAAGCCAAGGAGGAGGGATTTTCCCATATTGCAAATTCTTTTTATATGATCGCTGAGATTGAGCAGGTGCACAGCCAGCGTTTTGCCCAGTATGCCCAGCTGGTTGAAAACAACAAGCTGTTTGAAAACGATACGCCCACGGAATATATCTGCTTAAACTGCGGCCACGTCCACAAAGGTGCCAAGGCTCCTCAGGTCTGTCCGGTCTGCAGCCATAACCAGGGATTTTTTGTCCGCCGGGAAGACTCACCCTTTGGAAAATAAAAAGGATTGAAAGCTGCTAAAAAACGCCGGAAACCTGCAAAAACATCATATTTTTGCAGGTTTCCGGCGTTTTTCATAACAGAGACAAAGTCAGGACAGTGATTGGCAAAACAACTGTTCTGCTATTCTTTACAACCCCTTTACGGCCCGTTCCAGGCTCTCCATAGCCTGTTTCACAATGGACCGGGGACATGCGATGTTGATCCTTTCAAATCCCTCTCCTGCCGGACCGAACATGGCGCCGCTGTCCAGCCAGAGGCCTGCCTTCTTTACGATCAGGTCTTCCCTTTCTCCTTCCGTTAATCCCAGCTCCCGGAAATCCAGCCACACCAGGTAAGTGCCTTCCGGTTCTATGAATTGAATGGCTGGTATTCTTTCCTTTAAAAACTCCCGCACATAAGAAATGTTCGCCCTTAAGTACTCCATGAGCTGATCATGCCAGTCCTCTCCATAGCGGTATGCTGCCTCGCATGCGGTCAGGCCCAGGGTGTTAAGCTGGCTGTATCCGGCTGCTCCCACCTGTCTGCGAAATCTCCGTCTCAACTGCTGATTGGCAATAAAGATGTTGGAAATCTGTAAGCCAGCCAGATTAAAGGTCTTACTGGGGGAGGTACAGGTAATGGTCCTGTTTTTCAGCTCTTCGCTTAAGTCTGCAAATACCAGGTGTTCTCCCTTAAACACAAAATCCTGGTGGATCTCATCGCTGACCACGATGATGTCTCTGCGGATGCAGATCTCCCCCAGCCGATCCAGTTCTTCTCTGGTCCAGACTCTTCCTACCGGATTATGGGGATTGCACAATAAAAATAATTTTATATGATATTGCTCCGCTTTTCGTTCAAAATCTTCAAAATCTATATGATACCTGCCGTCTTCTCCAAGATACAGGGTATTGTCCACAATAATCCTGTCATTATCTTCAATGACTTCGCTGAAAGGATAGTACACAGGCTTCTGGATCATGACTCCGTCTCCTGGATCTGTAAAAGCCTGGACCGCCATGGCTAAGGCGAATACGACCCCAGGCGTTTTGACCAGCCATCTGCTTTCCACCTTCCAATGATGCCTTTTTTCCAGCCAGCCCTGGACTGCCTCAAAGTATTCATCCTGGACCTCACTGTAGCCGAAGATCCCATGCTCCACTCTCTCGTGAAGGGCTTCCAGAATTTTTTCGCTTACCTTAAAATCCATATCCGCCACCCAAAGGGGAAGCAGGTTTTCCGGCTTTCCTCTCCGCAGGGCAAAATCATACTTAATACTGTTTGTATTTTTACGGTCAATGATTTCATTAAAATCGATCGTTTTCTTACACATAAAATATCCGCTCCAATTCCTCTATCAAATCTTCTGCATCTTCAATTCCCACCGATAGCCTTAAAATTCTGTCGGTAACGCCATTGGCAGCAAGAACCTCTTTTGGCACATCGGCATGAGTCTGGGTGATGGGGTAAGTGATCAGCGTTTCCACCCCGCCCAGGCTTTCCGCAAAGTGAATGAGCTTTACCTCCTTTAAAATCCGGTGAGCCAGCTCCTTTGTTTCCACCTCAAAGGTGACCATACAGCCAAACCCTCTTGCCTGCTTTTTACAGACTTCATATCCGGGATGGTCCGGGAGTCCGGGGTAATACACCTTTGTGATCTTCTTTTCCTGATACAGCCATTCCACAAGCCTCTTGGCGTTCTTTTCGCCCCGTTCCATGCGGATGGCAAGGGTTTTGATTCCTCTTAATATAAGCCAGCTGTCAAAGGGAGCCAGGCCGGAGCCTACTGTTTTAATAATAAACCGCAGCCGTTCTGCAATCTTTGCTGAAGAAGTGACCAGAAAGCCTGCAATGGTATCATTATGTCCGCCTAAGTATTTAGTCCCGCTGTGTACCACAATATCCGCCCCCAGCTTTAAAGGATTTTGAAAATAAGGGGACAAAAAGGTATTGTCAACGATCAAAAGCAAGTGATTCTTTTTCGCCACCTCTGCCAGTCTTTCAATGTCTATGACATTCATCATGGGATTGGTTGGAGTCTCGATAAATATGGCCTTTGTGTTTTCCCCTACAAGTCTTTCAAACTCTGATAAATCTCCGGCGGAACAGTCCACTGAGCTGATCAGAATCCCGTTCTTTTTGCTGATATTATCAAACAGCCGGATGCTGCCGCCATATAAATCACAGTCAGTAATAATATGATCCCCCGGCTGAAACAGCTCCATCAAAGCCGTGATCGCCGCCATTCCGCTGGAAAAAGCCAGGGCATCCACTCCATTTTCAAGGGAAGCCACCACCTTTTCTAACTGCTCCCTTGTCGGGTTCTGTAAACGGCTGTAATCATAGCCGGTACTCTCTCCGATTCCCTTGTGGGCAAAGGTGGCTGTCTGGTAAATGGGAAAGCTGATTGCTCCTGACTTGTCCGTGGAAACACCTTCCCCATTGCCATATAAACACTTTGTAGAAATCCCGTATTCCATATTCATTCCCCGCTTTCTCTTTTTTGAAATCATGGTTTTATTCTTTCCACAAGTATACCAATGGTATGCTTCCAACCGTTATTACTTAAAAACAATAGCCTGTTATAATTTATTCCTATTGAAAAAGAATTTTTATTTCACAGGTTGAATACCTATTCAACCTATGGTAAAATAGGTATTGATACACAAAATTGCTTAGTAAGGTGGTATACTATGAAAATATCGACTCGCGGCCGTTATTCCCTTCGGATGATGATTGATCTAGCCGAGCATTATAATGATGATTTCATTGCCTTAAAGGATATTTCCGAAAGGCAGAGTATTTCAAAAAAATATCTGGAACAGATCGTTCCCTTTTTAAACCGCAGCAATCTGCTCACTACTTACCGGGGGCACATGGGAGGTTATAAGCTGGCAAGGCATCCTTCCAAAATAACCATTGGGGATATTCTGCTCAGCTCAGAGGGAAGCTTAAATCCTGTCAGCTGCATGGACAATGATCCCAACGTATGTACCAGACAGGAGGACTGTATGACTCTTCCCATCTGGCAGGGACTGTCCGAGGTCATTGCTGACTACTTAAACGGCATTACCCTGCAGGACATTCTTGACAGACGTCCGGATTCCCCTGAATATTATATTTAGATCGTCAAAGCACCTGTTTTTCATACTTTTTCAGCTCTGTTATATATTTTTCCCCAAGGATACTTAAGGGCATTTTCCTCTTTTTTATATATCCGATCCTCATTTTATCATCGGTATTAAGAGGAATTGCCCTGTATTCATTTCCGTTTAAATCTTCACAAATGATTCCGGAGCACAAGGTATAGCCGTTTAATCCCACCATGAGGTTTAAAAGGGTGGCCCTGTCATCTGCTTTTATGATCTGCTTATATTCATAAGTGCTGAACACTTCCTCTGCCAGATAAAAGGAATTGTTGTTTCCCTGTTCAAAGGAAAGGCAGGGGTAATTCTTTAAATCCTCAAATTCGATCACCTCTTTTTCTGCCAGTGGATTGCCCTTCCATAAAAATACATAGATCCCGCACTGAAACAGTTCCACAAATTCCAGTTGGTTATCATTAAAGATTTTCTCAATGGCTTTCTGGTTAAAATCATTTAAGTACAGGATCCCCAATTCGCTTTTCTGGTTCCTCACATTTTCAATGACTTCATAGGTTTTGGTTTCATGGACGGCAAACTCGTAATCATCTATTCCAAATTCCTTCGCCATGTGAATAAAGGCCTGGACAGCAAAAGTATAATGCTGCATGGATACGCTGAATTTCTTTTTAAATTTCTCCTTTTTTACAAACCGCTCTTCCATCTGACGGTACTGCTCCAGCATCTGTCTCGCATATCCAAGGAATTCCTCTCCTTCCGGGGTGATCACGATCCCCCGGTTTGAGCGCAGGAACAGCTGAAGGCCGATTTCCTCCTCCAGATCCCGGATGGTGCTTGATAAACTGGGCTGTGTGATAAACAGCTCGGCAGCCGCCTTGTTCATGGATTTCTGATTTGCAATGCATATGGCATAACGCAGCTGCTGTAATGTCATGGTTTCTCTCCCTTCTCTGCATTTTGCACTCAAAGGCTGCCATAGGGCCTATGGCAGCCTGTTTCTGATCTCTTAAGCTTGCGGGTTACTTAACTGCTTCAAACGCCTCGTCTAAATCCTCTATTATATCAGCCCCATGTTCGGTTCCGATGGATAACCGGATGGTATTGGGCTTGATTCCTGATTCCTCCAATTCTGCTTCCGTCATCTGGGAATGGGTCGTGGACGCCGGATGAATGACTAAGGATTTTACATCCGCTACGTTGGCCAACAGGGAGAATAATTCCAGCTGATCAATAAAATCCTTTGCCTTTCTGGCATCCCCCTTAATTTCAAAGGTAAATATTGAGCCTCCGCCGTTAGGGAAATATTTGGCGTATAATTCCTGCTGCTCAGGATCTTCAGAAACAGAAGGATGGTGCACCGTCTCCACCTGGGGATGGTTCTTTAAATACTGTGCCACTTTCAGCGCATTTTCCACGTGCCGCTCAACCCGGAGGGATAAGGTTTCCAGTCCCTGAAGGAATAAAAATGCGTGGAAGGGAGATAAAGCAGCTCCCGTATCCCGGAGTAAAATAGCACGGATTTTGGTCACGTAAGCTGCCGGACCTACTGCTTTGGTAAAGCTGATCCCGTGGTAGCTTGGATTTGGCTCCGTAAGGGGAGAAAATTTTCCTGAGGCCTCCCAATCGAATTTCCCGCTGTCAACGATGACACCGCCGATGGCGGTTCCATGACCTCCGATATACTTGGTGGCGGAATGGACCACAATGTCCGCTCCGTATTCAATGGGCCTGACCAGATAAGGAGTTGCAAATGTATTGTCCACAATTAACGGAATTTTATGTGCATGGGCTATGTCTGCCAGCTTTTCAACATCAACCACATCGGAATTGGGATTGCCCAGGGTTTCAATGAATACCAGCTTTGTATTTTCCTGTATGGCCTTGTCAAAGGCTTCGTAATCAAAGGGATCCACAAAGGTGGTTTCAATGCCGTATTCCGGCAGGGTATGCTCCAGCAGGTTATAGGTGCCGCCGTAAATATTCTTGGCTGCTACGATATGATCCCCGTTTTTTGCTATGTTTTCAATGGAATAGGTAACGGCGGCTGCACCGGAGGCCACTGCCAGGGCTGCCACTCCGCCCTCTAAGGCTGCGATCCTGCGTTCAAAAACATCCTGGGTAGGATTTGTCAGCCTTCCATAGATATTGCCTGCGTCTGATAAATTGAATCTCGCCGCAGCGTGATCACTGTTATGGAACACATAGGAGGAGGTCTGGTAAATGGGAACTGCTCTCGCATCGGTAACCGGATCCGCCTGCTCCTGTCCAACATGTAATTGCAATGTTTCAAATCTTAAATTTCTTTCAGATCTTCTCTTCTTGGCCATATGGATTTCCTCCTGAATGTTATACGGATTATTGACTTCGTCTCTTCTTAGTTGGTATTATACCTTGTTTCCCGTATAAGTGTTAATAGATATTATTATGACCTGGTTATAGGCAAAACCTATAACAAAGCCAGTATAGATTTTTCTCCCAAGCTCATGCTTATCCATCATATATCTTTAAGTTTTGAATATACATATACAAATTAATAGCGAGGACATGAATCATGAATGAACATTATCCTTTTGTAAACCTGCCTCTGCCGTATCCATACGATGCACTGGAACCCTACATAGACACACAAACCATGTATTTACATCACGACAGACTTCAGCAGCGGTATGTAGCAAACCTTAACGCGATCCTAAGAGATTATCCTCAGCTGCAAAACATGACTTTGGAAGAGCTGCTCTCAAACCCGGAAAGCCTTCCCGAAGAGGCCCGTCAGGGCATCATAAATAATGGAGGCGGGGTTTATAACCACATCATTTATTTCGCCGGAATGACCAATTCCATGACACGGTCCCAGGCCGAAACATTGTTTCCTGCCATCGTGGAAAGCTTTGGAACGGTGGAACAGTTTTTTGATGAATTCAAAAGATACGCCATGTCTGTATTCGGATCCGGATATGCATGGCTGGTTGTGGATCCCAACGGCACGTTAAGTTTCGTAACAACACCAAATCAGAATTCCCCTATCTCAAACGGTCTTTGCGTAATTGCCGGCATCGATGTCTGGGAGCATGCCTATTTTTTAAAGCGTTTTAATGACCGGGCCGCATACATAGAAGACTGGTTCCACGTGGTAAGCTGGGAAGCAGCGGACGAACGTTACAAGCTGTGCATCAACGCTGAATCTTAATATGGATGGCCCGGCTTATATCATTCAAATTGTTTCCATTTTATACCCTGTCCTAAAAAACCTTCAAACTGATGTACGGATCTGTTTGAAGGTTTTTATTCTTTGGGTATTTCATGCAAAAGTCTTTTGGTTCAGTCCGGTAACAAAATCCGCACTTTTGGCGGTTACCTCCACCCAGGCCGGCCTGAAACCGCTTTTTATAGCATTCCGGACCGATTTGATATTGGACCAGGCAGCGCAGTAAAAGGGAACCTTCCCCCTGCCTAAAGCCTCAAATGCCATACGGCTGGTCAGTGCGGTGGCAATCCCCTTTCTCCGGTATTCCGGCAAGATATCAATGCCGACCTGCCACATGGTTTCGCAGTCAGCGGAACAGCCTGCAAGCCCTACCAGCCTGCCGTCATCGTAAGCACCTGCCGCCAAAACATCCAGGTGCTTACGCTTTTCACACAAGGCGTTGCTCCACTGAGAGGTATACAGCTCCTTAAACTCCTCCGGTTCCAGAATTTTAATCTCATAACCGCAGTCCATGACTTTCAATGCACTTAAATCCGGCAGAAAGTATTCGGCCATAAAACAGATCCTCATCCCTCTTTTCTGAAGCTCATCGTTGAGTATGTGAAGGTTAGGGGTTTCAAAACAATTTATAACAGGGTATTTGTTGATATATTCTTTGACAAATTCGGCAATGTCCTCATTTACCGATGCAACAATATTGTTCCCATAAGAGACCAGATCACAGTAAAAAGGCAATTCCAGATATTTTCTGGCATTTGCATGATTAGCTGAAATAACGATTTTATTTTCACTTGTACAGAAATCCCCAGGCTGACAGTTGGCATCAATTGCTGACTGGCCCATTGCGATTTCCAGAATTCTTTCATTCGTCATACACATTCCTCCTGGCCGGATAATTTAAATAATGAAAAAGAGGAGTCTCGGTGTCCCGGCATCAGAATATCTGATCTTTATCAATGATCTTTCGGATCCATCCCTCCGGTGCCTCTGTCGTTCCCAGCTGAATTCCGGTTAGAAGATCATATAATTGCTGAATAACTGGTCCCATTTTCTCCAGCCCGCTGGCAAAACATATTTCTTTTCCATGGTCTACTACCTTTCCTACCGGAGAAATGACTGCTGCAGTACCGCACAAACCGCATTCTGCAAAATCCGGAAGCTCTGATAAGCGTACCGGGCGCTCAGTTACTTTCAGCCCTAAGTAATGTTCAGCAACATACAACATGGATCTTCTTGTAATTGAGGGTAATATGGTGTTTGATTCAGGAGTTACAATCTCATTATCTTTGGTAACAAATAAGAAATTAGCACCACCTGTTTCTTCTACATACGTATGTGTAACAGGATCTAAAAACATGTTCTCATCAAAGCCGGCATCATGGGCCGTTACATAGGCATGTAAACTCATGGCGTAGTTTAAACCGGCTTTTAAATGCCCGGTTCCGCGAGGCGCCGCTCTGTCATAATCGCTGACACATAAGGTTAATGGCCTGGCGCCGCCTTTAAAATACGGACCGACCGGGGTGCAGATTAAGCGAAACTGATATTCATCAGAAGGCTTCACTCCAATAACCGGTCCGGTAGCAAACATATACGGTCTTAAATAAAGAGATGCGCCTGTACCGTATGGAGGTACCCAGGATATATTGGCTGTTACAACCTGGTCTACCGCTTCCAAAAATTTTTCTTTCGGAAATGGCGGCATTTCCATTCCCCTTGCAGAATCCATCATACGCTCTGCATTTAAGTCCGGGCGAAATGTAACAATGCTTCCATCTTTGGCCGTATATGCTTTCAGTCCCTCAAAGATTTCCTGGCAATACTGTAAAATACCAGCGCATTCATTCAATACAACATTGGCATCTGAAGTCAGCAAGCCCTTGTCCCATCTTCCGCCTTTGTACTCTGACACATAGCGTTTATCCGTTTTCCTGTATCCAAAACCAATATTTTCCCAGTCCATATTTTTCTTTTCCATAAAAAACTCCCTTAAATATAAAATTAATGAAAGCATGGCAGCAGCACTGCTGCCATGCTTTCATCTACTATATCATCCTAATTGCAATTACTCAACTGATTTACAATATTATCCACTGCCTGCCGTACATATGCAGGGTCCGTTGCAAGGTTCAGACGGACAAAACCTTTAAAATTCTCACCAAACCACTCGCCATAATCAACAGCGAGCCGGCATTTATCCTGTATAAATTCCTTAACACAATTCTGATCCACGCATTTTCGCAGATCAAGCAGAACCAGATAAGTGCCCTCAAGATCACATACCGTGATAGCAGGTGCCTTCTCATTTAACATATCTCTTAAATAACTGTAGTTATCCTCAATAATTTCCAATACATGATCCAGCCATTCCTGGCCATGTGCATAAGCCGCCATCGTTGCAGCCACGCCTAATACGTTGATTTCCGTACGATTTAATGCACTTGCAAACTTATCGTAGACTGCCCTCAAAGATTCATTGGTTATGATGATATGAGAATGCAAAAAATGAAAAACAAGAAAATATTTACTTAGCTAACTATTGATTTTAGAAATCAAATGTGTTACATTATTAACAAATTTAATCACGGTATTGACAAATACCTGTGGAAAGGAGATAGTGTTATGCTGACTACATTCAAAGCTACTGCAACAAAATTATCCGATGGTTTACAAGTTGAAACAAATTCAAGAGGTTTTAAAATACTCCTTGATGAGCCTGAGGAAATGGGAGGCACTGATGCTTTCATGAATCCTGTGGAGGCTCTTTTATGTGCCCTGGGAGCTTGCCAGACAATCGTAGCAACCGCATTTGCAGCTGCCCACGACATCGTATTTGAGGAATTTCATGTTGAACTTGAAGGGGATTTGGATCCGGATGGTTTCATGGGCTTAGCCAATGTAAGAAACGGCTTTCAGGAAATTCGCTTTGTAATGCATTTTAAGACCAATGAACCCAAAGAGAAAATTGAAAACTATGCAAAGTTTATTGAGCAAACCTGCCCTGTAGGCGATTGCCTGGCTAATGGTGTGAAATTAGTATTATCAGGTGTGGCAATTGACTAATTAATACCTACATACAGCAAAAGAGCCTTTTTATAATTGGCTCTTTTGCTTATACGTACAAAAAATAAAGGAGAATATCACATGATCATTAAAATGCCAGCAATCCCTGGCGGAAAAACAAGTAAAGTAGGAAAAATAAATGTAAAAGTTGGCGATAAAGTAGCTGTCGGCGACATCCTTGTGCAAGTAGAGACAGCAAAAGGAAATCGCCCGATAAAGGCAACATCGGATGGCGCAGTTTTTAGAATATTATGTGAAGAAGGTTCCGAAATTGCCCCCAATACTGAATTGTTTGATATCACGGAATGTTTGGTTGCTGGAAAATCAACAGAATCAGATTTAAAAGACATGGCGCAAACAGCTTCTGTGGAACTCTCCACGGATTTACTTATAATCGGCGGAGGACCAGGGGGATACGTGGCAGCTATTTACGCGGCCAAAAACGGTTTAACGGTAACTCTGGTGGAAAAATCAGAGTTAGGGGGAACATGCTTAAATGTCGGCTGTATTCCTACTAAGGCGCTTGTAAAATCTTCTGAAATCTGCCATAATGCAAACACAGCTTCCATTTTCGGCGTAGAAATCGAAGGTAGAATCTCGGTCAATATGAAGCAGGTCATTGCCCGCAAGGACCAGATAAAAGATAAGCTTGTTTCCGGAATTGATTATCTCATGAGTAAAAATGAAATCAATGTAATCTCCGGTCAGGCGTCTTTTATTGACATGTATACCGTCGCAGTGAATGGAAGTCAAAGCTACATGATTAAAGCAAAGGATATTATCATAGCAACGGGGTCTAAAATTTCAAAACCGGCAATCCCCGGTCTGGACCTGCCTTTTGTATTAAACAGCACCACCGCGCTGTCTGACACGGATCTTCCTAAATCCATTGCAATTATTGGAGGCGGGGTCATTGGTATGGAATTTGCGTTTATCTATAAAAATTTTGGCGTTGATGTACACGTTATTGAATTTATGGATCGTATATTAACCATGGTTGACAATGACATATCCAATGAAATGCACGCTATTGCAGAAGAAGCAAAAATTAAGATCCACACTGGCTCAAAGGTGTTGAAAATTCAAAGTTCTATTAATGATGCGGCAGTCATTACCTATGAGGATAAAAATGGTGAGCATTTGATTGTAAGCGACAAAGTTTTAGTAGCTATCGGCAGGGAGCCTGATTTAGATGGGCTATCACTTAATCATAGCGATGTCTCATTAAACAGCAGGGGAAGAGGCATTCAGGTAGATTCTTCCATGCGCACAAATATTGATCATATTTATGCAATTGGGGACGTAACAGACATTATTCAACTGGCCCACGTGGCTTCTCATCAGGCTATTGTTGCTGTAGACAATATATTAGGGAAAAGTAAAGAGATGGATTACTCGGCCGTTCCAAATGTCATATTTACCACTCCGGAAATTGCAAGCGTTGGTATAAACGAAGATAAAGCAATGGCAGAGGGAATGGATATCACGATCGGCAGATTTTCATTTAAAGGAAATGGAAAAGCATTGACAATGAATGAACCACGGGGTTTTATAAAACTGGTGAAAAACAACGATTCTCAAAAGATTATCGGAGGATCTATTATAGGCCCTGATGCTTCCTCCTTAATAAGCACACTGACTCTGGCGATTGCCAATGGATTTACCGAAAAACAAATAACAGAGACAATATTTTCACACCCAACTACCAGTGAGGTGATTCATGAAGCTGCACTGGATCTTGGAATCGGAGCTTTGCACCAATAATGAAAAAAAATAATAGTTTCAAAAGAATTTGATCCATATTTTAACATCGCTGCAGAACATCAGTTGTTTCTGGCCTCTGACGAAGATATCCATCTATTTCTATGGCAAAATGATGCTTCTGTGATCATAGGAAGAAACCAGAACTTATACGCCGAATGTAATCTTTCATACCTTAAGGAGCAGAATATCAAGGCGGTTCGCAGGTTTTCCGGAGGCGGGGCCGTATACCATGATAAGGGAAATGTTAATTTTACCTTTATTACAAAAGAAGCCTTGGCAAGTCATGTCCAGTTCATAGAAATCATCCAATCAGTAATGTTGAGACTCGGTATTGATTGTGAATTTAGCGGCAGAAATGATTTGCTGTATAAAAACCAGAAGTTTTCCGGACATGCTTATTATACTGATAACGATAATTATATGTATCACGGCACAATTTTAGTTCATGTGGACTTTGGGCGGTTAGAAAAAGCCCTCACACCCTCCACATTAAAATTACAATCCAAAGGAGTTAAGTCCGTTAAAAACAGAGTCATAAACTTATCAGAAATCAGTAAGAAAATAACCACAGAAAGAGTAATAGAAGCATTCATCGAGACCTTTGATAGTAAAAAAATAGAGTATATTAATAAAACTAACTTTAATGCCCCTTTGGAATCACTTCTCTCATCTTATGATTGGCTGTATGCACAATCACCCAATTTCGACATCGTATTGGAACGTAAATATTCTTTAGGAAACGTATCCGTGCACATCTCAATATCTGATGGGATAATAAAAAATGCCAAAATCAGTACAGACAGTCTGCAGCTTTATGATTTCAGAATATGTGAGAATAATCTAAGTGAGAAACAATTTGACGAAGCAACAATATGGGAGTGTATGGACCTGTATATTCTAAACCATTTAAAACTATCTTAATTCTGTCCTGCCAGCAAAAAAAGTATAGTATACTTAAATCTTTTATGTTAATATAATCTATATAAACAAAAAGGAATTAGATGGTGATGAATTATGTTTGATTTAGATGACTGTATTGCTTTTATAACCTGCAGAGGTGCAAAGAAATTAGCCGATTGTTTAGAAAAAAGATTAAATCATTATAATATTACAAGATCCCAGTGGATTGCATTATATTATATAAAAAATAACAACTTGATTACCCAAAAGCAATTATCGGACAAGATGTCACTCAAAGAACCAAGCGTTGTACGGTTAATTGATAAGATGGAAGCGCTTGGGTGGGTGCATAGAGTGAACAATGAAAGTGATAAAAGAACGAAATTATTAACGCTTACAAATGACGGGATAAAAATTGAAGATGAGATGCTGGCAATCACTGAAAAATTTAAGTCAGACGTACTTAATGGTCTTACCCAGCTGGAGCTTGACAGCTTCAAATCAGCCTTAAACAAAATGCTTAATAATATAGAGACTACACCTTCTTTTCCACCTGGCTCCAATTGATTTTACACGTGCATTCTTCAGTCTTTGTTTTTATAAAAAGATATTCCTGATCTGCTGATTTCTAATACCATGTATAAAGAGGAAGCAACACCTCATTTATGCATGGTATTTTTTATTCTCTCCTCTCCTGCTCACAGACCCCTCATCATTTCCCGATTTCCGAAAAAATGAAAGCGCTTCTGCTTATTGCCTAAGTTAACTTTTCCACTGGGCTTTCAGCAGCTACAGAGGCTTTCCTCGCTTCAAATGAAGCGGCATCATCCCATTTTTTCACTGCCTAATTGGCCATAATCGACACCAGGATTAAAGTTACAATAACAGCACAGGCACACTGCGCGGTTGCACTGTACAGTCTCCCGGCAAAGAAAAAGACAGCTACTCGCTGTCCTCTTCCTCATAAGCTTCTCTGTTTTCTTCATGCCTCAGCGTATTAGGTCCCAGAAAATGTCCTGTTCCCCAGTGGTTGTTGAAAGTATTGACTTCCTCAGCCACATCTTTTTTAGGCTTCCGATTTTCCTTGTTTTTCTCCATATTATCACCTCAGCCATAGTATGGACGATTATTAGAAGAATTATGTTGGAAAAGAAAACACCCATCGATCAAATTACGACAGGCGTTTTCAAAAAAAAGGAGGGAAATCTATGAATAATTGACTATGAATTTTATGTCGTATACGGATAATCTTACAATGTTAAGATATAAAGCTTCGACCTGTCCCGTGACTATCTTGAAATTTTTTTATTAAAATTATTTAGTCAAGAAAAATCATCGTTTTCAATCGGCCACTAAGCCATTACACATGGCAGCCGCAGGGGGCCAAATTTACCTGATTTTAGATATCATCATTATAAATCAGCCGTGTGGACATTACAAAGACACGATTTGTCAATAGCCCTGATCCAGTACATTATTCCCTTACAGCCTCCAAGGCTGCTGTCCTTACCAGCTGCTCTGCTAACTCTTTTTTCAAACACTCGCGTCCCTGATGCCAATTTTTCCATCAAATCACTGTTATTTTATGAATAATTTTTGATTTATTGGGAATTATAATTGTGTCCCATCTCGTGTATAAGCCTGAGTAACCTTCCTTTTCGTTACTTGGGCTTTTGTCCCTCTCAAGTGCTCCAGTCTTCGTCCTGGTGCTTTACCCAGTCTCCGATCTGGACATAAACTCCTATATGTATAAGCCGGCCTCGTTGCAAAGAAGGTCGTTGCAGGCAAAACCTTAATTGCTAAGGCTGCCTCAGTGTGATCCTCTGCCATGCTCATATTGCAACCGGCGCTCTTTTGGTGAATTTCTTAATGTATCCCTCCTGCCTTTTTCCTTTTACTCCCTATTGCCATCAAGAACATATGTTTGCTATAATTCCTATTATGCACCAGAACGTACGTTTATTATAATTGCCACCGAGGTGATAGTAATGCCATTTTATATTGATCGTCCATGCCCAAAAGAAACCATTGATTTATCCTATAATCGCACTTTACCGGTGATCGCCAGCTTTAATGCCCGCGGCGATTGCGTACCAATTTATTTTAGATATATTTTTACTGACGGTACTTACACTGATATTGCCATTGATCGCGTTGTAAATATTGATAAACGCTTCCGTCAGACTACTTATATTTGTGATGTTACTGCAAACGATACGCGCCAAAAGGTGACACTTACCTATTTTCGGGAGGACGGTCTATGGGCTCTCAAGACCAATTAAATAACAGTTTTCTTGAATAATTTGATGTTTAAAAAACTTTATGCCGTAATTATAAATAGCCAGTAATTTTCTTTATATATTCATTCCATTGGACTTCAGCTTCCACCTCGCGATGGACACCCTTGGTCTTGGCTATGTCCTTCCCACCACCAGGGCGGACCAGGGACTTTCCATTAGAACGTGCGCCCGCTGGGCGCACCACAAAAAGAGGAGCCGCCTAAAGCGAACTCCTCTTTTCTCTATCAAATGGTATTTTACCTTTAAAAATAAAGGTTTATCCTTAGAATTTACCTTCTTTTGCACTTTCCTCGATCCCAACAGCCACAGCAACGGTAGCGCCGACCATAGGGTTATTGCCCATACCGATCAGACCCATCATTTCCACGTGAGCCGGAACAGAAGAAGAACCTGCGAACTGGGCATCAGAGTGCATACGTCCCATGGTATCAGTCATACCGTAGGAAGCCGGGCCTGCTCCCATGTTGTCCGGATGAAGGGTACGTCCTGTACCGCCGCCGGAAGCTACGGAGAAATATTTCTTGCCCTTCTCTGTACATTCCTTCTTATAGGTTCCTGCTACCGGATGCTGGAATCTGGTTGGGTTGGTGGAGTTGCCTGTGATGGAAACGTCAACGCCTTCCTTCCACATAACTGCAACGCCTTCTGTTACATCGTTTGCGCCGTAGCAGTTAACTTTTGCTCTTAAACCTTCTGAGTAGGACTTTCTCCAAAGCTCTTTTACTTCGCCTGTGTAATAATCCATCTCTGTTTCTACGTATGTAAATCCATTGATTCTGGAAATGATCTGAGCTGCATCCTTTCCTAAACCATTTAAGATAACTCTTAAAGGATTCTGACGAACCTTGTTTGCCTTCTCAGCAATACCAATTGCACCTTCTGCTGCCGCAAAGGACTCATGGCCTGCTAAAAAACAGAAGCAGTCTGTCTCTTCTTCCAGAAGCATCTTTCCTAAGTTGCCATGTCCCAGACCTACTTTACGCTGGTCTGCAACGGAGCCTGGAATACAGAAAGCCTGAAGTCCCTCTCCAATGGCTGCTGCTGCGTCAGATGCTTTTCTGCAGCCTTTCTTGATTGCGATAGCTGCTCCCACTATGTAAGCCCAACAGGCATTCTCAAAGCAGATCGGCTGGATCTTTTTTACCTGCTCGTACACATCTAAGCCTGCATCTTTTGTAATCTTCTCAGCTTCTTCAATTGAAGCAATACCATAGCTGTTTAATACAGAATTGATTTTGTCAATTCTTCTCTCATATGATTCAAATAATGCCATTATCTTGTCCTCCTTATTATTGGCCAAATATCTTCGCTTTGATAACCGGTAACCGACAATCCTCCGACAATCCGATTATTCATGTCTTGGGTCAATGATCTTAGCAGCATCTGCAACGCGGCCGTACTGTCCCTTAGCCTTTTCCCAAGCGGTGTTCGGATCATCGCCCTTCTTGATGAAGTCTGTCATCTTTCCAAGGCTTACGAACTGATAGCCAATAATCTGGTCTTCTTCATCCAAAGCAATGCCGGTTACATAACCTTCCGCCATCTCTAAATAACGAGGACCTTTCTTTAATGTTCCGTACATGGTTCCAACCTGTGAACGGAGACCCTTTCCTAAGTCTTCCAGACCTGCACCTACAGGAAGTCCGTCTTCAGAGAAAGCGCTCTGGGTTCTTCCGTATGCGATCTGTAAGAATAATTCTCTCATTGCTGTATTGATAGCATCACAGACAAGGTCTGTATTTAATGCTTCTAAAACGGTCAGTCCCGGTAAAATCTCAGCCGCCATAGCAGCGGAATGTGTCATACCGGAACATCCGATTGTCTCTACTAATGCTTCCTGAATAATGCCCTCTTTTACGTTAAGAGTCAGCTTGCATGCGCCCTGCTGGGGAGCACACCAGCCAACGCCATGTGTCAGACCGGAGATATCTTTAACTTCTCTAGATTTTACCCATTTTGCTTCTTCCGGGATTGGAGCTGCGCCGTGATGAACGCCCTGTGCCACTATGCACATCTCTTCTACTTCCTGTGAATAAATCATGTTAATACTCCTTTCGAATAAGTAATCATTGTGAACAGTACTTTGTTAATTATATCACATCATACTTGATCATATTTTCTCATATAATGTCGGTTTCCGCAAGTATTTTTTCCAAAAAAGCAGGGAGGAACGAATCCTCCCTGCTTTTTTTGTTCTTTATAAAATTCTCCTGACGGAAAGAATGGTCCGGTATGTAGCTGTTCCCACTTTAATTCCGGTTGCCGGGGAACTTGCATGAACAATTTGTCCATTGCCGATATAAATCCCTATATGGCCTGCATAGCAGATCAAATCTCCGGGCTGGGCCTCAGAATAAGATACCTCACGTCCTGCGGAGCGCTGCTCTGAAGAGCTTCTTGGAAGAGAATATCCGAAATGCCTGTATACGGACAATACAAATCCGGAACAGTCCGCACCACTGGTCAGGCTGGTTCCTCCAAATACATAAGGATTCCCCACAAACTGAAGCCCATAATCTGCAACCGCACGTCCTTCGGCGGTTCCGCCATTGCTCTTGTTGGCTGTGGGACCGGTGTACTTGTTGTTGGCATTGGAGGACTTGGGTTTTGAGCTGGTGTTAGCAGCAGCCTTCTTTCTGGCCTCTTCCTCCGCCTTTTTCCTGGCTTCTTCGGCTGCCTTCTTCCTGGCCTCCTCTTCCTTCGCCTTGCGGATCTCCTCATTCTTCTTTGCTACCGTCTGAGCATAAACTGCCGCATCCTGCTTGGCCTGTGCAAGCTGGCTGTCAAAATTGGAAACTTCCTTTTTCTTCGTGGAGATCAGCGTCTCAAGCTGGGACTGCTGATCCTTATACTCCAGCTCCATGACCTCCATCTCAGCCTTGTCCTCTTCTAAGTCAGACTTATAATCGGCCACCTTCTGCTTTGTCTCCTGAAAGGTGATCAGCATGTTCCGGTCGTATGTATAAATTCCTTCTACGTATTCTGCCTTATTAAGAAGGTCAGACATGTTTTTCACCTGAAGGAAAATATCCAGATATTCTGTATCTCCCTTTTCATACATGTACTGGATTCTCTTTTTCATGGAAGCATACTGCTTTTCTTCATCTTTCTTAGCCGCAGCATAGTCCAGCTCCGCCTGCTTGATCTCTGCTTCCTTGTTGGCCATATCACTTTCCAGAACCTTGATATCAGACAAAAGAGCAGTCAGGTCAGTGGTCAGCTTTGATACCTGATTCTGGGCGGCACTCTTTTTGCTTTCTGCGTCCTGAGCCTTTTTATTTGCCTCTTCCAACTTTTTCTGGGCTTCCTGTTTCTCTTTTTCCGCTTTTGACGTAGCCCAGGCGGGAACAGTCTGGCCGCAGACCATTGCACTTACTAACAGGCCGCAGAGAAGCTTTTGCAGCATTTTTCTGTTTCTTTCATACATAATCTGTATTTTTCGTTTCATCGTCAGTTCCTTTTCCCCTTTTTTCTACCTTATATGTTACCGTATAACCAGGGTAAAATTCAAGTCCTATTTTGGAAAATTTTGATATTTTTAAGATACGGCCAAAGTTCCTGCCTCTTCATCCCTCATAAATTTCAATTCATTCAATATTTTCACCACTATGACCGTGGCAAGGACAAAGGTAAATACATCCGCAACCGGCTGGGATATCTGAAGTCCCAGGACGCCTAAAAATCCTGGTAACACCAGAAGCGCCGGGATCAGGAAAAGCCCCTGTCTTCCCATTGCCACCAGGGATGCCCGGAATCCGTAGCCAATGGACTGGGTCAGCATATTCACCATGATCACCCATGCCTGGATGGGAAGGGTCAGCATATTAAGCCGCAAAGCAAGAGTCCCTATCTCTATGACCTCCATATCCTCCCGCCGGAAGGCCGTAATAATGGGCCGGCTGAAAGCAAAGGCCCCGATCCCCAGCACGGTCAGCATGACCACCGCCACCTTTACGCAGAACCAGTAAGCCTCCAGGACCCGGTCATACCGTTTCGCTCCAAAATTAAAGCCGCAGACAGGCTGAAATCCCTGGCCGAACCCGATCAGCGCGGAATTGATGAACATCATAAACCGGGTGACAATGGACATGGCGGCAATGGCAGAATCTCCAAAGGGACCTGCCGCAAAATTTAAGGTCACCATGGCTGCGCTCGCAAGTCCCTGACGGCAGAAAGAGGGAAGCCCTGCGTGGAGAATCTCCCCGTACATGTTCCATGTGGGCATAAAGTTTTTAATCTTAAGCTTAATACAGCCCTCCCTGAAATTACACTGATAAAACAATACCATAAAGCTTATGATCTGGCTTATCATGGTCGCAATGGCTGCTCCTGAAATTCCCATTCCCAATCCGAAAATAAAAAGAGGATCCAGGATCATGTTTAAAACCCCTCCCAGTGTGATTCCCGCCATGGCAAAAAAGGCATTTCCCTGGGATCTTAAAATATTGTTCATTACAAAAGAGGACATCATAAAGGGCGCTGCAAACAGGACGTATCTGGCATAATCCATTGCATAAGGCGCTATGGTCTTTGTTGCCCCCAGAAAATAAACAAGCTGCTCTAAAAAGATCAGGCCGAATACCGTGACCACCAGGCCGATCAGTATTGCCGTAAAAAACGCGGTGGCTGCCGCCTGGTCTGCATGAGTCTCATCCCGGTTTCCTAAGGACCGGGAAATATAGTTTCCGCTTCCCATCCCAAGGGTAAAGCCTACGGCCTGGATCATTGCCATAGCGGAAAACGTGACTCCCACGGCGCCGGAAGCGCTGGTACCTATCTGGCTTACAAAAAAAGTATCCGCCATATTGTAAACAGAGGTTACCAGCATGCTGATGATCGTGGGCACCGCCAGGCGGGGAATTAAGGAGGAAACCGGAGTACCGATCATCTGATCATACCGTTCCTCCTTTGTCAATGGTTTTTTCATTTACAGCTCCCCTTTCAAGGTATTATTCAAGCCCCGCTTCCATCCGGGTCCGATGTTCATCCTGGGGCAGTCTTCTCACCACAATGAGAAAAGAAAAAAAGAATAAGATTCCTTTGATAATGCTTGAAATAGTAAATGCCCACCAGACTCCGTCAAGCCCAAGGGCAGTACCGCTTAAAATCATGGCAAGAGGGATCCTGGCAGAAGTAAATACAACGCTGAGGACTGAGCAGAGAAGAGTCTTTCCAAGGCCGGAGAGAGCTCCTACGGTCGTCAGTTCTATGCACATGAACATCTGACAAAGTCCAAGGATCACCAGATAGCGAATCCCCATTGGAATGACCTCTGCTTCATGGATGAATAATCCGAAGATCTGCTCCGGAAGACCGATCAAAAGGGCCGTGCAGAACAATCCCCAGACAAACATGACTCCTGTCGCCGTAAAATAGCCCTTTTTTACTCTTCCATATTGTCCTGCTCCATAATTTTGCCCGACAAAAGAATTAATGGCGGCTGCAAATCCATCTGCCGTCATCCAGGATATGGATTCGATCTGCCCGCCTACGCGCAAAACCGCCACAGCCGTATCACCAAACCCGGTCACAAACCTGGTCAGGACCATGGAAATGCTGGTATAGATTAAGTTTTGCACGGAAGCAGGAAATCCTATCTGTATCATTGCCTTCATATGATCCCAGGAAACTTTATGGAACACCTTCACTTTATCAAACAGCAGCCGGTCCTTTTTTATGACCATAAAAAACACCAGGGTCACAACTGCCTGAGCCATAACTGTTGCAATGGCAGCTCCTGCCACCCCGGAACCTTTTATCGGACCTATTCCAAAGATCAGGACAGGATCCAGAACCATATTCAAAACCAGGCCGATAAAGTTAGCGAACAGCGGCGTCCGGCTGTCCCCCATGGCTGTCATGATCCCGGTAATAATCACGTTCAGAAAGGAAAATATAATCAAGCCGCAGGTGATCTTCAAATAAACCTGGGCATTATGTACCACAGAAATATCATTCAGACCAAAAAAACCGATCAATGGCTTTGCTCCGAAAAACGACACAGCGCCATAAAGAAACGCAAACAAAAAGCCCATTTGGAGTGCACCGGAAGCGAAAACTGCCGCGTCTTCCTTATCACCCCTTCCAAGGGAGTGGGCTACCTTTACCTGGCCGCCCATTTTTGCAAGGGCCACAACGCCCTGGGAAAGCCAGACATACATGCCTCCTGCTCCCACCGCCGCAACAGCCGGGGAACCTACCAGCCCGATCCACGCCATATCAGTCAGGCTGTAAGCCATCTGAACCAGGGCTGTAACCATGATAGGAAGAGCCAGTCCGGTAAGGGAGGTAAATATATGTCCCCTTAATAAATCAATTTTTTTATTCATAAAATAATTTTCACAACCTTTCAAAAGGACCGCCAGTAAAATGGCGGCCCTTTGACTATCTGGATTATTCCTTTGAAGAAAGATATTCGTGAATCCCTCTTGCTCCAGCACGTCCGGCTTCCATAGCCAGAATCACGGTTGCAGCTCCTGTAACCGCATCTCCTCCGGCATAAACACCTTCCTTGCTGGTCTTTCCTGTAGATTCCTCAGCAATGATGCATTTGCGCTTGTTGATATCCAGTCCCTTTGTTGTATTGGATATAAGCGGATTTGGTGAGGTTCCCAAAGACATGATAACCGTATCCACATCAATGATGAATTCAGACCCTTCTATCTCCACAGGTCTTCTTCTGCCGGAAGCATCCGGCTCACCAAGCTCCATTCTGATGCATTTCATTCCATTTACCCAGCCCTTTTCATCCGTAAGGATCTCTAACGGGTTGGTTAAAAGGTCAAAAATGATGCCTTCTTCTTTTGCGTGATGAACCTCTTCCACTCTTGCAGGAAGCTCTGCCTCACTTCTTCTATAGACAACATGTACCTCCGCACCGAGACGAAGGGCTGTCCTGGCCGCATCCATGGCAACGTTTCCGCCGCCTACGACTGCTACCTTTTTGCCTGCAACGATGGGGGTATCATAATCACTTCGGAACGCCTTCATCAGATTGCTTCTTGTTAAATATTCGTTGGCAGAGAATACGCCGTTGGCATTCTCTCCCGGAATTCCCATAAACATGGGAAGACCTGCTCCTGAGCCGATGAATATCGCCTGGAAGCCTTCTTCATCTAAAAGCTCATCAATGGTCACGGACTTGCCCACGATCACATTGGTCTCGATCTTAACGCCAAGCTTTCTTACGTTGTCAATTTCCGGCTGAACCACACCTTCCTTTGGAAGACGGAACTCAGGTATGCCGTAGGTCAGTACGCCGCCCGGCTCATGAAGGGCTTCAAAAATGGTAACCTCATAGCCAAGCTTCGCTAAGTCTCCGGCGCAGGTCAGTCCGGAAGGACCGGAACCGATGACAGCTACCTTCTTGCCATTGGTCGTTTCCGGGGCAGCGGGTACAAAACCGTGCTCTCTGGACCAGTCTGCCACAAAACGCTCCAGTTTTCCGATGGAAATAGGCTCTCCCTTGATTCCGCGGATGCACCGGCCTTCGCACTGGCTCTCCTGTGGACACACACGGCCACAGACTGCCGGAAGTGCGGAGGACTGGGCAATGATCTTAGCTGCCTCTTCGTGATTTCCGTCTTCCACTTCCTTAATAAAGCCTGGAATATTGATGGATACCGGACAGCCTGCTACACACTTCGGGTTCTTACACTGAATGCAGCGGCTGGCTTCTTCCTTTGCCTCTTCCTCATTATATCCAAGACAAACCTCTTCAAAGTTCGTCGCTCTTACCTTTGGGTCCTGTTCTCTTACTGGTACTTTCTTTAATACATCCATTACTCGTTACCTCCACACAATCCGCAGCCGCCGTGATGGGTATCGCCTTCACGCTCTTTTAAAACTGCGCGCCCTTCTTCAGATTTATACATCATCTGGCGCTTCATGGCCTCGTCAAAATTAACCAGGTGGCCGTCAAACTCCGGTCCATCCACGCAGGCGAATTTCACCTCTCCTCCAACTGTGACACGACAGGCGCCGCACATGCCGGTTCCGTCTACCATAACAGGGTTTAAGCTGACAACGGTCGGAATACCCAGCTCCTTGGTCACAAGGCAGGTGAATTTCATCATGATCATCGGTCCGATGGCTACGCACACATCGTATTTTTTTCCCTGGTTCTGAACCAGGTCCTTGATTACCTCAGTAACCAGGCCCTTTCTTTCATAAGAGCCGTCATCTGTGGTCACATATAAATTTCCGGCCTGCTCTCTCATAGCATCTTCCAAAATTAATAAGTCCTTGGTCTTTGCCCCCATGATAACATCCACGTCAATGCCGTGTTCTCTCATCCATTTTACCTGGGGATAAACCGGAGCCGTTCCAACACCTCCGGCCACAAATAAATATTTCTTTTTCTTCAGTTCTTCTATATCATCGTGCACGAATTCAGACGCATTGCCCAAAGGTCCCACCACGTCTGCAAAGCTGTCTCCTGTCTTTAATTCAGCCATCTTTTCTGTGCTGGCACCCACTGTCTGAAATACGATAGTAATGCTACCCTTCTCACGATCATAATCACAGATGGTAAGAGGAATTCTCTCTCCTCTGTCATCCATCTTGACAATAACAAATTCTCCAGGCTGGCAGGCTTTGGCAATCCGATGTGCTTCCACATCCATCAGATAGATCTTGTCAGCTAACATCTCTGCTTTTAAAATCTTATACATCTTCATCCTCCTAATATCTTCGTGAATATACCTATACACCGTCCCTGATAGCTTCCCCAACAATCAGGTCAACAGTACTCGTATCATATTACCATTTTTAAAGGTTACTGACAACATTTATTCAAAAATATCGATGAAATTTTATGGATACAGGGGATTTTCTGCTTTTTTTGACAAATTCTGCATATTAATAAACCCAGCGGATATGCCTGAATATCCCATTAATCTGCAAGCAGGGAATTGAGAACGCCTTTTTTTCAAACTTTCCTCTGATACATTCGGAATGTATAGCATAAATCAAAATAAGTCTGTTCATCGCTCTCCGCCGCCATTTCCCATGAAGGATCCTGATCTAAATTGGGGAAATAGGTGTCAGCGCTGTACCTATAGTCAATATAAGTCACATGGGCTGTATTACAATATGGAAGGAACTGCTCATAAATGCTTTGTCCGCCTATGATAAAACAATCCTCCTCAGGATATTTGCCAAGCTCTTCCATTGCCTCTGAAAGGCTGTGGCAGACGACCGCTCCCTTTACTTTGTAATCCGGATTCTTAGTCAACACGATGTTGGTCCTTCCATAGAGCGGCTGTTTTCCGGGAAGGCTCTCCAGGGTCTTTCGACCCATGACGATCACCTTTCCCATGGTTTCGTCCCGGAACAGCTTTTTATCCTCCGGGATGGAAACAAGAAGCTGGCCCTGATTGCCGATAGCCCAGTTTTTATCCACTGCAACGATAATGTTCATAAGTCACCCCCTCCTTTCCTTTTATTCCTCTTCCCCCATGATCAGCTCTTTTGCATAAGGAAGGGTTTCGATCCACCGGCAGAGAGCATGCCATTCCACCAGCTTGTGGCTCCGCCTCGCAAAGTAGATGTTGATCAGTGTCTCGTAATTTAAGGTGCATGTCCTCATCTGGTTGTAACTGGATGGAAGAAGCTGGATTAAATCATACCAGTCCTCTTTTTTCTTGGTCTCTATGTAACGGAGACGGATCTTTTCCAGTTCCGCTACCACGGTTTCCATAAAGTTAAGTGTCCCCTCCGTCATATGGTCATGGCTGAAATCAGTCAGCTCAAAGGGCTTGCTGTGGATCTTATGCATAGTGCTGGTAGAATTGGCCACGGTAGCCACTTTGTAAGTGTCGTATTCTTTCCACCAGTACATGGGCGCCGTAATGTCCACAGACACCAGGATCTGCCGGATGTATTTGCGGTGATCGCTGCCGGCCTTTCTCAGCCGCTTTGCAAGGCCAAGATCGTTGGGGCCAAGGATGTATTCTCCTTCATCATTATAGCCGCTGTCCATACGGTCCCAGCTGTTCATGGGATTTCTTGCACCTCTGATGGCATTTTCTATGTTCATAACACTGGTTCTCTCGCAGTTTAACATGGTATCTTCCTTTCTGTTTGTAAATTTCTTATTTATGGCTCCATTCAATTATAGAGCAAAATACTTGTTTCATCCATTGATTTATTTGTCAAGAAGTCTTATGTTGTACAATTTCTTTTGAGCCGTATAAATGGATCTGTCTCCATTGCATAGATAGGCAACGCTACAGACCATAAAAAAATACGGCATATAAGAGTAGCCGAAAATCTCAGCCCCGATAAAAACAGGCGCTAAAAGAGTGTTTGTAGCGCTTCCGAAAACTGCCGCATACCCCATGGCAGCAACAAATTCAACAGGCAATCCAAGGACTCCTGCAATGGCCGCCCCCAGGCTTGTTCCTATGGCAAACAGAGGAGTGACCTCTCCTCCCTGAAACCCTGCCGCAATGGTGATGATGGTCAGAATGAGCTTTAAAATCCAGTCCCAGCTACTGATATGCCCTCCATGAAAGCCGTCTGAAATTAAATTCGTACCCAGACCGGAATATCTTCCCATTCCAAGAAGAATAAACAGCATTGCCAAAAGGCTGCCGATTATGACTGCCTTTATAA
This sequence comes from Lacrimispora indolis DSM 755, assembly GCF_000526995.1. Lineage (NCBI taxonomy): Bacteria > Bacillati > Bacillota > Clostridia > Lachnospirales > Lachnospiraceae > Lacrimispora > Lacrimispora indolis. The sequence goes on along the minus strand of NZ_AZUI01000001.1, from coordinate 3,871,298 downwards.
CCGGGTCCGGGAAGATTTTCCCAAGCTTACTTTTCATAACTGCCAGACCGTGTGCAAACATTGATCCCACCAGACCAAACAAGATGCCTATGATAATCAGTTTCACCACAAAGGGAGCATCCAACGGAAGCTTTGCACTAAGGTCATAATGGAACTTTTCCAATTCCAGCGCCTTTGAAACCGTACTGGCCGTAAAGGAAGCGGCTATGGCCGGAAACAGGGCGGAATATTCCAAGGTACCAGCTGTTAAAACCTCCAATGCAAAAAAACAAGCGGCTATAGGCGTTTCAAATAAACCTGCAAAACCTGCTGCCATACCTGTGACTAAAAAGATCCTGGAGCTGTTTTTCACCTTTATTTTACGGCCGACCCAGTGGGAAAATGTAGCTCCGATCTGTACGGCTACCCCTTCTCTCCCTGCGCTTCCGCCGAATAAATGAGTGATCCAGGTGCCTAAAACTGTTAACGGGATCAGCCGCAAAGGGATTCTGTCTTCGTCCCCATGACCGACCTGAAAAATCAATCCCATCCCCTTTATGCATTTCCCCTCATCCCAGCGATACAATCTGACTGCCAGGACCCCTGCTGCAGGAAGAAAAATGATCAGAGGAATAAAATATCTTTCCCGCAATTCTGTCACAAAAAGCAGAACCTTGCCAAAACCTGTATCCAATGCTCCCACAACAATGCCGATCACAACTCCGCAAATTCCTAAAACCAGCAATTCCTTATACTTTGTCAGTTTTTCTTCCAGCATATACCAAAACCTCCTTGAGATCATGACCACCTGTAAAAGATCCGGTCACTTTATATTTTACATTTTTATAGGAATTCAAACACTGACAATTGGGTGAATCCTGCAAACTAAAAAAGCTGACAGTTTCTGCATATTTAATCAAAATATGCAGAAGCCATCAGCAAATTGCGGTTTTGATATTCCTATCATGGGAGCGCTTCATTCCCATTCCAGAACTATTATACAGGTTTCTCTTCTCCTGTCAAGTTTTTAATTGTTCCATTGGAAGGGTATCCATATCCCATAAAATCCTGCTTCCTTTTTCCGTCTTTTTCACCACCAGCTTCTTTCCGATCTGTTCCTTTAGCTCTGTCACATGGGAAATGATTCCGATCAGCCTTCGTTCTCCTGCCAGTTCCTGAAGGATGCGGACCGCCTTAAGCCTGGATTCCTCATCCAGGGAACCAAAGCCTTCATCAATGAAAAGGGCATCCATGCTAACATTTCCTGCAGTGCTCTGAATGATATCTGCCATGCCAAGGGCCATGGCAAGAGCCGCCATAAAGGATTCTCCGCCTGAAAGAGTTTTTACATCCCGCACCTTATCCGTTGCCATGGTGTATACATCCAGATCCAGGCCCACCTCTCCCTGTTTTCCAAGGGTCTCCAAATCCCTGCACTGAAGCAAAAACTGGCCGTCTGTCATGACATCCAGCCGTTTGTTTGCCGCATGGATCATCTGGTTAAAATACTGTCTTTGGACGTAAGTCTGAAAATCCAGGCTGGCGGTGCCCGCCATTTTCCCATTGGCGGTCTGGAATAAGGTATGGTACAGCCGGTACGTTTCTTCCAGCTGTTCTCTTTCTCTCCACAGCCGCCTTAAATTTTCAGCTGCCTGAAACGCCCTGCTGCCAATAGCTGTAACCCTGGCTTCCCTGGCCTGCAACTGCCTTTGTTCCTCTTTAAGAGCTTCAGCCTGTTCCTTCCACTGCTCTGTTTCTATCCGTTCACGCCCCTTGGTCTGCTCCTCATACTGGCCGTAAACAGTGCGGGCCTTTAACAGCTCCTTTTCGTAATTCCCGGTTTCCTGCTCCCACTGCCTCACAGTTTCCGGGGACTGTCTTGCCCTGCGGTAATCCTCTTCCCCGGAAAAGCCCAGGGTATCCAAAGCAGACTGAAAGGCATGATACGCCTGTTCCATGGCAAGCCTGCGCATCTCCCGGTTTTCCTTTTCCGAGGCCAGACGGCCCTTTCCTTCCTTTTCCTTTTCCGAAATGATCCGAAACCGTTTTTCCGCATGCTCCTCTGCCAATAAAAGCTCTTCCTTTCTTTTCTGGAAGCGCTCCAGTTCTTTTACGGCTCTCTCCTCCTCAGGGTATGGAAGAAGTTTCTTCACATGATCAGCTTCCGCCAGAACAGCTGCTTTATTCACCTGTTTCTGCTGCCAGTCCTTCATTGCTTTTTCCTTATAAACTTCCAGCTCCTCAAGTCTGCCCCGGTCCGCCTTTCTCTCTTCCAGGATATTCTTTAAAAGGCGGTCTGCATCCAATGCCTCCTGTTCTTCCTTCTCTGCTCCCCTAAAAAGCGTGCCGGCCCGGTTCCTTTCTTCAGACAGGAGAGCTTTCAGCTGATCCTGAGGAAAGGACGCTCCAAACCATTTTTCTTCCTCTCCCTCCACAAGCTCTTTCTGGTGGCGAAAGGCTTCCAGCGCCCTGACGGCAGCCTGGGCGGTTTGGGAACGCCGTTCCTCCGCCTGATTTCTGTTCGCCTTTGCCTGTTCCACCTCTTCCTGGGTGACAGCGCCCGCAGTTAACTCCGCTTTCATGGGGTGATGAACGGAACCGCAGACAGGACAGGGCTTCCCCTCTGTCAGCTCCCTGGCCATGATTCCGGCCTGCAATGCCAGAAATTCCTGAAACCTGGCATTGTAATCTCTTTCAGCCTGTTCATATTCCCTTTGGGCCAAAAGAGCTGCTTCCTGGGATTTTTCTTTTTTTATTCCTGCTGCCTCTTCTTCCCTGACCGCATTCTCAAGGGTTTCCATTGCCTGCTGCCTCTCGAAAAGTTCTGCCTTCTTCTGCCTGATTTCCGGCAGATTCCCTGCCTTCTTCTCCGCCTGCTCCTGCCTTGTCTCGCTTGCTGAAAGCCGTTCCTTTAACCGGGACAGCTCAGCTTCCACGTTGTGAAGGCATTTCTCCGCTTCCTCTTCCTCTCTTTTCCTTTCATAAGAAGTCTTTTCTATTACCCTCCACTGTTGATAAAGAGGTTTGGCCTCCTGCAGCCGGGCAATGAGAACCGACAATTCCGGAACTTCGCCAGCGGATGCCTCCCTGGTTTCCTTTGCCTCTTTTTCAGCAAAAGAGAGAGCAAGGGTTATATCTTCCAATTCCTTTACAAGCTGCCCTGCTCTCCTTACAGCCATTTCATATTCCTGTTTTTTATCCAGATACTGGTTTTCCAGACCACTCGCCCTTTCCGCCCGGACAGCTTCCTTTAACCGTTCCGTCAGCTCCAGCCATTGGTCCTTCCTGCCTTCCAAAAGATCCAGATGTTCCTTTGCCTGCATCAGGCCGTCAAAAAGGCGGTTTACCTCCTGGGCCCTGCTTAATCGCCCTTCTACCTGGGAAAGAAGCTTGACTTTATGATCCCGCTCCTTAAAAAGCTTTTGCTCCATCTCCCTTATTTCTTCCAGGATAGAGCCTAATAAGTTCTGGATTTCTTCTGTCCTTGTTTCCTTAAAAGCCAAAAGCTCCTGCCATGGTTCCCTGTAAAAGCTTTCATCTAATAGCTCCACATTCTCAAGCTCATGGAAGCACATCTTACGATTGTCTTCCAGGCTGTCATAAAGCAGGTTGTTCTGCTCTTTTAATTTCATCTGGATACGGCTGTAGATTCCAGTGTTGAAAATCCTGGAAAAAATCTCCTTCCGCTCCCTGGAGGAGGCATGAAGAAGCCTTAAATAATCTCCCTGGGCGATCATGGCGATTTGAGAAAACTGGTTCTGGTCCACGCCCACGATCTCCTGGATCTTTAAGTTGATATCCCGAAGGCTGCCTGCATATTCCGACCCATCAGGCAAAAGAAGAGAAGCCTTAGCAGGAACCGGAACGGCTGTATATTCCCCGTTTTTATTCTTCCGTTTACTGATCCTTGTATAGGAAGGGCTTCTGGTGATTTCATAAGCTTCTCCCCCCTGAGAGAATTTCAGGGAAACATAGGTTTCCTGATCTTCTGCCCCATACTGGCTGCGCATCATGGAAGGCTCCCGCTTCTGTCCGCTGGTTTCTCCGAACAGGGCAAAAGTTACAGCATCAAAAACAGTGGTCTTTCCTGCACCCGTATCTCCGGTAATGAGGAAAATGCCATGGCCGATCTTCTCAAAATCCACGGTTTCCTTTTCCCCATAGGAACCAAAAGCGGACATGGTCAACTGCAATGGTTTCATAATCCCTCTTCCTCCTTTGCTTCCTGTACGATCCGCTCCATGGCTTTTTCTTCCTCTTTTGTCATGTCTGTGCCTCTTACCGCCTTGAAAAACTGCTTAAATGCCTCCAGGGGCTTAAGGACAGGCACCGTATCTCCCTCTTCCAGACGCTTTTGCCTGGTCCGCTCGTTGTCCACCCGAAGCTCCAGCAAATGGTCAAAAACCTCTTCTAAACGCTCTCTGACCCGGTAAGGGTCTTCCTCATCGGTGAGTGTAACGCTGACAAAATCATGGCGGTTTTCTTCCGTTGCCCTTTTCAGGATTTCAGATAAGTTTCCCCTTTCCCGCCTTACATCCTGAATTCCACAAAGAGGGAGAAACTCCAGTTCCGGCTCCTCTCCCTTTTTCCCCAGATTTACCACTGTAATGGATTTTTTATGGTTTTCCTCGCTGACGGAATATTTATAGGGAGTCCCGCAATACCGGACCATGGCTCTTCCTACTTTCTGGGAACCGTGAAGATGGCCAAGGGCAACGTAATCAAAGGCTGAAAGAATGTCAGAATCTATCCGGTCCAAGCCTCCTGCCATGATAACTGCCTGCTCTGATTCACAGGTTTCCGGATCCTTATTTCCTGCTGCATAAAATTGATGGGATAAAAGGATATTTCTCTCACCCGTATCAATGGTTTCCCTTTCCAAAACAGCCTTTACGGCGCTTTCGTATCCCTCCGGCTGGTTCTCCGGAAAAAGCTGCCTTACATACCCTGGTTTTAAAAAGGGAAGAAAGTAGAAATTTACCGGGCCGTTTTCATCCAGCAATACCACCTTTTTTATGTGCTCTTCCGGGCTTTTGGGAGGGAACGCAGATAAATGGATGTGATGCCGTTCCAGAAAGGCTCCGGCATAAGACAGACGTTCCGGCGAATCGTGGTTTCCGGCAATGATCAGGACAGAAACTTTAGGCTTTATCCCGGAAAGAGCTTCCAGGAAATTTCCGAACATCGTATAGGCCTCCCCGGAAGGCGCCGTTTTATCATAAATATCACCGCAGATCAAGACTGCATCCGGATGATGGACTGCCGCATAATCCACGATCTGCTTTAAGACTGCTTCCTGATTCTCTTTTAGGCTGTAACCGATTAACTGTTTTCCGATATGCAGATCAGACAAATGAAAAATCTTCATGTTTCCTCTTTTCCGCCCATGTTTTCTGGGCATAAAGGTATGCCCGCAGGGCGCTTCCTCCCAAAATTCCTTTTATCTTAAATGTTTAAAATACTCTTCCAGCACATGCTTGATATAATAATATCTTCTTGCATAGGAATTTTCCACCCGGATCAGCTGGAATCCATGCTCCCGGCATATGGCCTCTTTCCTCTTATCCCGTTTTTTTACGGACTCATCAGCCAGATGTTCCTTTCCATCCAGTTCAATGGCAAGCACCGGGATCTCTCTGTCACCAAATTCCTTTTCGTAGAGGACAAAATCAAACCGCCCGTTATAAAACAGTCCGTCTCCCGTGGTATTTTCTTCAAACACCTGGGATATGGCAACTTCTTTTTTTACGGAGCACTTCCTGTTATCGCCCAGTATGTTCTCAAGGGCATGATTTAAGCTGATCAAAAATGCTCTTTCTGTCTCCGTACTGTAAGGCTTTACACCCAAGGCTCTGGAATGGACCTCATCGGGGGTAACCTCACACGCTCCCTTTGTCTTTACATATTCCACCAGTTCATACACATCATCCTTTTCCTCTCCCTGGTGGAGCCTGTCTAAGTTTTTCCTGTCAGATACGATCACAAGCTGTTCCCTTGCCCTTGAAGTAGCCACATTGATCAGCTCCCGGTTATTTTTCAGCCACTCATAGGTCTTTTTCGGAGTCTGGTCTGTAAGGGCCAGGGAAAACAGGATGATATCCTTTTCATCCCCCTGAAAGGCATGGACCGTACCGCAGCTTACGTCATGAATTCCATTTTCAGCCAGCATTTCGCTGATGCATTCCTTCTGATTGGTAAAAGGCGTAATGATACCGATTTTCCGATCAGGAAAGGCTTTCACATACTCCACGATGGTTTCCGCTTCCTTAGGAGCCGTATTCTTGTAATCCGTCCGGTTGTCCTTGACATCCATAAAGATCAGAGGATTTTCCGACTGGACCCTGCTGTCTATATTCAGCCGGTTGTTATAATACTTCATGTTATTAAACTGGATGATCTGTTTGCTGCAGCGGTAATGATGACGGAGCAGGATTTCATCGCTGACGGAATCATTGGCAAGAAAGGCTTTGTATATGGAATTTTTGCAGTAATCGTATTCATCAGGGACCATATACCGTTTCTTTAAAATCTCATTGTCCTTCCTGTCCAGGAGGATCACCGGATTTAGCTGCTGGGGGTCTCCTACCAGGAGCAAATTCTCACCCCGGATTATGGGAACCAGGGAAAGGGCTGTATTACACTGACTGGCTTCATCCATTACCACCAGATCAAAATATGGCTCCGGATGACCGATTTTATGGGAGGAAATGCAGGTGGAGGCCACCACAGGGAAAATGCGGAGAAACTTTTTCACATTTTCAGGATTTCCCAGATATTCATTAAAGGCCTTTACCTGGTCTGCCTTGTCCTTCATCTCCACAATATTCCACAAATCTGCATTCTTAGGCTCTCCAAGCCTTTTTAAATACTTTACGGAAGTAAAATTAAGATACTTTTTAAACTCCTCTTCATCATCCTCCAGAAGAGCCAATGCCTGTTGGTCGGTCACTTCTCCGATTTTTTCCAGCCTTTCCTTTACTCTCTCCAGCTGACGCCCCTGAAGGTCTGTCTGGAAGGTCAGATGCTTATTGACTGCCATCAGACATTCGATGGCTTCCTTTTGCTCTCTTAAAGCAAGGATTTCCTCGTGCCTTTTAAGAAGAGAGGTCAGCTGCTTCATGCGGTTTGCCTTATCATCCCTGTTCTTTTCCAGAGTATTTTCAAACACCTTCCACTTTTTCACCTGTTCATAAAGCTCCTTCATATGGGAAAGGGCCTCAGAAACCTTTTCATCACTTCCCAGGCGGATGACCGGAAAAGGAATCAGGCCGCTTCCTTTGTAGGTAATGGACTGAAGATCCTTAACCACCGTATCAATGGGATGATTATTATAGGAAGTAAGAAGCACAGTCTTTTCATTAAAAAAGGCCGTTACAATGGTGTTGACGATGGAATAAGATTTTCCGGTCCCTGGAGGCCCCTGGACATAGGTCACAGGATATTTCACTGCATTATGGATCGCAAGAAGCTGGTCTAAGTTCGCCTGGCGCTGAAGCAGGGTGATGGGATAATCCTTTCTTCTGTCTGCCTTTGCGGTGAGGTTACCAAAAAAAGCTCTGACCGGATAAGTCGCCCTGCCTTCCTCAAACATGGTGAGTATGCCGCCGTACTCGTAATTTAGATCCACTTTTACCTCTGATTCCAGGGCAATGAGATAGGGCCTGTCATCCACTCCCCCTGCGGCAGAGCTGCCGCTTATGATCCGGTCCTTAATGAGCTCCTGATTCTTTTCAAAATCATCCAAAAGATCATATTCGGATGGGTCAAGAAACTTACGGATGCTCTGACACTCTCCGCTGATGGTGAATTCTCTGCATATGGTGATTTCCTTTGCCGGCTTCAGCACCCGCCGTTTTACATCAAGGAAAAGCCGTTTGTATGCCAGAACATAAAGAGACTCCCGCTGCCGCCCCTTTCCTTTGACCACAATGCTGAGCACATTCATGGAAAGCTGACGCAGTTTCCAGCTCTTCCTGTTTCCCGCTCCGGCCGCTTCTTCCTGAAAGCGGTTTACGATCTCTTTAAACTGGGCATCGCTTAAAGGATATTCTCCTTCAGTCAGACATTCCCCATCCAAATGGTGAATGAGGGAATAATCGCTTTGGTAGGGTCTTGTGTCCAGACGGCTGCAGTCCGTCAGATAATCCAGTATTTTTAAATTCACGGAGGAAGCAAAGAGGTTCCGGTATTTCTCAGGGTTTTCACTGATGTCCTGGACAAGGAGAGGATCCACTTCATAATAGGAGCCCTCCACCACAGAAGAAGATAGGATGGAATCCACATAAATACACGGAAATTTATCCGCAGTAAACAAAGTCAGGTGAAAGCCCTCCACCTTCAGGGTTTTGTTTTTTGGGTCAATGCCGTGAATGGCAATCCAGTACTTGGTTATCTCATCCTTTTTATTCCTGTATTCAATGCTCAGCCACTTTCCCTCATGAACTGCTCTAAAAATATTTCTGGCCGTTTGTTCCATAAAAACTCATCCTTTGCTCTTTGTACCTGTAAGCCGCTTTTTTTCAATCATACCATAATTTTCAGGCTATGAACAGGGAGATGTAAGACGATTCAGGACAGACCAGGAGTAACTTTTGGGGAAATACAATACAGGGCAGCAAGTCACCCTTTCTATAGAAAAGGCGGCTGCTTACAAAAACAAGCCGCCGCCTCTCTCATTTGCCTGCATAACTTCAACCTTCGCTTACTAATCGGTTTTCTAGTCATAATTTCAATTTCCGCGCCTTTGCCCGTTAACCGTTTCAGCACAATTCCTTCGCACAGGTAAAAACAGCTCTCCATAGCCTTTCATTTCCAGATTCTCTGAGCACAAGAATATTAATGACACCTTTCCGAACCTCTTTTGCAACATAGCCGTACTACATTACAATCTTGGCTAAACGGTTAAAACTGCACCCGGTTCCTGCCTTCCTTTTTAGCCTGATAAAGAAGACAGTCAGCGCTTTCAAGAAAGCTTTCCAGTTGTTGGCATTGATATGGAATCGCGCAGATTGCACTAATGCTGGAAGTTATCCTTGTAATCTCATCAGAATTACTCCTGGGCACTTCCAAAGCCTCGATTCTGGAACGTATTTTCTCTGCAATTAATAATACTTCTTCCTGACTGATTTCCGGTATGAGAACAGCAAATTCTTCGCCGCCCCAGCGGCATGGTATATCAGTAGCACGTTTTAAAGTATTTTTCAAAACATCTGCCACAGCTTTTAGCATGATATCTCCCTGCCTGTGGCCATATGTATCATTGTAATTTTTAAAGTTGTCCAAATCCAACAGCAGCAATCCGATGGTAGTTTTTTTCCGTAATGCCCGCTGCCATTCATATTCCATATGATAATCAAACTTACGGCGGTTTGCAAGGTCGGTCAGGGCATCGTAGAAACTAAGTTTTTCAATAGTAAGCAATTGTTCTACGATTTTAATATGGGTTTTTACACGTGCATTCACCAAAACTTTGTTAAAAGGTTTCCGTACATAGTCGACCGCACCCAAACGCAGTGCTTTTTCCTCATCCGCATCAGTATCCAGTCCTGTGATAACAATAACGGGAATGTTCTGAGTGGATTGATTTTCTTTCAATTCCTTCAGGATATCGAACCCATTTGCATCCGGCAGTATGATATCAAGCAAAATCAGATGAGGACGAAACCGCCTGACCATTCGCATCGCTTCTTTGCCAGTCGACACAACGTTGACGTAGTATGTATCCTGTAAGGTATCCACCAACATTTTCTGGCCTATTATTCCATCCTCGACAATGAGTATTTTATATACAATTTCATTTTCCATGATAATCCCCCTATGTTATCGCCGAACAAAATAGCCAGAAACAGCCAATGTGGGAATACTCATAAAAACACTGGGGCAGACATTTGAATGACACCCATTTCGTCATGTACATTGGCAGAACTTATGTTTTACATATTTTACCCTGTGGCATTTATATTGTCAAGACAGGCTTACCCTTATTGTACCTCTTTTCCCTGGAATCACGTAAAATGTCCGCCCGATTCCTTCACACAGACTAAAAACCGCTCCCCATACTTCTCATACTTAAATTCTCCCACTCCGGATACCGACAGCATTTCCTCTTTTGTCTTTGGCTTCACCATACACATATGTACCAATGTCTTATCCGAAAAAACAATATAAGGCGGTACTTTTTCCTCCTTGGCTATCTCCATACGAAGTGCCCGTAAGGTTTCAAACAGCTCTTCATCTTTTTCTGAAAGGCCAGCACCGGATGCCGCTGACATCTTGTTTTTCTTTGATTTCTTCTCTTCCTTTATTTTCGCCGTATGCTCCTGTTCTTTCGCCATTTTCATGACAACAGATCCGCCATCCGCTAAAACTGCCTTTGACCTTTCGGTCAGTTTTACAATGGAATACTCGTCATTTGTGACTGTCAGGAATTCATTCAGCATCAAATAATTCATAACCTGTCTAAGCTTATAAGCCGGCACCTTTGCCAACGCTCCATAATAGGCATTCTGATCCATCCGGTAATTCCGGATTTTCGCAGTATTAGCTCCATGAACTGTATCAATAATCACATTCACACCATACCGCTGACGGCAGGATTCCACACAGCCTGTCAGTCCCTTTGCAATATCCGTCACATCCACTGTCTCGAACTGACTTAAGCAGTTGGAACAATTCCCGCAGTAATTCTCTCCATACTCCCCAAAATACCGCAGAATGTAATCCCTGAGACATTCGTTTGTAAAGGAGTAAAAGGTCATCTTTTTAAGCCGTTCACGGTCCCGTTCCATGACCATCCGGTGTGTAAGGGGATCCAGCTCCTGATTGTCCTGGTTGTTGTCGATGAACATCTGGTTGGTCACCACATCCCGGCCGCTGTACAGCAGGATGCATTCTCCCGGTTCTCCGTCTCTGGAGCACCGGCCCACCTCCTGATAGTAAGATTCCAGGTTCTTCGGCATGTTGTAATGGATGACAAACCGTACATTGGATTTATCGATCCCCATGCCAAAGGCGTTGGTTGCCACCATGATCTGACTTCTGTCGTAGATAAAGTCATCCTGGTTCTTCCGCCGCTCCTCATCGCTTAATCCTGCATGATACTTGGTCGCAGAAAATCCCTCCTGATTCAGCCGGTCACATACCTCTTCCACCAGCTTCCTGGTCAGGCAGTAAATGATTCCGCACTGATCGGGATGACACTCCACATAGTTCTTTAAAGTGGCATACTTATCCTTTGGGGACTGGACTCCCAGATAGAGATTAGGTCTGTCATAACCGGTAGATACCACAGCCGGTTCCCGGAGCATGAGAATATCGATGACATCCTCACGGACCTCTTTTGTAGCAGTGGCCGTAAAAGCGCTGATGACCGGACGCTTTGGAAGCCTGTCAATGAAATCCACGATTTTCAAATAGCTGGGCCTGAAATCCTGTCCCCACTGGGAAACACAGTGAGCCTCATCCACCGCTACCATGGAAATATTTGTGTTCAATGCAAAATCCAGAAATTCATCCGTTACCAGACGCTCCGGTGCTACATAAATAATGGGATACCGCCCTTCCCGCGCATAGGCCAGGGCCTTATAATACTGACTTGCAGTTAAAGAACTGTTAAGATATGCGGCGTGAATGCCTGCCTGATTGAGAGTTGTTACCTGATCTTTCATGAGAGAGATCAGCGGGGAAATAACCAGTGTGATTCCTTCCATCATGAGAGCAGGAATCTGAAAACACAGAGACTTTCCGGAACCGGTTGGCATGATCCCAAGGGCATCCCGTCCGGCTAAAATGCTGTCAATAAGAATCTCCTGCCCTTCACGGAAACTGTCGTAACCGAAATAGTGCTTTAATGCTTGATGTTTATCCATATAACCTTTGTTTCTGCTCCTTATCTTTTGTTTTTTCTTTACTGTATCCATTATACCATTTGTATTTGAAATATGCCACAGGGTTTCTTGAATTTAGAGATTTAAATACCATATCCATGCCTTTCCTTCCAATACAGAGTTTTGAGAAATACTGGCACTGCACGATAGAAATATATCACCAGTTAAACAAAATGCCAATCTCCCCTTTTCATACCAGACAAAAAAAGACCGCCTCTGTTCTATCTATCAAACAGTATGACGGCCTCTTGTTTCTAATTCAAGCCCGTTACTTACAACAAAACCAATGGTATTACATTATTAATCTGCTCTTCGATGAAGTTCAGAAACTTCGGCTGCTCCATATGATGTATTCTTATTGAATATTCAGTCCTTTTCCTCATAATCAAAATAATCAAAGTCCGCATATGCATGGCTTCCTGTAAAGTCCTGGCAGCAGATTCCCACAAATGCCCCGGTAAACCGCTCAATCTTTCGCTCTTTAAAATACTCGTCTGAGAGCTTGCTATATTCCACATATCCTCCCACCGTATTCCATGAAATTCCGTCAATAGAATAATAGAATCTGGCCATATCATAATAAATCTCTGCACGCAAATACACTTTTCCCATATCTGGAATCACAATTTCTTCCTGCAGCGGATAAGAGAATTGGTTTAAATCATTAATCATAAGGTTAATAATCCTTCCCTTTTCTTCATCTCTGCTTACATACAGATAAATATAGTTTGTTGTATCATAAAAACAGGTAAGTCCCGCCATTTGCTGAAAATTCCCAGGTTCAAACTCCAGCGAAGTCTCCGCTCTGAATACAAAACTCTGCTGGCGTCTGGCAACAAAGCTTTGGCGGAATCTGGAGCTCAGTGATTCATGCCCATACAGTCTTAAATAACCGCTTCTCTCTGTCAGGGACATCATGCTTTTATCCAAGGGAATGCGGAGCGTCTGGAAATTAATGTCCAATTCAGGGCGATCAAAATCATCCCGTACCGGAGCCTTTTCCACAATGTATTCTTCCCGTACCGGGGCCTCCACCCATACCTCTGCCGTATGCCCTTCTCTGTTTAACCGCAGCCAGCCGTCATCTGTCCACCTTACCTTCTGTATGGCAGTCTCCCTTCCCATTATGGAACGGCCCTTTGAGGGCAATGGACGACCGCATAAATGTACCATATACCATTCTCTATCCTGAGTTTCCACCAGGTCAGCATGTCCTGTCCGCTGCAAAGGCAGGGTACAGTCATACCTTGAGGTCATGACCGGATTCTCCGGGTCCGTCTCGTAGGGTCCGTCAATCCGTTCGGCCCTTGCCATGGTAACTGCATGATTATAGAATGTACCTCCTTCTGCGGTTAACAGATAATAGATTCCGTTTCGTTTGTATAGATGAGGTCCTTCTACGGTTCCAAGCCCGCTTCCCTTGTAAATCACCTTTCTTTCCCCTATCAGTGCTTTTTTTTCAGAAGAATATTCCTGTAAAATTATTCCCTCCCACTGTGGAAATCCTACCTTTGGACCCTCTCTATGACTTAGCAATGCGTTCACCAGCCATTTACGGCCATCCTCATCATGAAATAAAGATGGGTCTATTCCGCTTCCGTGCAGATATACAGGAGCCGACCAAGGACCTTCTATCCGGCTGGCTGTGGTCAGGTAATTCCTGCAATCCCAAAAACTTCCTGACACATTCTTTACATCCGTATAAACCAGATAAAAAATACCCTGGTCATAAGTGAGACATGGCGCGTAAATACCGCCTGAATCAGGATTTCCCTCCATATCTAAAAGTTTTAGCGTATTTAAGGGATGGGCTATCAATTTCCAGTTTACCAGATCTGTTGACTTATGTATTTGAACCCCCGGAAACCATTCAAATGTGGATGTGGCGATAAAATATTCGTCTTTCACCCGCACAATGGACGGATCCGGATTAAATCCCCGAAGAATCGGATTTTCTATCTTTCTCATATGTACTTATCCTTTCACCGCACCGGCAGACATTGCCTCCGGAAGCTTTGCACTCACAAACATATATCCGATAATGCTGGGAATTGTCGCAACCACCAAACCGGCACCGATGGGGCCCCAGCTGGTCGCATATTCTCCTACCATGGATATGATTCCCACCGTAAGGGTCTTTAAACCAGCCTTGTTAATAAAGGTATTTGCAAACATCAATTCATTCCATGCCGTAAGATAGGTAAAAATGGAAACCGTAGCCAAAGCCGGCTTCACCATGGGAAGCATGATTTGGACAAATGTCTGATAAACATTGCATCCGTCAATCACTGCTGCCTCCTCCATTTCTAATGGTATTGTCTTAAAAAATATGGTCAGTACATTGATTGCCAGAGGAATGGCAAATCCTACGTACGGTAAGATCAGTGACAACCTTGTATTCAGGATTCCCACCTTGCTGAAATTCAAAAATAAAGGCAGCAGGGAAGCATGGACCGGAATCATCATTCCCATCGTAATAAATAGAAGAAATGCATTGCTTAGCCCCCACTTGAGCCGTGCAATGGCATAGGAGGCCATTGTGGATACAATAATCGTAATGATAATCGTGGAGCCGGTGATAATTACACTGTTTATCAAATAAAGTCCCACCTTTGCTCCGCCAATTGCCACCAAATAATTATTAAATACCCATGGGGACGGCAGGCCAAGTACATTTCCTCCGAATATCTGTGTATTATCCTTTAAAGAAAACATAATCAGCCACAAGAGGGGAAATATTTGGATAACTGCATATATGCACAGAATCAGAAATACCATTTTCTTTGCGATTCCTGATTGTTTCACTTGCTTCATGGTGTACTCCTCTCTAATAGGTATACTGCTTTGGCTTCCAGAGATTAATTAACACGGTGAAAACCAGACATTCAATTACAATAAAAATAGCCATGGAACTCCCATATCCATAAAGATTTTTCTTGAAAATATTTGTATACATTAACGTACTTGCAACTTCCGTAGCATGGTTTGGACCACCTCCGGTCAGCACATAGATAAGGTCAAATATTTTCAGAGACCCGATCACTGCAAGCACCATGGAAGTCTTAATCGTTGGAAGAATCAGCGGTATGATAATTCTGACTGCTGTCTGGAATCTGGTAGCTCCATCAATCTCAGCCGCCTCAAAGATATCCTGGGGAATCCGTTTTACCCCTGAATAAATCAAAAGCATATGATAGCCAATATACTGCCAGATCACTACTACAAAGGCACACAGCAGAGCAGTGTCCGGATTTCCAAGCCATGCAACTGCCTTATTCAGAAAACCCAGCTTCATTCCAATGGAATTAAGCATGCCATAGGTGGGATTATAAATCATTCCCCAGAGCTGCCCTAAAACCACCGAGGACAGAAGTACCGGTACAAAAAAGACTGTCCTGAAAAATCCTTCTCCTTTCACTCCCCTTGCCAGTATAATTGCCAGTGCCGTCGCAGGTACCAATTCCCCAATGACTGAAAGACCTGCCAGTAAAAGGGAATTCTTAAGGGCAGCTACAAATCCATCCGTATTATGTATAAACAGGGATTTATAGTTATCCAGCCCCACAAACATCTTTTTCGTAATCCCATCCCATTCTGTCAAGCTGTAATAAAAAGACATTCCAATGGATGTAACTACCACAAACAAGAATATCAACAGTGATGGGAATATAAATATGAGGATTGCTTTTTTATTACTCAACATCTTATTCATGGTTATCTCCTTTTTGAAAGAGCAGTCCATGAAAAGGACTGCTCTCATCATTTCTTAAACTTACTGCAAAAAGGTTTTATGCTTTTCTATAAACTCGTCTGGAGTTATTGTCTTCATAAAGGTTTCTGTCACCGTTTCCAGATGGTTGGTCGCTTTTTCACTTGTCAAAGCAGTATCCCACCACAAGGAAAGGCCGGTACAGTTTTGATACAGGTTATAGGCATCTACCAGCAGCTGATTTTCAATCGTGCTTGTATCCACCTGGCTCTTCCATGTGGGCAGGCCTGCCCCGCTGGTAAATACGTTCTTTGAAAAGCTCTCACACATAAACTTATATACTTCCACTACTTTTTCCGGATTTTTCGTCTCGCTGTTTATCATAAAAGTCTGGTCAGCACCCCCCAGGAATTCATTGGGATCACCTTTCCCCCCTTCCACCACAGGGAAGTTCAGTGCAACAATATCGTCTTTTATAGGAGAGTCAAAGATATTGGCGCATAACCAGCTTCCGTTATAGTACATGGGCATCCCGCCTGACAAAAACACTGCCTGGGATTCATCCTTGCTGATTGCAATGGCACCTTCTGTAAACGCCCCTGCATCTATCATTCCCTGATACAGCTCTACAGATTTTTTGATCTCCGGAGTGTCAATGGTTGCTTCACCATTTACCACTTGATTGACATAATCAGTTCCTGCTTCCCGCATGGTCAGGGCGTTTAAATACATGGCTGCAGTCCAGGTATCCTTAGCACCTACGCACATGGGAGTGATTCCCTTGTCTTTAAATACGTTGATTGCATTCATCAATTCATCATAGGTTGCCGGCAATTCCAGTCCTGCCTCATCAAACATGGATTTATTACAATACAACAGTCCAATGTTCACGCGGGTTGGCAGTCCATACAGCTTGCCATCGTATATAAAATTATTGGTAGTGCCTTCTATTATCTTTGCTTTTGTCTCATCATCCATGTAATCATCCAGACACATCACCTTTCCTGCATCCACAAATGCTTTAGAAAAGCCGCCTCCCCAGCTGTAGAAAATGTCCGGCGCTTCACCGCCTGCTATAGCTGTTTTAATTTTCGTCTTATATGCGTCTCCGGAATCCGCCACAGCATCAATGACAAAGTCCACCTCCGGAAACTTTTCCTCCATTTCTGCCAAGGTCTTCTTAAAGCTTTCCGCAGTTCCTCCGTTTCCTTCGGGCCATACATGCCACAAGGAAATCTTTATCTTATCGCCAGACTGGGTTTCTTTTCCTGCAACACTTTCCGGCGTCTTCCCGGAAGAAGATCCTCCACACCCTGCAAGCCCCATTGCCATAGAAGCCGCCAAAATCATTGCCAGTACTCTTTTCAACTTCATTTTCCTTACCTCCCGTAAATTTCATTTGTGCTTTGTCTGCTATGAAAACAGTATAGCTGCCATTTCCTTTATTTTAAACTGAATAAAATGACCTGTTATCCCGAATATTTTTACTTTTTCTGTATGGATTCCTTGTCTTTCTCATTTTCTTTCCAGAATTTTTTACATTTACCTGCTTTTTTTACCATTTTCCAAGCATCTTGCTTTTAAAGAATCTCTTTTGCTATAATATCATTATATCATTGCGAAAAAGGAGTACCGGCATGGCAGCTTTGGTTTCAATCATTAAGCACCACTATCATAAAAATAAGCTACACACGAATATGCTCATTATATTTATGATGCTGTTCATCCTTATTACCATACCTTCTATGTTTCTGGTCAGGCATTTTAACCAGAAAAATACACAGGAACAAATGGACCAGATATCACTTAATAACTTATCCCTAAGCGATGCCAACCTCACACAGACCCTGAATGGAGCCGGAAAGATTTCCACCTCTCTGCTCTCAAACAATGTACTCCAAAGCTTTCTCAGAAGGCCGGCTAAAATGCACGATCCCAGTGAGATTACTCTGTTAGAAAACACACTTTACAACGCATGTGCCACTTCAGCAAATCATTTATCTGCGTACCTTTATACAGCTGATGGTTTTTGTTATTTTTCAGATTCCAACGGTAAAAAAAAACTTGGGAAGACCTCTGTCAATCAAGCAGATATCTATCTTCAAATAGAGGAGGCTGACGGAAAAACCGTATACTTGGACTCCTCAGGGATTTATCCGGATGTACAGGGAATCTCCGCAGCAAGGATTATCAAAAATCTGGACACATTAAAGCCTATGGGAATCCTGGTTATCAACATTCCCAGTAAAGATCTTGCTTCGGCTTTTCCGGACAGCACCGTAAGCAGAGGTTTTATTCTCAGCAAAGAGAATATCCCCGTTCTCAGCAGTTTATCTTTTTCTTTTGATTATACAACACTTATACCGCCAGAGAATCATTTGTCTTATATCCTGCCGGTCAAAGAAAAGAATGCAGATGGTTTCCTTTATTACAAAGCTTTGGACAATTATCCGTTTTTCATAGGTATCTTTCAGGACTTCCGTTCCATGTCAGAGGTGGGGTTCAGCACCTTTCTCATGATCCTGTTACTTCTGATGATTAATTTTGTTTTAATCCTTATAGGAATTTACATGGTATCTGTTTCCCTTACCAGGCCAATTACTGCTTTGGCTGAAAAAATACGGCAGCTTCACAGAAAGGAATTCAGAAAAATCCACACAGATTTCGAGTCCAGCAATGAAATCGGATACCTTGCCTGCTCCTATAACGAAATGACGGTTGAAATCCAGGAACTTTTAAAGAAGGAGCTTGCTGCTGAAAAGCACCGCAGGCATTTGGAATTAAGCCTGCTGCAGGCCCAGTTTAAGCCCCATTTTCTTTATAATACAATTGACAGCGCAAGGATATTATGCCTCTCCGGAGACACAAAGGATGCACAATCTCTGCTGAAAGCCATGGGAATTTATTATCAGACAATACTCAGCAAAGGCATGGACCTTATTTCCATAGACCATGAGCTGAACAGCATCAAACAATACGAGACGATCTTATCCTTTCAGGATAATCATGATTTTCTCATTCAATACGATGTGTCCGAGGAAGTACGGCCCCTTCCTATATTGAAGTTCATCCTGCAGCCCTTGGTGGAAAACTGTATCAAGCATGGTCTCTATGGATTGGATGAGGGAATCATCACTATTACTTGCCGGTTTTCCGGGGAAGATATTTTATATCTCTCTGTGGAAGACAATGGAAGGGGGATGGAACCGGAACTCGTCCGGCAAATTACCGGGAAAACTTATCTCAGTCCTTCCCGAAGTTTTGGACTTGCTGCCACTCTGGAACGGATGCAGCTTTTTTACGGACAGGACTGCTCGTATGCCATTGACAGTACACGGAACCAGGGAACCCGTATCTCGTTTACAATCATCCATTTTTCCAGCCACGCATACAAGGAGAATCCGCTATGAGAAACCGATTAAAACTTCTGATTGTTGATGACGAAAAGCATGTCCGCAGCCTGTTAAAATACTGCATTGACTGGCAGTCTCTCGGAATTGAGATATGCGGGGAATGTACCTGTGCGGAAGAGGGGCTGCAATTAGTAGAGGAACTGCAGCCCAATATAATATTTTCTGATATCTGTATGAATTTTATGGATGGGATAGAATTCAGCCAGAAAGTCAGGGAGGCCTATCCCTACATTAAGATTGTCCTCCTCTCCGGCCACAGCGACTTTAACTATGCTTCCCGCGGAATTGACGCAGGTGTATCCGCTTATCTGCTGAAGCCTATTGATGAGGAAAAGATTTTAACTGTCATACAAAAACTAAAGGAAGATATTTTCCATGAACAGGATAGAGATAATGAATTAGAAAAACTGAAGGAATACTTTACTGACAGCCGGGACTTTTTAATAGAAAATAATTTGAATGCACTTATGCTTCCGTCTGCTGATATCGGGAGCATTATCCGGCGGCTCCAGTTTTTATCTGTTGATTTCGCAAATCCGTATTTTCAGGTGGCCATTGTCTCACTTTCTTCCGAGGATATTCCAGGCAATAAGAACAGTGAAAATCCTTACCTGCTTTCCATGGAATGCGCCCGGATCCTAAGTAAGGAACTGAAAAAACACGAAAATGTGTACCTTTTTTTTGATTATAATCACACCAACGTTATTCTCTCCAACGCCCCGGCTATGCCCCTTTCCAGCACACTGGAGCATGTGAAAGTCATTTTACTGGAACAGCTTCCCTGCAGCGTTACAATAGGAATCGGTAATGCTGTTTCCACTTTATCGCAAATACGCAATTCCTATCAAAATGCGGTGGAAGCTGTTAAATACCGCACGGTCTCAGGTAAAAACCAGGTAATTTTATATGACTATATTAAAACTGAAAAGCAAAATTCCTCCTTTCATTTAGAAGATGCCATTGCATCCATACTGGAAGCCGTTAAATCAGAAGATCTGCCTGCTTCCATTGCGCTGATAAACCACTGTATCACCAACCAGATTACGGATGATTATACGGATATCATTCCAATCCGTGTAACAGTTTCAACCATCATAAATCATTTATCTGATATGCTGATTCAATCCGGACTCCGTGGTACTGATGCCTTCCGCTATTCCCTGGCTGCATATGAACGCCTATTCCGCCTGGAAACTGCAGCGGAATTGGAAAATATGGTACATAATTTAATCCGTGCAATTATTGAGACCTTTTCCTCCATACGAACTGAGAAAAATACCAACACCATCCATGCCATTCTTCGATATATGGAAAATAATTTTGAAAATCCGGACTTAAGCCTTAGCTCTGTGGCGGGCAGATTCTATCTGAATGCCAGCTATTTAAGCCGTCTGTTCAAGGTTGAAACAGATACCACCTTTACAAAATATCTGACAGAATTAAGGCTGAAAAAAGCTGCTGAGCTGCTATTGACCACGCAGCTTCGCTCATATGAAATCAGCGAAAAGGTTGGGTTCCGCGATCCAAAATATTTCAGCAGCTGTTTCAGGAAACATTATAATATGGCCAGCAACAGTTACCGAATCAACGCAAGTCAGGAACTCTTGTCAAAGAAAGAAGAAACTTTTTTTGAGTCTGAATAATATAAAACTCTGGCTTTTAGAAAAAGATCATACTATAATGACTTATGCATGATACGGTATCATGTATAAGTCATTTACTACATAGGAGAAAAACTTTGAAAACTAACATCGGATTGTACCTGGCTCTGCTTTTTGGCGTCTTTTCCCTTTCCACCTCCGCAATTTTTGTGCGTCTGGCCAATGCCCCCTCTGCCATAACAGCATTTTTCCGGTTGTTTTTTGCCGCTCTGATCCTCTTGCCATTTTTACTGAGCAGCAAACAAAACAAACGTCAGCTGCTTTCTCTATCAAAAAAACAATGGACGTTTGGGATTTTGTCAGGACTTCTTTTATCCGCCCATTATATGCTGTGGTTTGAATCCCTGCGGCATACGTCAGTGGCCAGTTCAACGGTCATTGTAACCTTGCAGCCCCTTTTCTCCATTGCCATCGGATATGTGTTTCTAAAAGAACGATTCCACAAGCTGGCAATCGGGGGATGTGTGATCGCCATTATGGGCTGCTTTATGATCGGATGGGGAGATTTTCAAATTAGCTCCCAGGCTCTGTTTGGGGATTTATTGGCGTTATTGGCGGCGAGTATTATCAGCTTGTATTTTTTCATAGGGCAGGCAGTAAGAAAGGAATTATCTGCTGTCCCCTATTCTGTCATAAGCTATTTAAGCAGTTCCGCGTTTTTAGGATGCTATGCCATAATCGAAGGCAATCCTTTTACCGGCTATTCCGGAGCTACCTGGATGGCGTTTGGGGGTCTGGCGCTGATTTCAACGGTATTCGGACAATTTATTTTTAACTGGCTTTTAAAGTGGATTCCTGCAACAGTGATATCCATGAGCATTTTAGGAGAAACCATTGGCACATGTATTCTGGCCTATTTTATTTTAAATGAAGCAATTTCCCTTCAGCAGGGTATCGGAATAGCCACCATTATGTCTGGGCTTGTGCTCTTTTTCCTCAGCCCCCCAATACATAGGAACCAGTGACATATTGCAGCAATTATAAACAATGAAATGTAATGGAAGAAGGAAATATTAATTGCAGCCGAATATATGGACAACAGACATTCAGCCGCAATTCAGCTTCTTCCATTTTCTGACCTTACTTCTAAAGGATTTGAAAGGTGCAACCGTGTTGATGTGGATCCATTTCCAGACTGCCCAGCTGGAAGGTGTTGAAGAAGCCCATTTTCTGACTCCGGGCTGAAAAAGCTGGGCATCCGTATATTGTTCTGTCAGCTCTATGATCTTTTGTACCGCTTCCTGAAACATGGTGCATAATTCCTGCAAACTGTATTTCTCATATTGCCTGTAAAAGCTCTCATATAATCCGCCAAGATTGTTCCATTTATAATCAGGATGCGGGGTTATCACTGTATTTCCCTGCTGCTCCTCATCCTCCCAATAAAGAAGGAGGTTAAGCCAGCCCAATTGATAAGCAACCATCTGCGCCGGAGTTCTGTCCACACCGTCGATCAGTTTGTCCTTATCGTCCTCCTTAATATGAGAGAATTCATCAATGAATAATTTTGCCCGGTTTGAAATTTCATCCATCAATTCCTTCTTATCTTTATATTCCGTCATATGGCGCTGCCCTCCTAATTTGAGTTTTATTTGCTGTTACCGGCGATCCATGTCTGCACAAGCGCCAGGCACCATTGCCTCAAGTCCTTTGATATCCCTGATTGAATCAATGATTTTCCTGTTAATATCTTTCACTCCCATTCTCCCTGTGAAAATACGAGCATTAATCATGAAGCTATATTATGTTCCGTTTCCTTTCTTGGGAATACCCAATTTTTATAAAGGGATGCCTGCTGGTTGAATTTTGAATGAAAATAACAACTATGTTATGCTGATTTTGTTTATAGAAATATTGTACCGTTATTCCTTAAAAAAGGCAAAGAAAACCAGTGATATAAATATATTTCTTGAAATTTACCCCCGTCTTTGCTATAATAACCCGAGGGAATGAAGTTCTCCCCGTGCTGATTATAGCCGAACCGCTTATTAAGCTGATGACTTCTGCGATTATTTTATTGCAGAAGTGTCGGCTTTTTTACATTTCTGCACAAAGGAGGAAATATATGCTTTTCAGTCTTGCAATGATGGTTCTCTGCGGTATGATATTGAGCGGAACCATGCAGAAACTAAAACTCCCCGGCCTTGTTGGCATGCTTCTCACCGGTATTGTGCTAGGGCCGTATGCGCTGAATCTAATCGCGCCGGAGCTGTTGAATGTTTCCGCTGATTTAAGGCAAATTGCCCTGATCGTAATTCTCACAAGGGCAGGGCTGGCGCTGGATATTAAGGATTTGAAAAAGGTCGGCCGTCCTGCAATTCTTATGTGCTTTATTCCGGCAAGTTTTGAAATAGCCGCCACTACTGTTTTTGCACCTATGTTCTTTCCTATTTCCCATTTGGAAGCGGCTATCATGGGAACGGTGCTGGGCGCGGTCTCCCCGGCGGTTATCGTTCCTAAAATGTTAAAGCTGATGGAAAACGGCTACGGCAGGGCAAAAAGTATTCCGCAGCTTATTATGGCCGGAGCGTCCGTTGATGACATTTATGTCATTGTCCTTTTTACATCATTTATGGGTATGTATGAGGGAAGCAGCTTTGATGCCATAAGCCTTCTTAAAATACCCGCTGCCATTGTGACAGGCTTGTTGGTGGGCATTTTACTGGGTCTTGCTCTGGTGAAGGTGTTTCAAAAAATCCACATGCGAGATACCGCCAAGATTTTGATTTTATTAAGCACTGCGTTCCTTCTGGTTTCTCTTGAAACAGCCATAAAAGCCTATGTGCCTATGTCCGGTTTGCTGGCTGTCATGGCTTTAGGCGGCACCCTCCTGAAGCAGTACGATATTTTAGCAAAGCGCCTGTCAGGCAAGTTTTCTAAAATCTGGGTTGCCGCGGAATTGATGCTGTTCATATTGGTGGGTGCAACAGTGGACATAAGCTATGCGGCAAAGGCTGGATTTATAGCCGTCGCTCTCATCTTTATCGCTTTGCTGATACGGATATGCGGCGTATTTATCTGCCTTGCCAAAACTCCCATAAGCGCAAAGGAACGTCTGTTTTGTGCCATTGCCTATTTGCCCAAGGCAACTGTGCAGGCGGCAATCGGCGGGCTTCCTTTGGCGGCAGGCGTTGGGGCCGGTAATACGATTCTGACGGTTGCTGTTTTGGCAATCCTGATCACAGCTCCCCTTGGGGCGATCGGCGTGGATGCAACCTATAAAAGGCTGCTTATAAGAAGCGGCGGCAATGCCAGGACCTTTCTCCCGCCAAACAGCCATGAGGCCGTACCCACATATGAGGATATTCCACTATAATCAAACAGGATCTCACAGCTTAACCACATGCCCGGAACTGGGATAGGGCATGTGGTTTTTCTGTTTTCAGGGAAGGCAGAAGCCTAACATGATTTCCAGCAAGAGCATAGCTGTAAAACACAAACAAACGTTTTCCTTGATCATTGAACACCAGTTATTCTTCCGGAATGTCTTCCGGAAAGATAACCATATCCCTAAAACTCTTAAACTGTTTTTCAATATCTGGATTTTGGATAAAAAACTCCATCAGAACCTTTATTTCCAATACAGTCAAATCACCCAGCATGTGTTCAACCATCTCTGCTTCTTCCAAAGGCCGCTGACTTTTAAGCATGATAAAAAAATGCTCCAAAGTATTATGACGTTCCAGAAGATAACAGCCCGTTACTCTTCCCTCATCAGTCAGCAGGATGTTCTCAAATCGATCGTACCTTAAATAACCCAGCTGAACAAGCTTGGACACCATCTTTGATGCAGACGGAGGGCGGACGTGCAGACGTTCTGAAAGCTTGTTTATGCGGATACAGCTTTCTTCCAGACATAACCGGTATGCCATTTCTAAATAATCCTCAAGAGCAGGCGTAAGTCTGCTCTCATTTTGTTTTTTCAGTTCATATCCCCGAATAGTACGGAATTCCTGAGGCGGAAATTGGTTCATTGCCATTCATCCTCTGTTTTTCAGATTTTATATAGTGTATTCGTAACACTTTCCACTTAGGTCTCATAAATTAGCCAAAGGAAACATTATTTCCCACCCCTAACGGATCCGGATGATGAAATGATTAATTTCATATGCAAAACACTTGCATTTTTACGTGTTTAGGCATATAATATAATTAAATTTAGGTATGCCTAAATATATAAAACAAACAACACAACAGGAGAAAAAATATGGATGCTTATACAAAACAGCTTTTTCGCCGCAAGATACCTCCTTTAATAGTAATCGCCCTCATCCTGCTGATTGGATGGCTTAGGAAAATTTTTGCGGTATAAAAGAATCTCATACACTTTCAAACAATATTCTTACCCAAGCTGATGGCTGGGCTTATATATCTAAAACGGAGGAAGATAAAATGACACCAAACAAAGAAGATTATTTAAAGGCCATTTATAAACTGGGCGGAATGGAAGAACTGGTAAACAATAAGCAGATTGCGGAAGCTTTGCAGATCGCCCCGGCTTCTGTGACGGAAATGCTGGGAAAGCTGAAGAAGGAGGGGCTGATCCATTATGAGCCTTACAAAGGTTCATGCCTGACGCCTGAGGGAATTAAAGTTGCCATTTCCCTGGTACGGGGACACCGTCTCTGGGAGGTTTTCCTGATGCGTCATCTCGGCTATTCCTGGAGCGAGGCACATGAAGACGCGGAGCTGCTGGAACACATTACCCCTTCACGCCTGACGGCCCGGCTGGATCAGTTTTTAAATTACCCGGCCTATTGTCCCCACGGAAGCGCAATTCCCCATGCTGACGGCCAAATAGACCGTGCTCCCCTGGTGACCTTAAACTTACTTTCCTCCGGTGCAGCTTCCCATATCCGGCGTGTAAAGGAAGAAAAAGAACTGCTGGACTATCTGCAGGAAAGCGGAATTACCATTGGAAGCTCCGTACGCATTATAGAAGCCGCACCATACGAAGGACCGCTGACCCTTGACCTGGAAGGCAAGTGCGTTCAAATCAGTTATAAGGCCGCCTGTCAGATCTATGTAGACGAGACAGAGAGGCTGTGACATCAAATATAATTTTAGGAGGTTTCTTATGAATCAAAAAACCAAAGGCCTTTTGGGCACGATCCTGAGTCTTACATTATTTCTTACGGCTTGTTCTGCTCCGGCAGTAAACCAAGACTCATCAAAAGATAAATTAAACATTGTTGCTACCACTACCATGCTGGCTGATCTGTCTACAGTCATCGGCGGAGACCGGGTTTCAGTAAACGGTCTGATGGGACCAGGTATTGATCCGCACTTATATCAGGCCAGCGCAGGAGATGTTTCCCTGATGCAGAAAGCGGATGTGGTGGTATATAACGGCCTGCATCTGGAAGGAAAAATGGGAGAAATATTTGAGAACCTGTCCAGTCAGGGGCCGGCAGTCATCTGCATTGAAAAAGGCTTAGACGAATCCATGCTTCTTGCGTGGGAAGATGACAGCTCTATCCATGATCCTCATATCTGGTTTGACGTTTCTCTGTGGGAGGATGCAGCTAAAACCGTTGCAAAGGGATTAGCCGAAGCCGATCCCAATGGAAAAGCTGATTATGAGGCAAATCTGGACGCCTACTTAAAAGAGCTTAATGAGACGGATCAATACATCCGCGGCAGGGCTGCCGAACTGCCGGAAGCACAGCGCGTGCTGGTGACTGCTCACGATGCGTTCCAATACTTTGGCAAAGCCTATGGATTTGAAGTACGGGGACTGCAGGGTATCAGCACTGATGCAGAAGCAGGTACAGCCGATGTAAGCGATCTGGCAGGTTTCATTGTAGAACGGCAGATCAAGGCTATTTTCGTAGAATCTTCCGTGCCCCCGAAAACCATTGAAGCGCTGCAGGCTGCGGTAAAAGCAAAGGGCTTTGATGTTTCCATCGGCGGGGAGCTTTATTCCGACTCCCTGGGTGATGCCCAGTCTGGAGCTGATACTTACATCCTGACCGTCAAAGCTAATATTGACACAATTGTGGATGCCTTAAAGTGACAGGAGGGAATCATATGGAAAGACAACAAAACTATGCGGTGGAGGTAGAGGATTTGACCGTAGCCTATGATGCAAAGCCTGTTCTTTGGGATATTGATTTAAAAATCCCAAAGGGAAAGCTGATGGCGGTGGTCGGTCCCAACGGAGCCGGCAAAACGACCTTGATCAAAGCCATGCTGGGGCTCTTAAAACCTGTGACCGGGGCTGTCCGGTTTCTGGATGGGAACGACGATCTGCGCACCTTGAAAAACCGCATCGGCTATGTTCCCCAAAGCGGAAGCGTGGACTGGGATTTCCCGGCCACAGTGCAGGATGTAGTGCTCATGGGCTGCTACGGCAAGCTGGGCTGGATCCGCCGTCCCCGTAAATCGGATGTGGAGCTGGCAAAACAGATGCTGGCAAAGGTAGGTATGGAGGAGTACGGTGGCCGCCAGATCAGCCAGCTTTCCGGCGGCCAGCAGCAGCGGGTTTTCCTGGCCCGTGCCCTGGCACAGGAAGCAGAGGTTTACTTTATGGATGAACCTTTTAAGGGGGTAGACGCTCAGACGGAACGGGCTATTGTGGCACTGCTGAAGGAACTGAAGGAGCAGAATAAGACCGTGGTTGTGGTCCATCACGATCTGCAAACGGTACCCGATTACTTTGACTGGGTTACCCTGATCAATCTGCGCGTGGTTGCCTGTGGGCCTGTGGATGAAGTATTCCACGAAGACAATTTAAAAAAGACCTACCACAGCTCCGGTGCGCTTTTAAGGGGTGTGATGTGATGTTTCGCAGTATTATTTCTTTATTTTCCGACTATACGTTCCAGACAGTAGCTCTGGGTTCCGCCCTGCTAGGACTGATCAGCGGAGTGCTCGGCAGCTTTGCAGTACTTCGCAAGCAAAGCCTGCTGGGAGACGGGGTATCCCACTCCGCCCTTCCCGGGGTTGTGATGGCCTTTGTACTCCTGGGCAGCAAAAATACGGAGGTTCTGCTGCTGGGCGCCCTTGTTTCCGGTTTACTGGCAACACTGTTTATTGTCAGCATTGTGCGGCATACCCGCGTGAAGTTTGACAGTGCGCTGGCTCTTGTAATGTCGGTATTCTTTGGACTTGGCCTGGTGCTGCTCACCTACGTGCAGAAGATTCCCAACTCTAATCAGGCAGGCTTAAAGCGCTTCATCTTCGGGCAGGCGTCCACGCTTTTACAGCGGGATATCATTCTGATGATGATCTGCGGCCTTATATTGCTCGCACTGGTACTGCTGTTCTGGAAGGAATTTAAGCTTTTCACTTTTGACAGCGACTTTGCCCAGAGCCTTGGGTTTTCCCCAAAGAAGCTGAATCTCCTGCTGTCATTTATGATCGTACTGGCAATCATTATCGGATTGCAGACAGTTGGCGTTATTCTCATGAGCGCCATGCTGATTACCCCTGCGGTTGCCGCACGCCAGTGGACCAATAAGCTGTGGGTCATGGTGGTTTTATCGGCGCTTTTCGGTGCTGTATCCGGCGTTGCAGGAACGGCGGCCAGTTCTCTTGTTCCAAAGCTGCCCACAGGCCCGGCTATCGTGGTTTGTGTCAGTTCCATCGTAATCATCAGCGTTTTGTTTGCTCCTGGGCGGGGTGTCCTGCACAGAGTATATCAGCGCAGAAAAAATAAGGTTCTATATAAGCTGGAAGGAGGTGTGCCGGATGGCACCGCAAATTGAAATTCAAATCATAGCCGTTATTGTTGCTGTGGCCTGTGCTCTGCCCGGAACGTTTCTGGTGCTTCGGAAAATGTCAATGATGTCCGATTCCATTACCCATACGATTCTGTTGGGA
This sequence comes from Lacrimispora indolis DSM 755, assembly GCF_000526995.1. Classification (NCBI taxonomy): domain Bacteria; kingdom Bacillati; phylum Bacillota; class Clostridia; order Lachnospirales; family Lachnospiraceae; genus Lacrimispora; species Lacrimispora indolis. Next base: position 3,842,827 of record NZ_AZUI01000001.1, on the reverse strand, counting down.
ATTGTACTCGCATTTTTCGGCACCCATGATCTCTCCTCCCCTTTGCTGATTGTGGGAGCCGCACTGATGGGAGTGGTGACCGTGTGGCTGACGGAATTGCTGAGCCGGACGCGGCTGCTGGCGGAAGACGCCGCCATCGGAGTGGTGTTTCCTCTGCTCTTTTCCATAGCCATTATTCTGATTACCCGTTATGCCGGATCGGTTCATCTGGATACTGATTCCGTACTTTTGGGAGAGCTGGCTTTTGCTCCTTTTGACCGTATGGTCATAGGCGGCACGGATATAGGCGCAAAAGCGATTTATACAACAGGGATCCTGCTGCTGATCAATCTGGCGGCAATTATTATTTTCTTTAAAGAACTGAAGGTCGCAACCTTTGATCCCATGCTGTCCGCTGTGCTGGGCTTTTCACCGGCCTTGGTACATTACGGGCTGATGACCCTGGTATCTCTCACCACAGTGGGAGCATTTCAGGCAGTTGGATCCGTATTGGTGGTGGCATTTATGATCGGCCCTCCGGTGACGGCTTACTTACTGACGGACGATCTCAAACAAATGCTGATTTTAAGCGGGATCATCGGAGCCGTCAACGGAATCCTGGGGTATCAGGCAGCTGCTCTGTTGGATGTGTCCATTGCAGGCAGCATGGCCGTGGTAACCGGATTGGTCTTCTTCCTTGTGTTTGTTTTTGCCCCACGCAGAGGACTGATCCGTTCACTGCTTAAACGCAGAAATCAGAAACTGGAATTTGCTAAGGCGACACTGCTCTTTCACCTTTCTAATCATGAAAACAGTGCGGAAGAAAATTCGGAGGCAGGCGTTGACACCATAAAGTCCCACCTGCACTGGACCGGTGAGTTTACATCAAAAATCATCAAATCCTTAGAACGGGAGGACTGCGTCCAGCTATCCGGCGGTCTGGTGAAACTGACGGCTGAAGGACGTTACGCCATTATGCGTAACTATATCACGCTTTTCTCACGATGAAACTCTTTATAAAGATACAGACCCTATCCTTAGAATGGAAGGGTCTGTATCTTTATTATTTAATTTGGGTCTTTAATCTCTAAAGCCTTTAAATACAGGTTTATCTGAAGCGTATATAACTGCTTAATCATGCATTTTCTTATCTTTTAATGCAGCAGCTATTGCCTGCACTGCCGCATACATAACTCCCGCACAAGGCCAGATGATCCACGTCCTGCTCCAATTTCCCGTATAAAAACTGATGCCCAGATATACCGCAGTAATGGTACACCAATATATGGCAGGAAGGTGTTCTGACTGCTTTTTTTCCAGCTTCTTCTCTGCCGTATAATCCCCCTCCTGCAGAAGCATCTGAAAACAGCCCTTTTTCTCTCCTGCCGCCATGAATAAAAATACGGCACAAGCCACTATGATCAAAATAAAATCTACACACAAAACATAAACAAAGTCCGAACTGCTTAATGCAACAGCTGCCATCAATGGCAAGGCGCAGATAATACATAGGAAAACACCTGCCATGGTACATATTCTATAGGTTCCTTCATACTCTGCCATCCGTTTCCGTACGACCCCTTCCACACCATATTCCAGACGAAAAACTTCTTTCTCTAAAAATTGATAAGGTTCCGTTTTCATTCCATGCATTACAAAAAACACTGTGGCAATTCCAACAATCAGAAGCAATATGACCAGTCCAAGTCCTCCTGCCACGTTTCCACTGATACTTTTATCTTTTAATTCGGATAATCCTCCAAGAAAAATCAGTGCAGCAGGAGACAGAATGTAAGCTGCTGCAGCCAAAGCCACCTTTTTCGCCCAGCGGATTTTGATCTCCATGAATTCATTGGCCATTTCAAGGGTGACCCTTTTTTGCACCTCATCAGAATCGGATTCCATGATAATAGATGCAGGAGCTGTCTCTATCTCTTCTTTTAATAAATAATCTGTGCTGACACCAAATACCTGGCTCAGCTTTAAAATTCGTTCTAAATCAGGAATTGAAGATCCGGATTCCCACTTGGATACTGACTGCCGTGATACGCCCATCTGGTAAGCAAGCTCCTCCTGGGACCAGCCGGCCTTTTTGCGCAATGCAATAATTTTTTCTGCTAATATCACAATGTACCATCCTCTCAAAATTTATTTATGCCATTCATTCTTCAAGTGCAGGAAAGAAGTAGCTATGTACACCTGGTGATGTATGACTCTTGCATTATAGAATATTTTTAGGTTGACAACCACCAATTGCGTTGTATAATTTGTCAACCAGCGGTTGCAAATGATACTTTGTTATATTATTAACAGTTTTTATCACATAAACGTGAGGAAACAGCAGAAAATTTCCAGAGAGGAATTCAAGGAATATTGGATACTGCAGCAAAATCCAGCTGTCAGATCCGTAATCTGCTGCTTTTCTGCTCAAAGAAATGGGTATAGTTTCCGTTCCAAATCTCCACCCTGGGAAATGTCTCCGGCCTTACAGGGCCCTTTTTCTTCAGAAGGAGCCACTCGCTGTATGCCATCATCAGAGCGCCCGCTCCCTTCTGTTCATCTGCCACCACCGGCTCTTTAAGATAGTATGCCCTGCTTCCGTCCCTGGCCCGGTTGTTCTCCGGCCCCAGGCCTGCACCCTTGCACATTCCGGTCAGCTGCAGGCGCCCTCCGGAAAGGGCAAACTTTTCTGTCTCAACAGCCAGGAATATCTCCTCTCCCTTAATAAGATAGGGGGATTCCGGTAAAACTCCAAGACGGACTCCTTTAAAAAGGGCATAGGCAAACATGAGAGAGGCGGAAGTCTCCAGATAATTTCCCTCCAGACCGGGCAGCGCCGTAAGCTGGTAAAACAGTCCGGATTCCCTGTCCTGATAGGGAAGCAGCCCTTCCACTGCCTCTGAAAAAAGCGCTGAAAGCCGTTTCTTGAATTTTTCTTCTCCGGCAAACAGTTCCAGACAGTCTGCTAATGCCATCAAGTACCAGCCCATGGCTCTGGACCAGAAGTTTTCTGACAGTCCGGTCTGCTTATCTGCCCAGAACATCTGCTTTTTTTCATCAAAGGCGTGATAATACAACTTCTTTTCCTCATCAAAGAGCGTCCTTCTGGCATTGTCAAACTGCAGAAGAATGTCCTCATACCCCTCTCCGTTTCCAAACCGCCTCTCATAGGTAAGATAATAGGGCATTGCCATATACAGGCCGTCCAGCCACACCTGATAAGGGTAGATCTTTTTGTGCCAGAAGCTTCCGCTTTCTGTTCTGGGCTGATGGGTCAGCTGATTACGCAGTCTTGCCATGGCGGACCTGTATTTTGGCAGGGAGGTTTTCTCATACAGAAGAAACAGGACAAGTCCGGCGGGTATTCTGTCCAGATTGTACTCTTCTTCCTCGTAGCCCTTTATCTCCCCGTTTTCACTGACGTAGCGGTCCACATAATTTTTGATACAGTCATAATAAAATTCTTCGCCTGAAGCATGGTACAATTTCTCGGCTCCGATGAGAACACAGCCATCCTCATAATTCCAGAAGTTTCTGTCCAGCCGGTTAAATTCTCCCATATAATTCATAATGTAACGTTCCAGCAGCATGTTTGTCTCCTTCTATACTTATAAAGCCGGCGGTTTCCACCGCCGGCAGCGTATTTAATTCTTTAATGTCCAATTGGCAAAGGAATATTCGCCCCTGTAATTGGAACAGTTATAATGGGGATATTTTTCAGGCGTGTACTCTCTGTCAGTAACAGGTGAAAGACTGTCCTGAGTGTAGATGTACATCCGGCTGGCATCCCACAGCACAATTTCATCCCGCGCATCCCCTGTTAAATTGATCACCTCTGCACACAGCTCCGGATGTCCGTCGTCAGGGAACGAAACCACTACATCCCCCTCTCCGTCCAGCATTCCTCCAAAGCGGGTGCTGCCATTTAGGAGAATCAGCTCTGTGCCGTCTCCCTGCCAGTTGACCGGCGCTATTACATTGCCGTTGGAGCCGGGCTCCATATGCCACAGCTCCCTTCCCTTGCAGTCATACAGATAGATAATTCCCTGATATTCCCAATAAGTGGTGGTACAGATCTCCAGCCCTTTTTGTTTCGGGCAGTAATTGGCCGCACTGATCCTCTGTCCGTGTCCGTTTAGATCACGAAGCCTGATATTTCCCTGCTTGTCCACCAGCATAAAGCCTTCCCAGCCGGATACCATGGCAATCATTTCATCCTCATCCGGGTCAAACTTTCCTACAATGATCTCGTCCGTATGATCGACTTCTACGGGAAGGGTCCAAATGAGCTTTCCATCGCTTCCGATCATATTATAGCAGCTGAATATTTCGTCTTTTCCATCTTTGTTAAAATCATAACTAAATGGAAAGTGGCCGGTATTTTTGTAATTGAATTTCCAGAGCAGGTTTAAATCTTTGTCATATACCCAGAGGCGGGAATACCGGTCCTTAATCAGAATGTCCGAAGGTCTGTCGTTTCCAGATACGTTAACGATGCGGACTGCATCCACATTCAGACGGTCAAAGGCGTGCTTTTGAAATTCAATTCCATACAGCTCGCTTTCCGGAATGTCGTTTTTCGGAGTATGAATCCACTTCTTCACTTCCCCGGTCCTGCCGTCAAGGATCATCAGTTTAAAATCTCTGGCCATGATCACCTCATCACTGCCGTCATGATCAATATCATAGAGCTGGAAGGGAAGATCTGCTGTTACATTCTGGTTTTCCTTCCAGTCTGAGGGCTCACCCACCTGCCAGAGAATCTGTCCGGTTTCTACGCTGACAGCTGTAAGGCAGCTGATATTGGAATACCGGTCCTTATGCACCCGTTTCTGATGCTGTGCCATAACAAAATACCATTCATTTCCTCCGCACAGATGACCGAACCGCAGCTGTCTTGCTGCACCGAAATTTTTCAAATCAATCACCTTATGTAGCCTGGGCTGGGCATAACGGCTTTTCTTCTCTGCCACCCTCTTTTCATCCTGCCTCTTCTCCTTTGTCCATTCACGGAAGGATTTGTCATCTGTTTTTACAACCACATCGGTAAACTGTGCCGGCATGTAGCTGGACAAGGCGATCTTACCCCAGGAATAGCTGTCATCCTGGGCAGTCAGCACCGTCTCCCCGTTGATTCTGCAGGTAAAACGGCTGCCCCTGCACTCTACCTCAAGATGATAATACTCATCTCCATTAAATTCAAAGGTCCTGCTGACCAGCAGCATACGCTCCTTTTTATGGATTTTCCATAGCTGGGCCTCACCTGCGTGAAGAAAGAACCCATAGTTCATCAGAGAGGTCTGATAACGGAAAACAAGCCCTGCCTCCTCTTTGGTGCTGAGAGGACGCATACGCACACTGGCGGTATAATCTCTCCATCTCACATCCCCTGCTGTCAGAAGGGGACTTACATTTTTTGTAAGAGGATTTCTTACGCGCATCTGCTCTATGTATCTGGTTCCGTCCATTTCCGTGATCAGCCAGCTGGGACCTCTGTAATTGGCATTTACAATGGGATCATACCATTGACCGGTATAACCCTCCACCGGATAGTAGTGATACTCTCCCATGGCGGTATGGGCATGGTCATAAGGAAACGAGCCCAGGGGAAATGAGGTGAAATCATCCTGAAATAATATATTGTCCATTTTTATATACTCCTTATTCTGTGCAGATTGTCCCATCCGCAAGCCGCTGCATCTCTCTACTGCTGTGCTTTATATGCCGCCTGCTCCTTTGTCAGGAAGTCCGCCCATTTATTTAAGCAGTCCTGAGATGTCATTTCTCCCAGCATAACTGCCTGGAAATCTGTAGTCATCTCTCCGTTTATAAAAGAAAAATAGGAAGTCAGCCAGTAGGGATTCTGGATCTGTACAAAATTCTTATCCTGAATAATGTCCATACACAACTGCATGGTACTGTTATCCTTAAACCAGTCTGTTTTATAGCAGTCTGTATTGGTGGGGACCTTGGACATAAGCTGGTCCATTTCATTCATATTATCGGCGGAGCACAAATACTGGATCAGCTCCATGGCACCGCTGTAATCTGCGTCATCACCTTTGTTGCATACGGAGAAAATATTAGGCTGCATGGCAGAGGTAAAGTACCTTCCTTTGTCATTGGTCAGGGCTTTGGCTATTCCGTAATTCCCCTCGCCAAGATTCTCCCTGTGGCTCTTCTCGGAGGAGGAATTATGCATTACATAAAGGGCCGTTCCTGCACCGAACTCTGCTACCATCTCATTGAAACCGTTGTTAACGCTGTCTCCTGATACCAGACCGTTTTTGTAAATATCTACATAGGCATCCATGGCTTCAGCAAATGCAGGATCCCCCAGGATGCACTGACCGCTCTCATCAAAGTAAGAGCCCTCATAGCCCAGACCGTCCGTATAGGTAAAGAGCCAGCCCAGCAGGTTATCATAAGGCTTGTTTCCCCTTAAACTGAAGAAATAATTTCCGTTGTCCTTGTCTGCATACTTTTCACAGTCTTCCAGAAAATCCTTCTGGGTCAGAGGCACTTCAATCCCCTTCTCCTTAAAAGCGGCAGCATTGTACCAGGAAAGATCCTGATTATATCCATAGGGAACACCGTACAAATTCTCTCCTCCTGCCAGGTCTTTTAAGGTGGTGATCAGAGAAGGTACGATTTTACCCGAATCCTCCCATGCGGCAAACTCTGTCTGAATGGGATGCAGGGCCTCCATAGCCGCATAGGTCATTACATTGGAGAATCCAAGGCTCACCACATCCGGCATGGTGCCTGTGGCAACAGCCGTTGCAAATGCATCAGGGAAATCCTTGTTTGCAAAACCGGTGTAAACAAATTCATAGGTATCCTGGGCAGCATTCAAATCCTTGAAGATTCCTTCAAACATAATGGAAGACTGCTCATCAGCGGCATGATACCAGAATTCAATTTTCTGCTTTTCACCGCTTTTTTTTGCCTCTGTAGCCTGGGCCTCTGCCGTGGTGCCGTCGCTGCTCTCTGCCGGTGACGGCTGACTCTGCGCCTCTTTTTCAGTTCCCCGGCAACCTCCCAAACTCCCGGCAAGGAGCGCCGCCGCCATGATCCATGCAATTCGTTTTTTCATATTTCTTTCCTCCTAAAATATTTTAATAAAAACATAGAACTATCCTTTTACAGCCCCGCTGGTGGACCCTCCTGCCAGATTCTTCTGAATAAACGCAAACAAGAGCAGTGCGGGAACCAGGGCAAATACACAGGCGGCAGCAATTCCGCCGTAGTTGGTATTGGCCTCCCCCTGGAAAATACTCAGCGCCAGTGGGATGGTATATTTCTCCTTTCTGGTGATAAAAGCCGTGGCATATACATAAACGTTCCAGGAATTGATAAATGCATAGGCCCCGGTAGCCACGATACTTGGCTTCATGGCAGGGAGAAGTATTTTAAATACAGCCTGAAGGAGATTGCAGCCGTCTACCTGGGCTGCCTCCTCCAGGGTTCTAGGAATGGCATTATAGTATCCCATCATCATAAACATGCAGTAAGGAAGATTGGTGCAGGAGCACACAATAATCAGAGACCGCAGATCATTGATCAGCTTCAGCTGATTCATGGTCTGAAACAGGGGAATCATCAGCACTACCGCAGGAAACATCTGCGTGCACAAAAGCAGAATATACACAAAGGTTTTTCCCTTAAACTTATAACGTGACATGGCATAGCCTCCGATTAAAGCCATGACGCTGACCAGAGCGGTCACGGACACAGACACGATAAAGCTGTTTAAGAAATAACGCTCAAAATGCAGTTTCTGAAACAGGTTAATAAAATTATCGTAGGTGATGTTCCGCGGCCAGTAAGTCAGGGGCTTGGCAAATACCTCTGTGCTGGTTTTTAATGCGGTTATCAAAATCCAGTAAAAGGGAGCCAGGGTGATTATCATAAAAAAGCTTAAGGGCAGCACCAGAAACAGGATCTTTTTAAAGAGCTTTTTCGTTTTAATATCCATCAGTACATCTCCTCCTTCCCCAGTTTCCCTATATGAATATATGAAAATGCTATAATCATCATAATCAGGCTTGCAACTGCAGCCAAAGCCGATGCATATCCGTAATTATAGTCCAGCTTGAATTTCTGCATGATGTAAAGAGGCATGGTCATGGTGGCATTGTTAGGCCCTCCTCCTGTCATCGTATTGATTAAGTCAACGGCATTAAAAGTCCATATGGATCTTAGAAGTGTGGTGATCACAATCGTATCCCGGATCATGGGTATGGTAATCCGGAACAGAGTCACAACAGAATTGGCCCCGTCAATTCTGGCTGATTCATAAATGTCATCTGATATGCCTGACAGCGCAGACAAATAGCTGATGGTAAAAAATGGTATGCCTCTCCATACATTTGCAATGATAACCGCAGTCATGGCCCGGCCCGAGTCGGAAAACCAGGAAATATTCTTATGTATGATCCCCAGTTTCAAAAGCAGGTCATTCAGCACTCCGAAAGTCTCCCCATATATGAGGGACCAGATAATGGCTACCATAACTCCCGCCACCGCCCATGGCGACAGCACCAGCGCCCGGTACAGTCCCCTGCCTTTGAATTTTTGGTTTAATAAGTAAGCCAGCCAGAAACCCAGCACAGTCTGAGCCAGCACACTGACAAACACCCATGTGACTGAATTTCTGATTGCTTTTAAAAATACTTTGTCTTCAGTAAATACGGAAATAAAATTATCCAAACCGATAAATTTCCTGTTCCTGGGCTTTAAAAGCTCATATTCCTGCACGCTCATAAGAAAAACGTTAATCATAGGCCAAAGCAGAAACAGGGATACAAAGATCAGTATCGGTGCCAGCAGAATATAAGGAACTGCCTGCCTTTTGTAATAGAGATATTTCTCTCTTCCCGCCTTTTTTTTCATATTATCCTCTCCTGTCACATGTTCTCCTGCAAATAGATTTCCCTGGTTAAAAGCAGTCCGTCCTTTTCCAGCTTTTCCGTATTCATCCGGAGGGGAATTCCAACAATGCCATCCTGCCAGTAAAAACGGTTCTCTTCTCTTACAGGAGGAAACATGGTATACTCCATCACCGGCGCGTTGATCGGTTCATGGAATTCGATCCGCTCCTGATCATTGTAAAGGCAGCCAAAAAGCAGATTCGTGTAAAGTCTGCCGCCGGAAGAAAAGGTTTTATGATTTTCCCTGCACATATCCCTTATCCTCAGTAAATCGTCCATCCTGGTCATTCTCCCCAGAGACGGCTGCAAATGATCAACTCCCTTTTCTATATAGGTTTCATATGCATAGGAAATCCGCATGGACTCACCAAAGGCAATGGGCTGGGTGACGCCCAACTCCTTAAGCTGTCTGATTCCATTCATATCATGGGCATGAATCGGCTCTTCCAGCCATTCCAGACTGTATGGCTCTGCCTCCCTGGCAAAAAAAGCAGCAGTCTTTATATCAAAGGCCTGATTGGCATCCACCGCTATCCCGATCTCTTCTCCCAGAGCCTCCCGCACTTTGGCTATCCGTTCCAGATCCCGTTTGATATTTTTGCCATTGTCACTGCCTACCTTGAATTTCACTGTTTTATAACCCTCAGACGCATAGCGGCACATATCGTCTACCAGCTCCTCATCTGTCAAAAGCAGGGAACCGCCTCCCTTGTAGCACACCGCATAGTCCTTTTGAGCGCCCAGAAAGCGGTGGAAAGGCTTCTCATATCTCTGTGCCAGGATGTCCAGCATCATTAAGTCGACACTGCCCACATCCACTGCCTGACCGCTTTGAAATCCGCTGTTTCGAATCTGCCAGTACAGGCTGTGCCTCCACTCATTGTAGGATTTATTTTCTCCGGTCAGCAGTCTGGGCAGCATAGTCCTTACAAACTCTCTGTCTATGGAAAGATGGTGGGCGCAGCAGCCCTCCTGATCATATAGTTCCAGAAAGCCGGTCTCCGGCGCAAACCTTCCAAGCCCACCGGTTCCATCCTTAAATGGCCTGTACAGAGGAATCTTTCTCATGCTGTAATAAACCGCTTTCGTGAATTGAATCTTGTCCGTGAAATCAAACATTACCCGCTCCTCTTTTCGTGTGTTTTAGCTAAAAAACATTATTACATATCAGTATTTTTGTTACAATTGACATATTATACGAGATTCTTGAAATAAATTGATAAAAATATCCATAGTTTCAGTTTTTTGTTTCAATCGGTCTCACACAGGGTTCAGAACATTTCATTACTGCAATTTTCCCGCAGCAAAAGCCGGCTCTCCCAAAAACGGAAAGCCGGCTTTTTTCATAAATTACATTAAATTATACTTTTTCATATACCTCCACAAGGTGGATTTACTGATTCCCAGGGATTGGGCTGTGGTCATCCGGTTGCCATTATATTTGAGAAGGCTGGCCTGTATATTTCTCACTCTCTCCTCTTCCAGCAGACTTCTTTTGGGCTTTTCCCAGATTTCCTCTTCCTTATCCTTTTCCGACAGATCATAGAGACTGCTCAGCAGGCTTAAAACGTACTCGCTTGTAATTTTCCTTTTATTTGCCGTTAAAATCATGCGCTCACAGAAAGATTCCAGCTGAATATCATTGTTATCCCAGGGAAAATCCAAAATCTTCGCTCTGGCCTCCGGTGTCAGAATATGATATCTGGAGTACCGTTCCAGATACTTCTGATAATACCCATCCAGCAATATCTCCAAATCTTCCCTGCGGTCGCAGGATTTGGGAAGAGTGATGGTGAATGCCTTCAGCAGATAATAAAGATTCTTGTTGAACTTACCCTGATTGACCAGCTTTCTTAAATCTGCGCTTGTACAGGCAATGACCCGGGAATCCACCACCTGCACACTCTCGTTCTCAATATTTAAAAGACTGAATCTGTTTTTCCGTATCACGCCCAGCAAATATTTTTGTACGGAAAGGCTCATCTTATCAATTTCCCTAATAACCAGAGTGCCGTCTCCTGCTTTCATAAAGGAACCCTTCTGTTTTTTGTCAAATCCCTCCTCCGAAATGCCAAACAGAGAGTGCAGCTGCTGGGAAGCCGGAATATTTTCTATATTCACCATAACAAACGGCCCGTTTTTTCTTAAGCTGTAATTATGGATTCCCTGGCAGAACTGCTCCTGCTCATCTGAGGAACTGCCTTCTACTAGGATAGGACTGTTGGATTGGGCATAGATTTTCGCCAGATTCACCGCCTCCTTTAGCCCCGGTCTTCTGGACAGAAGATGATCCAGGTGCTCATAAGCTACAAAACCGGTCAAAAACTTTTCCTTCATTTTATCCTCTGACCAGTTGAGTCTCATGGTTCTGTTGCAGGATATAATTGCCCCCAAAATAACATGATCCACCACAATAGGCTCAGCAATGATAACAATGGCCTGGTTGTCATTGCTGATAAAGGTAGAATAAGTCTCCTCCTGTCCGGTCAGGAGCTTTTGTATCATCACCGGATCCATGGACGGCAGCAGCTCCGTGATATGCATACCTACCGCCGCCTTTACAGATGTTTTCAGCATGTTTTCCATCACCCGGTTCATGGTCTGAACCAAACCGTCCACGCCAATTTTGATGATGCCATTAAAGGAGCTGTCCAGAACTGTGGTAAACTGGGCATAGGTGTTTTTCTCAAACTCCGCCATATCGTAGATAGTTTCCGCCTGGTTAATGGCAATCTCAATGGATTCTCCCGTAGTGGACAAATACACAGCGGGAAAATTCTTCTGGGCCGCATACCGTACGCATTTTTCCCCGCCTATCAGCACATCCACTCCATCTGAGATGGCGTGCTCCACCCTCTCATACCAGTCGTCCTCATCGTTTAAGTGGTAGGTGACGATTCTTACCTCATGCAGCTGGTCAAAATAAGTGGTGTCACTGAGCATGCCAGCCCAGCAGAATATACCTATCCTGGGAAATGGCTTGTTCACCAGCTTTTTGGCCTTAACGATCAGAAGTCCCAGCTCCTGCGCCGTCATCACTACCTCTACCGTAGGCATGCTGGTGTATTTTTTAACATTACTCGCCTGATGCCCCCTTGCTACGACTATGTTCGCCCCCTGCTCAATAGCCATCCTGACTTCCTCTACAATATTATTGATTGTAGTTGTCCGGATCATAATAACATGATTCTTTCTTTTACTTAAAATTGCATCTGCCTGACGGCACATGGCCTCATTAGGCAAAAAAACCGCTATCCCCGACATACACCCACCTCATCATAAGAAATATACAGAAATCAATAGAATAGTGCCGGATAAATAATAACAAATTACCGGGAATATTTCAATGTTTCTGGCATTATTAAAAAATCAAAGGTGAATTCTCCTATAAAAATCATATGCCGTCATGGGTATTTTTCATAGGGATCGGGTCATCCAATTAATCTGTTTTAACGGAATTTCTTTGGGCAGAAAAATGATTCAATTTACCTGTTTAGTATCATACTAACATCACGAAATAGTTAAAAAGCCCTGAACTCCCTTTAAAATAAGGGTTCCAAGGCTAAATATCTATTATTCAAGAGGAGTTTGAGACTAAATGTCTTTCGGCCACCGCCTATCCTGTTGGCTGACAGGGTAGGCATTTTTACTTTCGCTTATTGTTCCTATCTATATAGGTCAGTAATGCGATCAGGAATGACCCGCCTAAAAAAATATACTTAAGTACTGGTATGCATCCATATGCACAACCTCCCCTCTACTGCTTCCCGTATCATTAATTCATCTATCCAACATCTCCTCCTGATCCATTCGGTTCCTGCCTGATTATCTATTACTACTCCGCAGAACTTCACCTTTACCCTGCGTGATTTTTTTTGGTATAGAAAATAATTCATGGTTTTTCACCTTTATCTTCTTTCACAAATTCTTCACAGATTCATCAATCTCCCGTCACAATTTACGGGTATATTAATAATTGTAAAGAGGTCAGCACCCCTTTAAAATAAAACTTTTTTTCATACAGCCGGCAGGATTCCCCCAATCTTGCCGGCTCCTCCCTTTTATCAGGCAAATCACATATGCTCCTGATTCTTTCAGACTTAATTACTTTATATTCCTCTGTTCCTCTCCAGCCACAGTATCCTTTGGTGATCGTCTATCTATTTTACTCTCAGCCTTTCCCAGTTTCCTGAAGCACTTCCTTTATCTGCGGTATGGTTTTGCCGTTCTGACGCATTTCCTTTATTTCCTCAATGCGAGCGATTGCTTCTACACGTTTGAATCTCCTGGTCAGATTCGTTTCTGCCTGTTCAAAAGGCAGCATTCCCTCTTCTGTATAGAACTTTAGGGTGCTGTATCTGGCATTGGTTAGTCGCACCAATTCTCCAATTGATACATATTCTGACTCCATTATTTTTTCAATTGTTCGTTGCCTTGACATATCCAGCTCCTTACAGATTGTAACGACGTAATCTTACTCCATGGATAGGCATTTTACCGACAACAGCTCCAGGGATTAATTCATATTTAATATTATCTATTTTTACAACCGGAACTGCACCCTCCCGAAGCACCTCGTATACATGCCCCTGTGAAGATATTCGATCCAATACATTCTTCAATCTCAGCTGTGCGTTTGGAAAATATTCTTCTGTATCGATAAAGATTGATTGTTTTCTTTCAAAGAATGGGAATATGAAATTAAAGCCTTTTCCAGTCTCAGTAGCAGCTGCCTGGCTTTTCAGCCGTAAAAAACCAACCGCTACAGTCCCCCATAAAGAACGTATTTCAATGGGATAAAGCGCTTTTGCCAAGGTGCTTTCATTGCGGAGGCTTGCCATCCGCGCTGTGATTTCATTCTGCTCATAGACAGAAAAGACCTGATAAAAGCATAGGGACTCTAATAGCAGCCATACCAAAATTATACTTTCCTCTGAGATGGGTCCTTCTTCTAAAAACTCAGCCCTTAACAAATCTAACTGGCATTCAAACTCCCTTGTATCGCTTACATAGGTTTTCAGCTTAATATTTTTATCGTAATATAAATCACAGCCTAACAAACTAGGAACCTTAGAAAGAAGCTGTTTGCTTTGTAAGCGTTCCGCGTAAGTTCGCTCTAATTCCTTTTTATTTGCTTTTTTCATGGCATCTTTTATTCCTTGTTCATTAAAGTGCCATTTACCCGTCGCAAGGTCGTAGTTTTCCTCCAAAAATACAGCAGCAGCTAATACCTTTAATACATTCTGCTTTGCAGTTTCTCTATGCTCGCTCTCATAGCCGTTAAAGCCAATTAGTGCAAAACGTTCTGATAATGTTAAATCCATGATAATCCTCCTTTAACTGTATTTACTTACTACTTACTACTTATTATTTATATTATCACTTTGTGAATGAAATTACAATATCTTGAGATGTTAATTCTAGACAATTATTTGGATTATCGGATTAGATGCATTTACTCGTCAGAATGTGAGCGCCTAGTAAAAAGGCGGTTCAAAAAAAATACCCCAACAATTGGGGTTGAAATGTTCCTGGTTCCAAAAACACCCAGGAGTAAACGGTGTATTGCTATTCCAGATTTTCTTTATGATGAACTTCAGGAATATATGGGCCCGACTATATGAGGGCGAGCCGGATAAAAGAATTTTCTACTTTACAAAACACGCTCTGGAAAAAGAAATCAAACGCAAGGCAGAAGCTGCCGGCCTGCCAGTCATAAGGGCTCATGATCTTCGTCATAGCCATGCCAGCCTTCTTATAGAAATGGCATTTGACATTCTGGAAGTTTCTGAACGCCTTGGACATGAATCGGTACAAACTACTTGGTACACCTATTCTCACCTTTATCCTGATAAGGATCAAAAGCTTGCTGGTCAACTCAATAGATTGAGGCGGTCAGAAGATACTTGAAATTAGTAATGTATTGTGATATAGTAAATATAAAGAAAGCACCCACTCCAAAGGTGGATGCTCCGAGCAAAAGGGTAAATGTCCTTACGGACACCGCCTCTCCTGTGGATCAGACAGGAGAGGCATTTTTATTTGTGCTTGTTCTCTTATCGAGAAAGGTAAGCAACGCAATGATTAATCCACCAAAAGAAATCAGCAATGCCAATATCCCTAAGAAAATCATAATGACTTCATATGCAGTCATGTGCGCCACCTCCCTTCCTATGTATTCCGGCATTCCGGTTGTCATTGGCTCGGGAGGTTACCACCCTGTCATGGGTACTTTCATAGGCGATTGTATCATACATTCTTATACGTTTCAACAGAATTTCTTCGAGCCAATGAACAGTACATTTAACATTCTTAACATCATAATAACATCACAGGGCATTTAAAAAGCCCTGAAATCCCTTTAAAATAGGGGGTTCAGGGCTAAATGTCTGTTATTCGAATTCAATCGTAGCCGGCGGCTTCCCAGTACAATCATAAAGCACCCGGTTCACGCCCTTCACTTCATTGACAATACGTCTGGTCACTGTCCCTAAGACCTCCCAGGGCAGCTCTGCAGATTCAGCTGTCATAAAGTCAGAGGTAAGCACCGCCCTCAGCGCAATGGCATAATCATAGGTTCTCTCATCTCCCATACATCCAACAGAACGCATATTGGTCAATGCGGCAAAATACTGTCCAAGTCCCTTATCAACGCCAGCCTTTGCGATTTCTTCCCTATAAATGGCATCCGCCTCCTGAACGATCCTAACCTTCTCAGGAGTTACGGCACCTACGATCCTGACACCAAGTCCCGGACCAGGGAACGGCTGACGGTAAACCAGATACTCCGGAATACCAAGCTCCAGGCCTGCCTTCCTCACTTCATCTTTAAATAACAGCCTCAAAGGCTCAATAATTTCCTTAAAATCCACATGCTCAGGAAGCCCTCCCACATTGTGATGAGACTTGATCACAGCAGACTTTCCAAGACCGGACTCGATTACATCAGGATAAATGGTTCCCTGTACAAAGAAATCCACGGTTCCGATTTTCTTAGCCTCATCCTCGAATACACGGATAAATTCCTCACCAATGATCTTACGCTTTGTTTCAGGATCTTCCACACCTTCCAGCTTGTCATAAAAACGGTCCTGTGCATTCACGCGGATAAAGTTTAAATCGTAATGTCCTTCCGGTCCAAATACTGCCTCAACCTCATCCCCCTCATGCTTACGAAGAAGGCCATGATCAACAAACACACAGGTAAGCTGCTTTCCCACCGCCTTTGCCAGCATAACTGCAGCCACGGAGGAATCTACGCCGCCGGATAAGGCACAAAGCACCTTGCCGTCGCCAACCTTTTCTCTGATAGACTCAATGGAAGCTTCCACAAAAGAGTCCATCTTCCAGTCACCGGAGCACTTGCAGACATTATAAACAAAATTGGAAAGCATCTTGGTGCCCTCCTGGGTATGCATAACCTCAGGATGGAACTGTACGGCATAAAGGCCCTGCTCCTCACATTCCATACCAGCAACCGGGCATGACGGTGTATGAGCCGTAACATGGAACCCTTCCGGCGCCTTCTCTATATAATCTGTATGGCTCATCCAGCAGACAGTTTTGGAGCTTACATTTTCTAAAATCCTGCTGTCAGCCTCCACGTCAACCTCTGTCTTGCCGTATTCGCTGGCAGGCGCTGTGGCAACCTTGCCGCCCAGCATATATGCCATTAACTGGGAGCCATAGCAGATTCCCAAAATCGGGATCCCCATTTCAAAGATTTCCTTCTCACAGTGAGGGGACGCCTCCTTATATACGCTGTTTGGACCACCTGTAAAAATGATTCCTTTCGGATTCATTTCCCTAATCTTGTCCAGTGACAGTGTATAAGGGTGAACCTCACAGTAAACATTGCATTCTCTGACCCTTCTGGCAATCAGCTGGTTGTACTGTCCGCCGAAATCCAGAACGATAATCATTTCTCTCTTCACGGGTATTCCTCCTAAAATAATCTTCAGCAAATAAAGCTTTGGGTTACATTATATTCTACTTCCAATGGCTTGACAAGCATTTTCTTGAAATCTTCCCAGCTCTGTATCCACGGAACCTTTTCATTATTATACGAATGAATCAACTGGATATGCAGGCATATCCAGTTGATTCACAATCCCTAGGCCGAAAATCAGCCAATGGGCTTATCCAAATATCTTTTTACGTAATAACCGGTGTATGAGGATGGACATTCTGCTACTTCTTCCGGTGTGCCCTGGGCGATTATTGTACCGCCCTTTTCTCCTCCCTCAGGTCCGATATCAATGAGGTAATCCGCGGTCTTAATCACATCCAGGTTATGTTCAATGACGATCACCGTATTGCCGCCTTCCGACAGCTTGCGCAAAATCTCAATCAGCTTATGGACATCCGCAAAGTGAAGGCCGGTGGTAGGCTCGTCCAAAATGTAAATGGTTTTTCCTGTTCCCCTCTTGCTCAGCTCCGTCGCCAGCTTGATTCTCTGAGCCTCTCCTCCGGAAAGCTCCGTAGAGGGCTGTCCAAGCCTGATATAGGAAAGCCCCACATCATTTAAGGTGGCAATCTTCCTTGCAATGGAAGGAACATTTTCAAAGAATTTGAGAGCTTCCTCTACTGTCATATTCAGAACATCATAAATGCTTTTTCCCTTGTACTTAACATCCAGCGTCTCACGGTTATACCGTTTTCCGCCGCAGACTTCGCAGGGAACGTAAACATCCGGAAGGAAATGCATCTCGATCTTAATGATTCCGTCGCCGCTGCAGGCTTCGCATCGTCCGCCCTTTACATTAAAGCTGAAACGTCCCTTGGAATATCCCTTTGCCTTTGAGTCAGGAGTGGAAGCAAATAAATCACGGATCAAATCAAATACCCCTGTATAGGTTGCCGGATTGGATCTTGGGGTCCGTCCAATGGGAGACTGGTCAATGGCAATGATCTTATCCAGCTGCTCAGTTCCCTCAATTGTCTTATGCTTTCCTGGAATGATTCTGGCACGGTTCAACTTTTTTGCCAGGGATTTATATAGGATTTCGTTGACCAGAGAACTCTTTCCGGAACCGGATACACCGGTGACACAGGTCATGACTCCCAGAGGGAAGGTCACGTCAATGTTCTTCAAGTTGTTCTCTGCCGCTCCTCTCACGGTCAGATAACCGGCAGGCTGCCGTCTTTCCTTTGGAACCGGGATTTTGATCCGTCCGCTTAAGTAAGCCCCTGTAACGGAATCCTTATTCTTCATGATCTGCTTCGCATTTCCGGCAGCCACTACATTTCCGCCGTGCTCTCCTGCACCGGGACCGATATCCACAATGTAGTCCGCTGCCATCATGGTATCCTCGTCATGTTCCACCACAATTACGCTGTTTCCCAAATCCCGAAGATGCAAAAGGGTTTTTAACAATTTATCATTATCTCTCTGATGAAGACCGATGCTGGGCTCGTCCAGAATGTAAGCCACACCCACCAGACCGGAACCGATCTGAGTCGCCAGACGGATTCTCTGGGCTTCGCCGCCGGACAGAGTCCCTGTGGCACGGGTCAGGGTCAGATAATCAAGGCCAACGTCAATGAGGAAAGAAATCCTGGCCCTTATTTCCTTTAAGATCTGGTCTCCGATGGCATGCTGCATAGGCGTCAGCTCCAGCTCGTCCATAAAATTCCGGAACTTGACAATGGACATGTTGGTCGCTTCATAAATGTTCTTATCTCCTACCGTAACAGCCAGAGACTCCTTTTTCAGCCTCATCCCGCCGCAGGCAGGACAGGGGGTAATCCGCATAAAGGACTCATACTCTGCCTTGGAGGACTCAGAATAAGTTTCCCGGTATCTCCGGGCAACGTTCTGGACCAGGCCCTCAAAGGACACGTCATAAATACCTTCTCCTCGCTGCCCCTTATAATGGACCTTGATTTCCTTTCCATTGGTTCCATGAATGAGAATATCATGAACTTCCTTTGGATAATCCTCAAAGGGAGTGTCCAGACGGAACTTGTACTCTTTGGCAAGAGCTTCCAAAACAGCTCTGGTATAGCTGCCCTTATCTGTACAGGACTGCCAGCCAAGCACTACAATGGCCCCCTGGTCAATACTTAAGCTCTTATCCGGGATCATCAGATCCTCGTCAAATTCCATCTTATATCCAAGTCCGAAACAATCCGGGCAGGCGCCGAAAGGATTGTTGAATGAAAAGCTCCTTGGCTCCACTTCATCGATGCTGATTCCGCAGTCCGGACAGGAAAAGCTCTGGCTGAAATTAATGGGCTGCCCGTCCATAACATCAACAGTCATCAGGCCGCTTGCCAGCTCCATGACAGTCTCAATGGAGTCGGTCAGACGCTTTTCAATGCCTTTCCTGATGGCAAGACGGTCCACCACCACCTCGATGTTATGCTTGATATTCTTATCCAGCTTGATTTCCTCGGAAAGCTCATAAAGATTTCCATCTATGCGCACCCTTACGTACCCACTCTTGCGGGCGTGCTCCAGAACCTTTGCATGCTCTCCCTTCCGTCCCCTTACAACAGGGGCCAGCAGCTGGATCCTGGTCCGCTCCGGCAGCTCCATGATCTGATCCACCATCTGGTCAATGGTCTGCCTGCGGATCTCCCGCCCGCACTTGGGACAGTGAGGGATGCCGATCCTGGCATATAAAAGTCTCATATAATCATAAATCTCAGTGACCGTTCCCACCGTAGAACGGGGGTTGCGGTTGGTAGACTTCTGGTCAATGGAAATGGCCGGTGACAACCCTTCAATGCTTTCCACATCCGGCTTCTCCATCTGCCCTAAAAACTGCCGCGCATAGGAGGAAAGAGACTCCATATAACGCCTCTGCCCCTCGGCATAGATCGTATCAAAAGCCAGGGAAGATTTTCCTGAACCGCTGAGACCGGTTAGGACAACCAGCTCATTTCTTGGGATATCCACGGAAATGTTCTTTAAGTTGTGCTCATTAGCACCTCTTATCTTAATATACTGTTTTGCCATACTGTACTCCTGTTATATACTGAAATCCTGAATCTCACAACATTCGAATGCGGACTCTTTAAGCCCGCACCTCTGTTACTCAGCAACCGATTTTTCATATTATAGCATACTTTCAACCGCTTTGCAAACATTTGTTCGATAATTATTTAGAATCATGCAGCTGTTTCCTCAAGGGATTGACAGATCTCAGATCCTGCCGGATTCTTTCAAAAAACTGTTTCCCCTGAAAAAAAGCATGGTATAATGATTATATACCAAAAAAGAGGAATGAGGAAATATGAAACCACATCCAATACTGTCAATTGTGCTGCTGGCACTCTCCCTGTCAGCCGCAGGGTGCAGCATGTCTTCCCGGATACAGGAGACCCCTGCAGGGGAAACACTTCCCAAAACAGACAAGAACGAAGAAACCTCCTCCAATGCCGCAGAACCTGGAGCAGAAGAAAAAAATCAGGAAAACGTGACCATAACCACCTGGTCCCTGCACAAATATGTAAAATACTCCGACAAAGGGGCTCTGATATACCAATGGAACAGCCGGGAACCGGAGGTTGTAATCCCTGATCAGCCGGAGTCCCAGTATCTGATCAACCGGAGTTTAAGGGAGAATGACCAGTCGTTCAGACGATATGACTTTATCTATGATTCAGAGGAATACTTTTTGTCATTGGCAGACAGCAAAGAAGCATCGGAAAGGAAATCTGTTTTTACCTTTGATTATGAGGTGCTGCAAAACGACGGCAAAATTTTAAGCCTCCGGCAAAATTACGCTGACACAAAGGGGAAAACACCCTCAGTTACCCGCACTTACATCAATTCCTATGACGTGGAGACAGGGAGAAAAATCACTCTTTCAGCTATTTCCCATAACCAGGAAAGCTTAAAGCTGGCCCTTGCCCATGAATTAGCCGGACAGATAGGGGCAGCTGATACCAATGCTTCCCTTATTACGCAACTCATGTCGTCGGACCTGAATAATTTTGCACTTTTAAGAGATGGAATCCTCATATGTCCTGATTCAGTGATAGACCAATCCGGTTCTTCTCCTGACAAAGAATATCTGATCCCCTATGGCCGTATTAAAAAAGAGCTGAATGATTATGGGAACAAGCTCATGGATATTGCTGAAAAATCCGGGGAGGAACCAGCTGCCGAAAAGAAAGAGCCGGATTATGTATTTCCGGAAAGCAGTACGGAATATTTAACAGGAGCTGACTTACTTGAACCGGATGCTTCTGTTCTCAGAATAGCAAGAAATGAAATTTATGCCCGCCGCGGAAGAAAATTTGACGCCGTGGACATACAGGAATATTTTAACCGGAAACCATGGTACCATGGTAATATTGACCCTTCTGCCTTTAGCGAAGAGGCACTGACTGAGACAGAAAAAAGGAACTTAAACCTGATCCGGACTGCAGAGGATCAGCTGCAATCAAAAGAAATTACCGACAGCGGTGTTAACCTGGAACCGGACCGGGATTATCTCCTGGATTTAGACGGTGACGGTACTTGTGAAACTGTCCGCTGGACTCCCGTAAACGACTCTGCAGATTGGGCTTATACCGGCATGGAGCTTACTGTTAACGGGCAAAAGCAAGCCTGTATTCCCAAAGATATATGGGGCAATATCAGGCTGACGGTTTTGGATCTTCAAAAGGAGGACCGGGAGGTGGAACTTCATCTGGAGGTCTCCCAGGATTCCGATACGATTTCCTCCTTCAGCTTCTACCGATACCAAAACGGCAGACTGGAAATGATCGGCGATCTGGCCGGGACCGTCTGCAGCGGAAGGGGATCCTTATTCCGCCAAAGCGGCTTAAGAGCGGAAGGCGACGGCATTCTTGCCGTAACAGCAGATACTCCCTTTATGGGGTCCTCTCTCCAGTTTGGCTGTTACTATGTGGACCTTCTGTTTTCCTATAAGGATGGAAGATTAGAAGAAATCCCTCAGAGCATTTACCCGAAAAAGGATTATGAACCGGTTACATCAGCGTTTCTTCATGAAAATCCATATAATTACTATGTGGTGTCCCATCCCTTTGATGCCTTCAAAACCATGACAGAAAACACGCCTGCGTTCTCTGCTGTTCCGGGAGAAACCGTATGCCCCATAGCCTGGGCCGTACAGGATGGAAGCTTTTATGTGCTTGTTATGAACGAGGCAGGAACCTGCGGCTGGGTAAAGGAAACCCCTTGGGACACGGATCCGGATACCGCCTACTATCTCGCGGTCCCTGCCTGGGGATAACCATGTAATACAGATTAAAACCCATAACAAAGATATCCCCTGCGGTAAACGCTGCAGGGGATAATCATTTATTTATCTTCCGGATTTTCATACCTGGCAGTCAGGCATGTCCGGCTTTAAATCAAATCAGCAGCGACCCACATAAAACGCCCCGGCGGCGTTGTCCAAACCTCTCTGTAGGTGGCAATATTGGCAGGAGGCCAGTAAGGAAGATCTTCATTTCCTCTGGTCTGGACACCTACGGGCATTTCGCCCACGGTTTCTCCCAGCAAAGCAGTATACTCCTGTCCATAATGGTTGCCTTCCCCGTAAATCAGGGACTGGCCAAAGGGGTTCTTCCCAAGGGTCCAGTAAAGCTGCTCTCTTGCGATTTCAATTAATTCCCAGTCCCCGAAATACGTGCCTATGATGGATGCAGCCTTTCCCATGGACAGCTGGATGGCAGAATTTCCTCGGTAGGAAAACCACACCGGGAACGTTCTTATATAGTATCCGTCCCCTAAGTCAACGCCCTGTTTAAGCTGCGCGATGTAATTGACCCGTTCTCTTTCATAATCCACCTTCGGGTGTACCACATGGAAGGCTTCCTGATCCTCTGCTTCGCTGATGTGATGAATTCCGGCCGGCAGCATGCCGTAGGGAGCCGTATATTTCTGAAGGCCTTTCAAATATTCTCCATGGAGTTTGAGGCTCTCTTCCCACACATTTCTGTTCTCATGATCCGTAAGGGCACGACACACCTCTGCCAGGGCCATGGCAAACACCTGATCTCTTGCCTGATGGGAAAAATGGACGATATGAGTCCTGTCTTCATCCCTGTAGAAAAATCCCTTCATGGGCAGGTTATCTCTGTTCTCCTGGCAGGAAACAACCTTTTTTGCGTACTGGGCAGCCTGGTCATAAAAATAACGGTCTCCGGTGATTTTGTAAATCCTGGCAGCCGCCCATGCCGCAACGGCATAATACTGAGAACGGCTGGAACCTGCCGTATGCTCCAGCAAATGATATGGTCCTTCCACTCCCACTTCCTGGAACCGTTCATGGGCAAACTGAAAGTCTTCTTTCGCAGCATCCACACATTTCCATGCCACTTCCCTGTCCAGCTCCTGAAAGGCTTCCCCTGCGCCGGCTTCCACCGCAGAAAAAACAAAGTTTTCAAAGGACCGGTTATGAACATCTGCATCACAGTCATCCATGTTGCCGATGAAGTTGTCGGTCCACCTGCGGATGGCCGCATGAGATGCCCGGTATCCGTCTCCAAGGCGCATACGGAGTACAAAATCCAGTCCCCAGTTGGCTTCTTCCATCATTCTGCGGTAAAGCATGGGATCAGAATCCTTTACTTTTCCTGCGGAAGCAATCATGGCATCTAAGATCTCTGCCGTCTGCATGGTCTGCTGGGAAACATCCGCCGCATCGTGCCAGCCTCCCGCATACACCATCTTCACCCCATTGTGCTCTGCAACCACATCCTGGTGGCAGGTTCCATGACAGTTAGGAACCGGATATCCGCACCGCTCACAATAAAGAAAGTTAGTCAGCTTCCATAAAGCGCTTTTCAATACGTCATTACCTATGATAAAGCGCTCGCTCACCGTATTTCCAAACCGGATCCTGTACGCGCCTTCAGTTTTTAAATCTGAAAAATCCAGTACCCCGAAAGCTCCTAAGTGGTTTTCCACCAGCTCAATCGGTCCCCGGTATGCCACTTCAACCCCTGAGTCAAGGCTGGAAAAACCTTCCTCAAAGCCGCCTTCTTTCACAATTTCAAACTCTTTGGCTGAAGTATTGGCGATGGCAGTCTTTCTTCCGTCCGTAAAATAGCCGGTCGTGGAAAACACAACTTCCTCTTCCTCACACTGCCAGCCATGGACCACTCCCGGCTTTACCTCCTGAAGCTGGATATCGCAGAGTTCAAACCGCAAATCATCTCCAGTGCTCACTTCCTTGCCGTAACGGTGAATGTTAAAGGATATTTCCTCAATTGCGTCATGGGCAATGGAATCAATCTCCCAGGTAGCAGTATTCCATTCATTATTTTTTAAGTTAATGGCATGGAAGCCTTCTCTCGAATAAACATCGGGTATCTTGATTTCCCCGTTATTGACAAAGCCCACACGAACGATGGGACTGTGAAGGCCGGGACAAATGGGGCGGATCTTAAACCATATCCTGTTCCCTTTTCCCAGTTCCAGCCCCTTTACATTCAGCCTTGCAATATAGCTTCCAAAGGTGGCATACAAGCCTGCTGCCGCATCGTTTGCCCGGACCTCATTATCCGGCCAATGGTCTGCGCGGGCCTTTGTCTCCAGGCTTAAAACGTTCCCATCCTTAACCTGAAATTCCCCCTCGCCGTCAAAGGTCCATGGCTCCAGGCTGGCTCCATCCCATAGACTTACGGAAGATAAAACCGGCTTTTTTAAATTGTAAGTCTCCATGCTCTTGTCATATTCCGGTTTTAAGGGGTAATGTACATATAATGATTCTATTAATTTATTTTTTAATTGCTGATCCATTTTTGCCTCCTGATGAACTAGAGGATATGCCTGCATATCCGGTGATGCCCAATAAAGCTGGGCGCACTGTTCACAAATTTAAGCGGGCAACGAGCCAGATGAACATGCAAGCAGGTTCACTCGGCTTTCAGCCCAATTTCTCATCCAAAAATTATTCTTTGATTTCAAATATAGCTTCCGTCTCAACGGGAATATTGCCAGGCAATACATTAACGCCAATGGCGGAACGGGCCGGTACATTCTCCGGTCCAAAAAGCTCTGCCAATAATTCGCTTCCCCCGTTAGCCACTGCCGGCTGATCGTAAAAGGTATCCGCACTCGCCACAAAGGTAAGAATTTTAACTGGACACTTTACCCGGTTCAAATCTCCGATCTTATCCTGCAGCACTGAAAGAACATTTAACATGGCATCTCTGGAAAAGACTTTTCCTTCTTCTGTTGTAAATTCACTGCCCAGCTTTCCGGAAACCCGTTCCGTTCCGATCACCGGCCCGCACCCTGATATGTACACCAGGCTCTTTCCAAATTCCTGGCAAGGGGAATACACTCCGCCTTTTGGCGGAGCCGCCGGGAGTTCCAAATTAAGTTCCTTCAGTTTTTCATAAATATTCATGTCTGCTTCCTTCTTTCCTTGTTTTTGCCCATCTTCCCAGGGCATACAGGTATCCCTGAAAGGGGCTCCTTTTATTTAATTAAAGCCTTTTCTTAACAGCCGCCCTGCGGTGCGGTCCGCGACGCTGCCGTCTGCCAGCACCTGTTTTCCTCCCATGAGCACCAGATCCATGCCCGTGCACAGGTCATGTTTTCCGGTGTAATCCGCATGATCCAGGAATTTCTCCGGTTGAGATACCAATATATCCGCATGATATCCCGGCCTTATAAGTCCTCTGTCCTCCAAACCCATCCGTTTTGCCGGCAGATAGGTCATCTTTTTGATGGCCTGTTCCATGGACAGCACTCTGCGCTTTATGACAAAATCATTTATAAATCTGGCCGTTGTCCCAAGTAGACGGGGATGGGCATTCTTTCCGTCACCGCCGTACAGGGAGTCGGAAATCAGAAAGGTAAAGGGGAGTCTGGCCACTGCGTCCACATCCTCCTGGGACATGCTTAAAACAATGATCCCCACCTTCCCGTTTTCCTCCACAAGCAAATCAGCTACCAGATCAGAAGGAACTTCATATCCCATTTTCTCCGCCAGCACACCGATGGTCTGCCCCTGCATAAAGGCGTTCTTATCCCTGGTCACAGAACTGATAAGGATTCTGTCCCAGCCAATGCTTTCCGACATATTGTCCCACCCTGGGTGAATCTTTTCAAGCTCTGACTTAAGCCTCTGCTTTCCCTCCGGCCCTGATAAGCGTTTCACCAGCGCCTCTAAGGATTCTTCCATGATGGTTGGTGGGAGCAGGGACTGAAGAGTGGTGGAGCCGCCGTCATAAGGATAAAAATCCGCGGTGACATCCTGCCCTGCGTTCCTTGCCTCTTCGATCTTTCCAATAGCCTCAAATATCTTGCGGTTCCAGTTTTTGATTCCCGTAGATTTTAAATGGCTGATATTTAAGGGAACCCCTGCCTTTGCCGCCACATCGATCACTTCCTCCACCGATTCCACTAAGCTGTCTCCTTCTCCGCGGATATGGGTGCAGAGAATGCCGCCGCTGACCGCCGCCGCCTTTACCACCGCCGTAAGCTCGTCCCGGTTGGAATAGCATTCCGGCTGATACATGATACCCAGCGTAACTCCAAAGGCACCCTGGGCCATTGCGCTTTTCACATACTCCTGTGCTTTTACCAGTTCTTCCTCTGTATACGCCTTGCTTCCAAAGCCCTTTAGGGCCACCTTGATGCTGTCCGAGGCCGCAAAAAAGCCCATATTGATGGGAAGATCCGCTGCTTCCAGTGCATTCCCGTAATCCTCATAAGTTTCAAAGACCAGATCTCCAGGCGCTGTCCCTATCACCGGCTCCAGGTAATCATACAATTCCTTCCGGGAACCCCTGGTGGACGGCACAGGCGCAAGACCGCAGTTTCCCACAAAGGTGGTGGTGATCCCCTGGGTCAGCTCTATTTCCCCGAAATGGGGATTCATAAAAGGCGCAATATCGCAGTGCCGGTGAATATCAATGAAACCGGGAGTTACCGCCTTCCCTGCGGCATCGATGATCCGGGCGCCTTCCTTTTTTATATCCGGGGCAATTTCTACAATTGTTTCCCCTTCTATAAGAATATCTCCCTGAAACGGCGAACTTCCGCTTCCGTCATAAATCAACCCTTTTTTGATCAGGATATCACTCATATCAGCATTCCTCTTGCATCCACTTTTTGTTTTCTGAGAGAACCGTTTTCCAGAAGATAAATGGAGTTCTGCATGTTGACAGCCGTACATACATGAATGGGGATCAGGGAAATCACCTGCCCTACCTGCAGCCCGGTTTGGCCGTTTATGGCCGTGATGATCCCATGCTCTTCATTCATCCGTGACAGCCTTAAGTTGTCGTCCCCTTCCACCACCGCATATCCAGGATAGTAAAAGGGCGGCTGGCCCGGAGCCACATCCGTAGGAAAGCACTTGGTTCCTCCGTCCACCACAGCGTATTCTGAGTGCTGGCAGCTGACTACGGTGGCATAGAAACGGACGGCAATCTGGCTGAGTTCGGCCACTTTTTCCTTTGTCAGCATAAAATCATCGAAAATATAGGTGCCCGGACGGATCTCGTTTACCATGCCCGTCTGAGCCACTAATGTACCGGTGGGGGAAGAACCGGCGCTGATATCCTGTATCTCAACTCCCGCATTTTTCAGCATCAAGGCGGTTTCAGCCATCATCTTCCCCTCTTCTTCAGCAGCCAGAAGGTTATCCTCCGTGGGTTTGCCGGAAAGAATGAGGCTCTTAAATGTAAAAATACCTGTCAGGTTTAGATGCTTCATCTCCTTAACAGCAAGGGCCAGTTCCACCGCCCGGTCCATGGGTACCCCCGTGCGGCCTGCTCCCGTATCGATCTCCATACGGACTTCCAGAACCATATCCTGGCCGGAGGCCTCCTGTTCCAGGGCCTTTGCGCCTTCCAGGCTGTCAATGGTTAAAATGAGCCTTTTGATCTTCTTTGCCAGAGTGATCGCCCGCTGGATCCGGAAATGTCCCACCATGGGGTATGCAATGAAGATGTCCTCCATGCCTCCGTCAGCCATGACCTCTGCCTCGCTCACCTTTGCGCAGGTGATCCCGCTTGCTCCGGCCTTTTCCTGCATTTGGGCAAATAAGGGCATTTTATGTGTCTTGATATGAGGGCGCAGACGGCAGCCGGCCTTGTCAGCCGCTTCCTGCATCCGTCTTATATTCTTTTCTGCCAGATCTACATCAATGACCAGACAGGGAGTCTCCAGTTGTTCAATCTGTTCCTGTGTAAGTTCCATGCTTCCTCCCTTCTCAGCTTTTATAGCTGTCAGCCACGCTCCGCACCACCAGATTTTCTTTGATTAATTCCGGGGTCATATGGCACTCAAAGTCTTTCTTATTTACATGAACCGTTATTCCTTCCGGCGATGTGATATCAAAAAAGTTATCAGAGAAAATCACATCAAAATCCTTAAAGTAAAGCTCCACATACTGGCAAAAGCAGGCGGCCTTCACCGTGATATGAAAGCTATGGTCTGACTCTGAAACCGAAACATCATAAGCCGGAGCCTTATAGTCAAAATGCTTTGGCTTTACAAACAGCACCGTCCGTTCTGCCACCAGTTCTTCTCCTCTGTATAATCGGAACACGGAAAAAACAGAAGAACGGGCAGCCTCATCATCAGTCCAGGAAGAAAAATCTGCTTCCATGCACTTTTTCACGGACAGAGCGGGCAGACCGCCTTCCCAGGCCTTTTCCCATAATACCCGGAACTCATGATCCTTTAACTGGATTTCCGTCCTGCACCGTTCTTCCTCCCTGGTATCATTGTGAACGTAATAGGAAATATGGGGAGAAAGCTCTTTTTCTTCACCAATGGAAATTGTAAAGGGCGCATAAAACCTGCGTGCTCCGTAATGGAGCGCTTTCCAGCGTCCATAATAGTCAATGCTGGCCCAGGAAGCCACCGGCCAGCAGTCATTTAACTGCCAGTAAAGGGAACCCATGCATTGTCCCCGTTTTCTTCTCCAGTGCTCCACGCCATATTCAATGGCCTTTAACTGCAGAATCTGGGAAATATATGCCAAAGAGTCCGTATCCTTTGGATAGAGGAAATAATCCGCTATATAGTTTAATATTTTCCCGTTAGCAGCCGGATTTTTCTGGTGAGATTCCATGACCTTGCTGAAAATGTTCCGGTCCTTAAGCAAGGTAAAGGAAGCTATGGTTTTGCTGTGGGGAAAGGACTGAAATCCGTATTCCGAGCAAAAGCTGAAATCCCCGTATTCCGTAAATGGCTTTCCTGAATGCCACACCTCCCAATAATGCTGATCCCCCCGGTTAATTCCATTGGGATTGTCAAAAGCACCTCCTGATGACGGAGAAGACGGCCAGTAAAAGGTGATGTCGTCACAAGCCCTTATTGCACGGGGAAGGATATATTCAAATATCTTCGTATAGTCTGCCTTATACCTGGGGTGATGGCCCTTTAACCTGGCCCACTCATCTGCCCAGCCCCATTCCATTTCATTGTTTCCGCACCATAAGGCCAGACATGCATGATGCCTTAATCGGCGGACATTGTCCTTTGTTTCTTCCACAATGTCCTCTTCAAAATTGTCATTTAATGCATAAACATTGCAGCCGAACATTAAGTCCTGCCAGACTAAAATTCCTTCTTCATCGCATTTGTCATAGAAATAGTCATCAGGATAATAACCTCCGCCCCAGACCCTTAAGCAATTGAAATTTGCGGCAGCACAATCCTCGATCAGCCGTTCTGTCCGTTCCTTTGTCACCCTTGTTAAAATATTATCTTCCGGGATATAATTTGCGCCCATGGTAAATATCCTGATCCCATTGACCGTAATGGCAAATTCATTACCGTATTCATTCTTATCCGTGCTCACGGTCACCGTCCGAAGGCCCATCCGGCACTCATAGGTGTCAAGAGAAGTTCCCGCCTCATCAAGCAGGCGGATGCTCACTTTGTATAAGGGCTGCTCTCCCAGGCCGTTGGGCCACCACAGCTCCGGCTCCTTGATAATTTCTTCAAACTGCAATTCTCCGCTGCTACGAACCGTTTTGCAGACAGGCTTGCCTTCCGGGTCTGTGATCTCAACCTCAGCAAACCATGACTGCCCGCCTACCCGGCTCTCTCCACAGGAGAATGGCTGCTTTACCTTTATTTCAATTTTCAGCCTTACATTATCCCTGTCCTCATGTTCCTGCCTGATATGGACATCTTCGATTTTTGCAGTATTTATATATTCGATGGCTATGTCCCGGAAAATCCCCATATCGGGAAGTTGCGGACCCCAGTCCCAGCCGAACATATAATGGGCTTTGCGAAGGGCCGCATTCCCACGGATACAGCCGGTGGAGGCATATAAAATATCGTTTTCCTCATCTTCTTTCCTTACAAAATTCAAAGGGGACCGGAATAAAATTTCAATCCGGTTTTTCCCTTCCTGTAAGTATTCCTTTATTGGAAAACGGTAGGTTCTGTGCATATCTCTTGTCTCCGCCACCAGGCAGCCGTTGATGCATATGGAAGCAATGGTATCCAGCCCTGCGCAGACAAGCTCCGCACCGGAACACTCCAAATCCTCTCGTGATACCGGAAAGCTTCTTCCATAGAGGTAATCCATTCCCATCAGCTCCCGGACCTCATATTCATTGCATCTCCAATAAGGGTCCTCGATCAGCTTATTGCGAAGCATATCGCTGATCAGCGTTCCAGGCACTTCTCCCGTATATATGGCATCATGAGCGGCCCCTTCCTGCTGCCATTCCCAGACTCCATTTAATGATTGTGTTTTTCCCATAGTTCGTCTCCTAATGAATCCAGCTCCTTACGCCTTTAAGCCGCTGGTCGCAATTCCTTCCACAAAGTTTCTCTGGAAAATTCCAAAGCAGACAATGACCGGAAGAACAAATACAACTGCCGCCGCCATCAGCCTTGCCCAGTCCACGGAATATTCGCTCATGTACTGCTGAAGTCCCAGGGAAAGTGTATACATGCCGGGCTTTGTGATGAAAATCAAAGGATACAGGTAATCGCTCCAGGCATCCAGAAACGCATATATTCCGATGGTGGTCAAAACCGGCTTGCAAAGGGGCAGCGCGATTTTATAATAACGCTGGAATTCCGTGGCTCCATCGATTTTCCCTGCCTCGATTAAGCTGTTGGGAATGCCTGTAAAAAACTGCCGCACAATAACAATATAATAAGCCTTTCCAAAAAATGCAGGCAGGATCAGGGGAACATAAGTATTGGTAAGTCCCAGTTTGGAATAGATCTTATACAATGGCACCATGGTAACCGTTATGGGGATCATCATGGTTGCCATAACCAGCCCTGAGATAATGTCCGCACCTTTCCATTTGATTTTTGCCAGAGAATAGGCAACCATGGGTGTGACCAAAAGCTGCCCTATAAGGGAAATAGCCGTAATAAACACCGTATTTCCCATGTACTTAAAATATGGGATGGCTGCAAAAGCTGCCGGATAGTTTTCCTTCACCCACTGGCGCGGAAACAGCTGTACAGGAATGGTGAACGCGTCGTTATTGGTTTTAAAAGAAGTCAGCACCATTACCATAAAGGGGGATATGAAAATCAAAGCCAGAGCAACCACCAGAGCAAAAAATAAAACTTTGCCTATTATTTTTTTCATTCTTATTCACCTCCGGCATTTTCTGTTGCTTTTCTTGTTACCTTTGTCATAACAACTGTCAGGATTGCAACAATGATAAACAGCACCCAAGCCATTGCAGAAGCTTTTCCCATTTTTAAATAGGTAAATGCATTGTGGAACACGTACAGCGGATACATAAGAATGGAGTTCTCAGGACCGCCGGCGGCGCTTCCGCCTTTTACTCCGGCATTGGCAGTGACAATAATGTACACCTGCTGGAAATACTGGAATGCATTGATGGTGCTTAAAATGGCCTGGTACACCAGCACATGGGCAATGCAGGGTACGGTAATATGCAAAAATCTCGATACCCTTCCGGCTCCGTCGATTTCAGCCGACTCATAGTAGCTTCTGGGCACGGACTGTAAGGCTGACATACATACCAGCATCATGGTACCCGTATTCCAGGTTCCCATGAGCACCAGCGCCCACTTGGTATAATGGGCATCCATAAGCCAGGCCGGTCCGCTGATCCCAAACCAGCTTAACACGTTATTGATATAACCGTAGGTAGGATCAAACATCCAGATCCACACCATGGTCGCCGCAACCATGGGGATCACGGAAGGCAGGAAAAATGCCGTTCTCACAAATCCCCGGCCCTTAAAATTGGAACATACGATGCTGGCCAGAAGCAGCGCCACAAACAGGTTGATGGGCGTAGATACAAAAGCCATAAATAAAGTATTTCCCAAACTCTTCCAAACAAGGGGATCACTGAAGATGTCTTTGAAATTATCAAGCCCCACCCACTGGGGAGTTGTAACGGCATTGAACTTTGTCAGGCTGTAATATAAAGAGCTTATGAGCGGATATACGCTAAAAGCCAGAAAGCCCAGAATCCACGGAGATGAAAACAGCAGCCCGTTTATAAAATCCCGCTGTGTTGCGTTTCGTCCCTTCATTCCTTTTCCCCTTTCAAACATGAAGATCAGGGCACTGCAATATGCAGATTTCTGCTTACAGCGCCCTTAATATGTGAATTGTTATTTTAAGTTTGCACTCTGATCAGTCAGTGCTTTCAGTGCCTCTTCAGGAGTTTTGGCACCTGAGTAGACGGTATCCAATGCGGCATTAATCATAGATATGTATTCATCATAATCTGCCATTGCCGGATACTGAATACCCTTTTCCAGTTTCAGCGCATCAATAAATTCTGCAAATCCGGGAACTGCCTTGATATCAGCATCATCGTATAAAGCTTTTACAGCCGGAAGATTTCCTGTTCCAAGGTCAATGATCTTGGCGCCTTCCTGACTGCAGAGCCATTTTGTGAAATCCCAGGCTCCTTCTTTGTTTTTAGCCATTGCAGGCACTGCCACGGAATCAGTTTCGTAACGGCTGGTTCCTCTTAAATCTGGGTTTGCCTCTGTTCCGGGGATCAGGGTAATTCCGTAATCAACGGTTGAATTAAAGTTTTTCATCATGGTCGGCAGCCAGGAACCGTCGAGACGGAACAGCTGCTTGCCCTGGAAAAACATATCCTGCTCTGTATAACGGTTTGTATTTGCCGTTCCGATAAAGCCATCCAGTGCTTTTCCGCCAAACTGGTTTCTGTATTTTACGTTCATATTAAGGCTGTCTAAAATGCCTGCATTATTCGGGGTAACATTAGAATCCTCATCCCACCATCTTCCGCCAAAGCCATAAATCAGTTCCTGTCTGGCAGATGCATATGGGAATAAGGGATATCCAAGCACCTCAATATTTCCGCTGCCGTCTACCTTTGTAGCCTTAACCGCCATCTCATACATCTCTTCCATGGTTTTGGGCGGCTCGGTGTAACCGGCTTCCTTCAGCAGTTCCTTGTTGTAATACATCTGGATGGTGTAAGCATCAAGAGGAAGGGCATAAAGTTCTCTGTCAATGGTATTTGCATTCACAGACTGCTCTGAATAAATGGAAGTATCGAAGGATTCCTTGTCTGCATATGGCTGCAGGCTTTCCAGCAAGCCATTCTTCTGATACTGAACCACGGTCTGGTTGCTTATTTTGATGACATCAGGTGATTCGTTGCTGCTCATGGCTACAATAACCTTCTGGGCATCCGTGACGCTTAAGCCTTCCACTTTATAATTGCTCTGGGAAGCGTTGTACTCACTGATGGCTTTCTCATAGACAGCCGCCTCATCCCCTGTGTTGTTGTACCAGAAGGTGATCACCTGGGCTTCCTTGTTTTCTGCCGGGGCTGATGTTTCCCCAACCGTCGTCTCTGCGCCGGCTGCTGTAGTCTGCGGAGAAGTGGTCTGTGTT
Source organism: Lacrimispora indolis DSM 755 (assembly GCF_000526995.1). NCBI lineage: Bacteria > Bacillati > Bacillota > Clostridia > Lachnospirales > Lachnospiraceae > Lacrimispora > Lacrimispora indolis. The sequence goes on along the minus strand of NZ_AZUI01000001.1, from coordinate 3,809,115 downwards.
GTTGAACCGCCGCCGCAGCCTGTAACCGCCAATGCAGCCATACCTGCAGCCATGATAATACGTATTGCTCTTTTCATAAATTACCTCCTTATAAAAGTACGCTTTGAACTTTTTGTTGATTATCTTTCAACATTTTGTTTAACTCATAATCAATATATACTATATTTCTTATCTTTTGTCAACAATAATAATCCAGTATATTTTTATTTTTTGTTTGTTTTTTATAATCTTTCTTTTTCACTTCAACAAATAATGTATTATTACTGGACTTTATCTCACATTTCATTTATAATTCATTTAGACATTTTGTTGAAAGGATAAAATTACTATGGGATATGTTTCTGATAACTTAAACCTGTTGTCTGATATCGCCAAATGCATTGCAATGCAATTTGGAGAAAACTGTGAAGTGGTTCTCCATGATCTCACCCTGCCCTATGACCAGACCATCGTCGCCATCTGGAATGGGCATGTGACCGGAAGAAAGGTGGGAGACGGCGGCACCAATGCGGGATTGGAGATCTTAAAAGGCTCTGCATCACCGGATGATCAGTACAGCTATATCAACGCCACCCCCACCGGCCGTATTTTACGTTCTTCCAGCAAGTACTTTCGAGACGAATATGGAAAAGTCAACGGAAGTCTGTGCATCAACTTAGATATTACTGATATGGTTAAATTTGAAAACACCTTACGGTCCTTAACCTGCTCCGGCTCCACCACCATCCCTCAGACTCCGGAACTGTTTGTGGGCAATGTTGATGAGCTTCTGGAAATCATGATGAAAGAAGCCGTAAGCATGACCGGAAAATCTGTTGGGAATTTAACAAAGGAAGAGAAGGTGGCTGTTGTCCATAACTTGGATGACAAGGGATTTTTCCTGATTAAAAAGGCTGCTGAAAAACTGGCCGACTTTCTGGGGCTGTCCAGATACAGCATTTATAACTACTTGAATGAAAGTACTCATTGATTTAGTGCAATTTTGCAGATGAAAAAGAGGTTCTTCCAAAAGCCTTGATATGGCTTTAAGAAGAACCTCTTTTATGTAAAGATGAAGGCAGCCTGAGAATGCCGGTGAGATATCTTTTCATCCTTAACTCTTATTCTGTGAACAGGAAGCTCTCCTGTTCAATTCCTATTCCTGTATGATAAATCACCTGAGCCAGCTTTTTCAGATCCTGTTCCTGTATTTTCCCTTCATCAAGCATTGCTTTCAGCTTTTCCTGCTTTGATGGTTCCAGCCGGTAACCATATCTTGAATATTTTTCCCATGTTTCCACATTCATGTTCAGAGGCTTTAGCCTGGGGAATATCTGGTTTCTGATAAACTCAAAAATCCGTATTCCACCGTAATCCAGATCTCCAGTGTGATAAAACCTCACTTCATCTTCCGGAAGAACCGAGACCAGCTCTGCAAGAACCCTCCTCTCGCCAGGAGAAAAATATCCATGAGAAAATAAAACAAGGGTCTCTTTCTCATAAGGAAGCGTCATGTAATTGGCCTTATTTTCTACGGTTATGACTTTCCTTATGTTCTGTTTTGCCACTATGGAAACCCTTTTAAGAGTTTCGCTGTTTAAAACTGTTCCATAGGGAAAAAGAGATAAATCAATCACATGATCATTGATTTTGACCAGCAAATCCCCTTTTAGGGATAATTCATCCCCATAATGATCCAGGTAAATCTGAGCCAGGATCTCTGACTCAGTCATATTATCATCAATGATATCATAATACTTCCCGGCAGCTGATGCCACATACTTCTGCATCTTTTCTTCGAAAACCTTGGAACCTCCTAAATACTGCTTGCTGAACACCCTTTTATACACAGATCCTTCCAGTCTGTCAATCCCAAGAAAGCATTTAAAATTCAATTCCCTGTTTTCAGAGTTAAATTCCTTCGGTTCTTTTCCTTTTCCTGCCTCCAGACTTTTAAGAACATCATCGTAATAAGCCTGAATCCATGGCTTATGAATCTTTTTCACCTGCTCTTCTACGGCTTTCTTAATCTCTTTGATACGGTCTGACTTTGGAATTTTGCCTGATATCTTATAAAGTTCTCTTACACTGCAAAGAGAATAATTTACCGTATAAATATCCGACCTTCCATTTATGGACTTAGGCTCACATTGTATAAGCCCCATACTTTCTAATTCCTCAGCCTGCTTTAACAAATTCTGTTTCCCAACAGCATCCAGATGCTCCTGCTGAATGTTAATATTTCTATTCCCTTTTGCGTTCTCCCGCCAGTTCACAGTACTGTCTTCAATTTCATCAATAATTACATCAATCAGTGTCTGCATTAATCTCCTCATCATCATCAAGCTCCCTCATCAGTTCCGGAAAGCTTTCCCTCTCAAATTCCTGAATGGATATGGATTTTTTATTTGGATTGGCGAACACAAAGGTTTTGTCCACATTCTCCACATAATTCTGGATCTTGTCATTGGTTGCACTGATAATGGCCTGGAAGCCCAGTCCCCGGATCAGCTCAATGCAGCTTGCCACCTTCTCCGCATCCATCTTGGAAAACGCCTCATCAAGCACCACCAGGCGGAGGGTCGGATTCCTCTGAATCTTGGGAGATAAGCTGATCCGGTAAGCCTGGGCAAAGCTGGCCAGCAAGGCCACGTAAAGGGGGTTCTGCCCCTCACCTCCGGAATTCTTCTTAATCATTTTACTTAACCGGATCTTAATAACTTCGTCCTCGTTCTGGATGATCTGCTGCATATCAAAGGATAAATAGGTCCGGTAATCCGCATACTTATCCATGTTCCGCTTGGCCTCATCCATCTGCTCTGCCGTGGCGTTTTCCGGCGGAATGAAAATGTTTATCAAGTCATTGATCATTTCCCCGTACTGGCTCTCATGTTCCATGGTGAACAAGTTCATCTGGTTATCCAGGGAATCCGTAAGATGGGCAGGATTTACTTCCAGGGAATCATCCATGAACATGTCATAATATCTTCCGTCCGCTCCCTTATTCCTTCCGATGACAAACTGGTACTTATCCTTGCCGAAATCCAGCTTGCTGATGATCCGATTCAGCTCATCCTTTCGCAAAAGCGCATCCCGTATGGCGCTCCGGATCTTGAACATGAAGTCATCCTTAAAATGAAGAACAGCGGACTTTGCCTGCTCAGCAGCCATCTTTTTATATTCTTCCAGACTGCCGCACTCCATGATCTCAAGAAGGCGGTCATATTCCTCATTATCCTTTGCTGTGAGAGAAAAGTTCCGGTTGGGATATTTTCTTGCGTAATCGCCCCTGGCACCTACAAGGGTCTGGAATGCCTGGTCGCGGGCATCTTCAGCCTCCCTGCATTTTCCCCAGAATTTATTCTTCAATTGATCGTATCGGTGAGTTTCCCTGCTTTCTAAAAATTCCCTTACTTTATCTTCCAGTTCTTCATCCGGTTCCAATTCCCGTTCTTTTAAGACCAGCTCCTCCTGCAGCTGCAGGGATTCCCTGCGAAACCGTTCTATTTCACTGTTGATGCCAAAGATCAGTTTATCAACCGTTCTCTGTTCTTCCCGTTTCCTATCGCAAAGCTGCAAGACGGCTTCTCTTTCCTTCACCCATTCCTCTACATCCTGGGCCTTCAGCTTTTCCAGCTTCTGTTCCAGCCGCCTGATCTCTTTTTCCTTTTCCTTAAAGGCCGCCATATCCTGCCGCCACTCTAAGTAAACACTAACATCCTCGCTTAAGCCCTCCATGGATAAAATCCGGCGGCATTCCTTTAGGACCTGTTCCTGAGGCTTTTTCTCCTCTTCCATGGAAACCAGGTTCTTTTCCAGAAGACGGATCCTTCTCCTGACGCTGTCCTTGCCGATGTAGGCAAATTTCGTGTAATTATCAGGATTCATATGCTGCAGCCGGAAGGTATGGTACAGCATACAGTCAGGGGTCACCCCGATCCGGCAGCGGCGCAGTTCTGTGAGGCTCCGGCACTTGACGACCTTTCCCAAAAGCAAGTCAATATACGGCTGTAAATAAGCCTCCCTCACAATGATCTCTTCTGAAAGGCCTCCTTTTTCCACTTCATAGGAATTCCGGCTCACCCGTTCCGTGTCCAGGACGGCCACATTGAAATATTCCGCCTTGTCCAGCTCTCCGTAAACAGCCATGGCCGTTTCCGAATAAGCCGGGGCAACTACCAGGGACAGCTTGTTATTTCCCAGATAGCCTTCCACCGCATTTCTCCAGGACTCATCCCTGATATCCAGAAGATCCGCAAGCACATGGACCTCCACCGCCTTGCCGGTTTCCTCTAAAAGCCGCTGCTGGATCAGAGATCTGGCACGTTCCAGATACTTTGGATACGCCTTGTTTCCGGCCTTTAGCTGGGCCAGCTCTTCACTTGTCTGGCGCTCCTTTTTCCGGATGTCCCGAAGGATCCCTTCCGCCTCTTTCTGGGTTTCTTCCGTTTCCTTACGCATTTCGGCAATGGACCGTTTTAAGCGGTCCAGCTTTTCCTCATCAATGGTATTCTTTTCAAATTCTTCTATGTCCCATATGGTCTGGTTGGAGGTGGCCTCTTCGTCGATCCATTCCTTTAGCCGCTCTCCTGTCTGTGCCCACTTAGCAGAGCTTTTGCTTAAATGGCTTAACAGCTCCCTTGCAGACTCCAGCTGGTTTTTCAAATCCTCATAACCGGTGGAAGAAATCCGGCGGAGCAGCTCATTTCCCTGAAGGGTTAAATCTTCCATCTGCCTTTCCAGGGCCGCCTTTTGTTCTTCCTGGCGGCTGAGGTCTTCCCTTGCAAGACCGGACTTGTCCGTCAATGCCTGAATCCTTGCCTGATAATCCAGAATCTCCATCTTGCGGAAGAAATACGTATTTTCACCTATCTCCTCTTCTTTTTCCCGGACGGCTGAGAACTTTTCCTTCATTTCCTTTAAATAAGCGATCTCCACGCCAGTATCTTCGATCTTCTTTCGCATCCGCCCGTACTGCATGACGCTTTCCTGCATGTCCTCAATGTGGATGTCCTGTTCCATGCAGATGTATTCCTTCACAAAGTCTTCCAGCTTGATGTTCATGCGGAAGGGAATGGCCCGTTTAAACAAAAGAGGAAATTTTTCCGAATCCAGGCCGCCTAAGTACACGTCGTACAGCTGCCTGCGGAACCGCTCATTATGGGAGGTTGCAAAATAATCCTCTTTGGCATAAAGAGTCTGTAAATAAGCCGACACCTCCTGGGTAGTCATGGTCCTGGAACCGGTCCGGTAGCCGTTTTCCCAAAGAGGGCCTTTATGCCAGAAAAACTTTCTGGATATTTCATTGGTGGCCGTTTCCACGTCAAAGACGATTCCAATGCACTGGCATTCTTCCGTATCCGTCCGTTTCAGCTCCAGCACAATGGTGGAGGAAAAATTCTGGTTCCTTAAATAGGCGAATTCGTTGTTTTCACCGATGTTCACCATGCCCCGCAGATATTCGATCAGACTCCTGTCAGAATCATCGGCCGCAGCCTTGTTAAAGAATCCCCTGCCATCAGTATTGGCATAAAGGAGAATCTGCATGGCATCAATGACCGTGGACTTTCCGCTTCCGGAATGACCGGTGAAAAAATTGATCTCCCGGTTAAAGGATAAGGTCTTCCTGGTGATATAATGCCAGTTGTTAAGGAGTATCCTGGACAGGGCTTCAAATTTCTGGTTCGTCATCGTCATCTTCTCCTTCCCCAAATGATTCCAGCAGGGCCCGCACATCATCTCCCAGGAGCACCACATTGATGCAGGGATAGATGATCATACGGCTGTCCCCATCTAAATCCTCCAGAATATCCAAAGGCTCTAAAATTTGATATTTCTTTAACAAAGTAATTGCCCGGCGAATTTCTGTGGGGGAAGGCTGTTTCTTAAATAAGCGGTAATTTCCCAGCTTTTCATGGATCTCACTTAACGTGGTGTAAATGTTCACACTAATGGAAACTGCCGCCATCTGCTCATCATAGATCAGTTTTAAGATCAGTAAATAAAGGGTTGCCAGCTTGGGAAGCTTGTCCCCCACCGTGTTCTCTCCCTGGATATAAATAAGGCCCAGCTGGCTGTTTTCTAAAACTTCCACCCCGCTGACGGCAAAGTAGGCCCTGATAAATTCCAGATGCTTGTTGCAGATTTTAAATTCCGGGTTATAGGCAAACCGGCTGGTACGCTTGTCATACTTATGCTCCAGCACAAAGGTCTGCTGCAAGAGAAGCCTTAAGCCTAACCTTACCTCTTCCTTTTCTCCCTGCCCCAATGCGTCATAATATGGGATCTGGCTGATGATGCCAGCATTTTCTTCATAGGTCATGATTCGTCCTCCTTACAAATACCAGCCTTGGATAGCGGTATCTGCCGTTGTCAATGAGCTCTGCCTCCTGATTCTCCACCTGATACAGACTTTTCCTTCTGGTAGAGTAATCATAGGCCAGGATCAGCTTTTCAAATTCCTCAGGGGAACTGACCGTATCTTCCTTTACCTCCATACGGCCGTTTTCCAGATGAGCCTCTATATAGGTTTCAATCTCTTTCCGGCTGTAGCGGCTTTTTAAGCGGTTTAAATCCAGGATCTCTTCCATGGTAAGCTCCGCAGGCTCTTCCTCAGGCATTAAGTTCTCCTTAAAGCCTGACCTTGCCCTTCTCTTTTTGTAGAGAGATTTTTCAGAAAGGAGGGATAACTGGGATAAATTCATGCGGTATCCCACTTCCTTTACGGCTTCATCCTGGTCCTCTGTTTCGGAAAGATGATTTAAAAGCCTGATTACAAGCCCCTTCATATTGTCTTCCTGGTTTAACAGATAGTTAAGCCTTGTAACCGTTGCCCGGATATACCGGGAATGCTCCTTATCCATGTTGGCAATGCGGTGTTCAATGTCGTCAAATCCTCTTTCGATCTGATCCAGCTTTTCTGCAATATCCGCTGCCGTCACCTTTTGCCCGCTGCGGCGGCTCATCTGTTCCATCCATTCCACATCTTCCCGCATGGAACTGATCCAACGCTTGATATCATTTTTGTACAGATAGAAATTATCCGAAGTTTTCAGCATGTGGTATTTCTTTTTTACTATTTCCTCCACATATCCTTCTAAGTGTTCTTTTAACAATTCCCCATATGCCCTTTGCTCCAAAAGACTTGCAAAGAATTTATCCATGTTGTGAAGCATGTCCTGTAAAGTCTTGTTAAGGCGCTTTGTATTGACATAAGCTGTGTTTAAAAGGCTTACGCCGGCCCTGGGATCATTTTTCAGTGAAAAGAGGATAGCGTAGACGTTCTGGATATAAATCTGGGTCTCATCCTCTTCGTCATTTGCCAGCTTTAAAAAAGCCTCGATCATGACGGCTGCATAATCAGGAATCACGATATTCACCGCCATGGAGGCATAATCATCCACTTTCCGAAGCCAGCCGGCCCTTAGCAGCCAGTTTAAGACCCTGACCGCGGTAGGCTCTAAGGCATCCGCCTCATCTTCCAGCTCATCCTGCCAGATGACCAGACGCTTTGCGGTAAAATATTCCTCCAGGACCTGAATGCACACCTCACGGCTTAAAAAGTAATTGCTGTATTCATATTCCTCATTGATTTTTAACAATGCTTCTATGTAAGTGGACCGGTTGATGGAACGGAACAATCCCCAGAACCGGTCGGGTATTTCATTCATCAGTATCATTTGTTTCGCTTCATCTCCTGTTTTTCTGCTTTTCTGATTCCAGTCATGAAATAACGGCTTTATTCTGTAAAAGCGGACAAAAAGAAACGGCTATCATCAGTTACGACAGCCGATTGATCTTCGTTTTCACGGGTTCTTCTTTTAATCCAAGGCCTCTTTCATCCTATTATAACAAAAATCCCCATTTCTTACAATAAAATTATACTTAAACGTCCGGCAGACTGCTGTCCTCAGGGTGGTTACCTGTCACATGTATCGGGTTTCATCTTTCAAAAGATTGCCTCGCTGATACAGTGCCTCAGCTTTCTTTAGTCCTGTAGCATCAACGATTTTCCATATCTTTCATTGCCCGCCCAAACTCCATATGGTATCATAGAGATTAAATACAAATGATATTTGGTAAGGAGAATCCCCGAATATGAAATTTAACAATCCAACCTTTTTTAAATGGTTCAAATCAATCCTGCTGGTTGTTGCAGTGATTTTATTGTTGTGTTCTATTCTGTGCGGCTACATGCTCGTTCTGCTCCGTAACAATGCCATCCAAATGAGCAGCAATTTAACCCAATATATTCAGACAAATATTGATTCCCGCCTGTTTGAGCTGTATAAATACTCCTCCACTTTGGAACTCCATCCTGCCAACATCTATCTTAAGAAATTAAAAACAGCTCCGAAAACCATGGATCCGAAAGTCTATCAGTTCAGTGATCAGATGTTAAACTACAATTATTCCAATAAATTAATTAACAGTATATTCATCTATTACCCAAACCTCCAGAAAATTGTGGGCAATTTAGGCTGTTATGATGCAGACTCCTATTATGCCCTGGATAATCTCCTGTTGTTAAACGGCTATGAACAATGGCTGGAAACCCTCACCATGGAATCAGACAGCGACTTTGCCTATCTGCAGTCAGACAGCCGAAGCCAGTTCTGTTATATCCGGAAGATAAGAAACTCAGAGGAGCTTGCAGGCTATCTGGTTTTTGAGCTGAATACGGATGAACTGTTAAATTCCACCCTCATGACAGAAAACTCCGGGGATCCTCATTCATCTCTTGGTATTTTACTGAATGGCCAGCTGATTGCCTACACAGGAAACAGCGAGGAACTGACCCGGCTTGCCACATTGCTGCCCAATACCTTAAAGGCTCCCGTTATTTTGGAGGAATCCTCTGCCCTGCTGTATGCCAGACCCTCCTCTTTGCAGAATCTGTGCTATTTAAACGTATATTTCCATAAGAAAAACTTACAGCCGGTATATATTACTCTGGGAATCTGCATCCTGGGCATCATCGCCTGCGGAATATCAGGTATCCTCGCTTCTGTACACATCAGCCGTAAGAATATCAGACCCCTCATCAATCTGCTGGATAAAATCGGAGTCATCCCGGATAAAGAAAATGATGAATATGAGACCATTCATAAACGCTTCGACCAGTTAATCAAAGACCACTGGGAAAACACCGAAAAAGTACAGGAACAGCAGTCCCTGATTAACAATTTCTTCTTAAAAACAGTACTTTACGGCGATATGCACAGCGAATATGCTATCTTCAGTGTGGCCAAAAGATGCAATATTTTATTTGAAAATCCACGCTATTTAATTGCCATAGCTGAACCCATTTCCGACATGCCCCAGCCGGATGAAGAACAGCTTTTTACGATCAACCAATATTGCGAAACACACCATTTTGATGTGATATCCTCCTTTCATGAAGGAAATATCGTGATTCTTTTTAATATTGAGGAAACGGTTACACAGAATATGATTTCAAAGTTTATAAAAGAGATGAAGGCAGATGTGTTCGGAGAAGATAAATGGGTCATTGCCCTTGGTTTAGACTATGACGGACTCGTCAATATACAATACAGCTATGCTCAGGCTGTTACGGCCCTGCATTACCAAATCAAACAGGAATCCTCTGTCATCTGCTATAACAACTACATGGAAACGATTACATCACCAGGTTTATCCTATATTGAAACCTTTGAGAACTTCTCCAAAAATATGATCCAAAACGATTATAGCGCCGCACTGGTACTGGTGCCCGCTGTTTTTGACAATTATTTTTCCCAGGAGGATTCCTCTGAAATTACTAAAGTGAAATTCAGAGCCATACAGAATCTTTTGCTAAATGCCAGGCAGAAGGCCAAACGGGAGATTCAGACATCCGGCTGCAGCATTCATACGGCGCAGATTCTGTCCTGCACTTCCCCTGCACAGCTGCGCGAGTATACGCAGTGTATTTTAAAAGAATTGTCAACCCCCTCACAAAGTACAAAAAACAGCACGTCCAGCATAGCCGAACGTGCCAAAAACATCATTCACAGGGATTTTTCCGATCCCATGCTGGGTCTTTACCGGATTTCAGCAGAACTGAGCACCAGTGACTCTTACCTTTCCACTACCTTTAAAACCGCCTTTGGAATCGGTGTGGTACAGTATATCAATTCCCTGCGGATTGAACAGGCCAAAAAACTGATCTGCAATACAAATTTAAGTATCAGGGAAATTGCATTAGCCGTAGGATTTTCCAGTGATGCCTCCTTTATCCGGGTTTTCAAGCGCTACGAGCTGCAGACACCCAACACTCTGAGAAAGAATCAGAGATAAGGACTGGTTCTGTTATGATATCCTCTTAATGATTTCCCGGTTTATCTTCCTGCGCAGTTTAAACAGATAATTACTGCTGGAAGGGTATGACTTAAATGTCATTTTTTCCTTCTCCCCTTCCAGAATCAAAGACTCCACTGTTTCCCGGTTTGATAAGCTTTCCAGCAGTTCCATGGCCCGCAGGTCATACAAAGCTTCCATCTGCACCTGATTCCTGATGGAGGAAACCACACTGCCTTCCTCTCCCGGATACACCAGATAAGGATCTCCTGAAGGAAATGCATAGCCCGCATGGGTTTCCACATAAGGATCAATATGCCGTAGGGAAAAAGCAGAATTATAAAAATTGTAACCCCAGTGCAGGAAGCCTTTGATGCGGTACAGATACATGAGCACTCCCATGATCCGGTTTCTTGCACTTGGCATCCCATAGAACCGGTTTGGCACATCCACACATTGTACGCAGCAATAATACACCCAAAGATCCTCCACACCATGGTCAATAAATGGCTGGATATGGTCATCAGCCGGAATCGGGTGCTCTACGATACCCTGCTTGTAAAATTCGTAGCTGCTGAGCGCATCCACAATGGTATACCCCTCTAACAGATCAGTAACCTGTTTTTTGGCTGTCAGATAGCTTTCCAGATGTTCCTCCCCAGGCTCATCCGAAATATGGAAAAACAGCTGGTTCTTCTCATATCCCAGATCTGCCAGCTTCCCCAGAAGCGCCGGCACAAAGCTTTCCAGAAAACGCCGGTACTCCGGGGAAACAGCTTCTACCTCCCAACCAAAGATCTGCTCCATGCCGTTCTCTGTTTCAGCAATGATCTTTGGTGTGGCATATGCTCCCCACTGGGTAAAGAAGTGGACGATTTCCAGATTCTGAATCCCATATTTCCTGCATAGCTTACACCACCGCTCCAGCTGACTGAATCCGAATCGGTACTGCCCTTCTTTCCGTATCACCTCCACCAGCTGGACGGTTGTCCTGTCCCCTCCAACTGCCGTATCAAGCGGCTGTGTAAAAACAGGCGTCAGCAGCAAGTTGACCCCGCACTCTTCTCCTGCAAAACGGATGTAGTTCTCAACGATCTGCCAATGCGCCTCACTAAAAGCCTTAACCTTGTAATAGTCCGCCAGACAATCCGCGTGGAACCACTCCGTATGCAGAAGCTTCTGCTCCGGCAGGACAGCCGGAAGTACCTGCAGCTGCAAGGTCTGCTTCCAGTTCTGTTCCACTGCATGGGGATTATGGATAATCACGCCGTTTGCACAGGTTGTCATCTCTTCCGCTTCTGCCAAAATCGTTATCTCATGACACCCCGTCTCCAGATTCCCCAGATCAATATCAATCCAGACACTTCTCATCTGACCGGGAACAGGAATCACCATGCCATCAAAAGGCAGCAGCACATCTGGAAACATGCCCGCTTTGGTGGTAATATAATTCGTATCATATTCCGCATAGCAGGGATAATCCGAAGGAACCAGTCCCACCTTCCTCATTCTCGCTTCTGCACCGGATACCTGGATGCGAAATCTCTGCAGCGGCATCCCTCTCTCTCCATCCAGGGCAGTGTATACCAGCTGAAAAGAAACCGTTTCATTCCGGAATCCCTCCAGATTCCAGCCCGGCTTCCAAGTTTCCGGTCTGAAATCCGGAAATACCTTTTCCAGGGAATGTGTCAAAAAGAACTCATAATGTACCATAGCATAAAATCCTCCTTTTATTCTTATCCTTTGATTCCGCTTACCGCAATTCCTTCCACAAACTGTTTCTGAAGGAAAATGTACAGAAGAAATGGGGGCATAAAGGTCAATGTGGAGCCTGCCATCACCAGGCCATAATTCGTTGAATAGCTTCCCTTCAGCGCAGAAATCGCAAGAGTCAGCGTCTGCATCTCTGGCTTTGTGACTATTACCAACGGCCAGAGGAAATCATTCCAACAGGTGATAAAGGTAAAAATCGTCAAAGATACTATAACCGACTTAATCAGGGGTATCACGATAGAAATAAATATCCGGTTCTCACCGCATCCGTCAATTCTGGCTGCTTCCAAAAGCTCATCCGGTATGGTCACCATAAACTGTCTGATCAGAAAAACACCAAAGGCATTGATAACCGGCAAAAAGAGCGCAGGGTACGTATTCATGAGGTCCAGCTTTTTCATAATGGTAAATACCGGGATCAAGGTTACCTGTCCTGGAATCATCAATGTGGCAAGATAGATGCTAAAAAGCTGGTCCCGAAACGGAAACTTTTTTTTTGCAAAAGCATAGGCCGCCATAGAAGAGATGATGCAATTGAGCACACAGGCGGAAACCGTCACAATGATGCTGTTAGTCAGATTAGCAGCCAGATTGAAATTTCGGAACACGCGGTTATAGTTAATAAGGCCGAAATCTGCATCTTTAAAGTTTAAATCCAGAACTGTTTTCTGTGTTAATGAAACCAGCATCATATAGATAAAAGGAGCCGTCGCCAGAAGCGCAGCAAATAAAATAACTGCCCCCATAATGATTTTGAATATCCAGCCGTTCTTGTCCGCCTTCCTCATGCTGTCTCCTCCCCTCTGCCCTTTAATAACAGTTTCTGCATAAACGATATAAGCAGTACAAATACAAACATCAGCAGGGCAATGGCACTTGCATAACCCATGTTATATTCCTTAAATGCTGTATTATAAATTGTCAGCACCAACGTAACCGTGCTCATGCCAGGTCCGCCTCCTGTCATGGTATACACCAGATCGAACACCTGGAAGGACCAGATCGTACCCAGGGTCACAACCAGGAACGTCACACTGGACAGGCCGGGAAGCGTAATATAAATAAATTTCTGTACGGGCGAGGCGCCATCAACTTCAGCTGCTTCATACAAACTCCGGGGAATGTTCATGATTCCCGCATAATAAATTACCAGAAAGTACCCTACATTCTTCCAGATACTGGTAATGCAGATACTGATCAGTGAGGTAGCCTTTCCGCCCAGCCAGTTGATACGAGGAATGCCGAAAAATCCCAGCACAAGATTCACAACACCAGTAGGACTTAACAGAATTGACCATAAGGTGCCAACCAGGATCGCGGAAGCGATAACGGGAATGAATAGCGAACTTTTAACAAAATTCCCGAATCTGCTGCGGAACTGTTCTGCAATAACTGCTGCGAGTATCAACGAAAGCATCGTCTGAACGGGTACTGTGATCAGCGTAAATATGGCTGTATTCTTCAATGACGCCCATATATAAGAATCCTTAAGCATCCTGGCATAATTTTTAAGGCCAACGAACTGTGCCGGCTGCATGACATTATATTTTGTAAAACTGAAATAAACGTTCATGATAATTGGGATTAAAGAAAAGACCATAATCAGTATAAAGCTGGGCAGCACATATGCGATACCGGTTAAAGCCTCTTTTTGTTTGCTCTTCATAGACTTCCCTTCCTTTTGCCTTGATAAAGTTCTGCCTGACGAATCAGATTCCGTCAGGCAGAGCATGGACCATTAATTAATACTTTCAGAATATTCTACTGTTTTTTGTATTGCCTCTTCCGGTGTTAAATCTCCCAGCATCATCAGCTGCAAATTCTTGTATAATGTATCCATAACTTTAAAGGAACCATTTGCAACAGGCAGAGTATGTAAGTATTCATTCTGAGTCTCATACATATCCTTAAACGCCGGATTATCATTATATTCCTCATCCTTAGTAATCGGAGGGAATCCGGCAATCTCTGTATGGAAGCTGGACATCACGGCCGCAGACGTGATGTACTTAATAAGGTCCACTGCTAATTCTTTATTTTTACATGCATTGCTTACAATCAGTGCATCGGATGCTACCCATGTAGCCTTTGTCTTTTTCTCAAAACTGGGGATAAATGACCAGTTGATGCCGGCATCAGTTAATACATCTGCTGATTTTGCATCCATAGAAGCTACTGCTATACGGTCTTCACAGAACTGGGTTCTCACATCATCCCCTGACAACGCCAGACTTTCCTCTGTAAGCACACCGTATTTAAATTTCAAATCATAAAGGAACTGGGCTGCCTCCACTGCTGCTCCATTGTCCATCAAAGCAACCTTGCTGCCGTCTTTATTATAGATATCTCCGCCGGCCTGCCATAAATATGGATAGTAGATGTTATTTAACGCACCGATTGCCGGATCAGCCCATTCCTGCGCAAAAGGTATAACATTTCCCAAATTGGCTTCTTTCACCTGCACCAGCACCTGGGTCAGTTCATCCCACGTCTCCGGCAGCTCTGTAACACCTGCTGCTTTCAGAATGTCCATGTTGAAATATGGAATTCTCGCATTCCCTACAATAAATGGAATGGCATACTGTCCGCCCTTCATGTTCCCCTGATCAAAGTAGAGATAATTATCCTTCTCTTCCTGAGTGAAATAACTGTCTACATCTGCCAGTGTTCCCATTTCAATAAAATCATTGAACATCTCCAGATACATATAGCCTACATCCGGACCTTCGCCGGAGGAGAAGCCTGTGAGATATTTTTCTTCATAATTACCCCACGGTGTAATTTCAATTGACAGTTTTACATTGTTCTCTTCTGCCCAAGGCTCTAATGTTTTAGTCCAGAATTCCTTATCCAGGGAATCTCCGGTCCCAAATGGGGGCATCCATAACAGAAGATTTGTCTTCTCTCCTTTATCCGCTCCTTTTGTGCTGTCTGCATCACTGCTTATACTGCTTGCTGCTGCACTTGTTTCTCCGCCTGCTCCTTTTCCGCACCCTAATAGAGAAACAACCGTTATTGCCGTAACCAACAAAACACCCAATACTTTTTTTGCTTTCATATGCTCGCTCTCCTATCCTGTATTCTCCTTTTATTACTGCTTCGTAAGCACCCTTATCTTAGCAGATTATTTTAAAATCTTAAATGCTCCATTTTTTATCAGGTTAAGCATTTGTCATATAATTCAACAAATAAAACTCGTATTTTATGTGCTCAATTTGCATTTTTTTAGTTTTTGATTTTCATTTTTTGTTATTATGCCGCTTTAATTATTGATTTTTATTGGCCATTATATAAAAATTGTATATTGGGGCAGTATGCAGGCAGCTCTCTCAACTCCCTGCCCCCCAATTCTGAGCGGCAGGCTTTCTTACTCTTTATTGTAAAATGTTCTTCTGCATTATAAATACTTTCTCAAGACTATTTTTCACGTCTTTTTCCTAATGGACCGTAAACGCCTTAACTGAATCTTTCATCAAATTCCAAACAGAACCGCCTCCCCTTTGAAGGTGAGGCGGAATACGCTCAAACACATGCAATGATACATCTAAACCTGCTTGACAAATTCCGGCAGATGGCGTTCCATAAATATATGAAACGCAAGTCATTAAGATGGAGAATATCATGGTACGTAAAAATAAAAAAGCTACAATATAGAAATGTGATTTTTGTTTACCAAACCAAGGGGCTGACATTAGGGGTGAACTAAAAAAGCACCTGATGGTTGTTCCATCAGATGCCTTTATATCCTCTTTCCTATTAAATAAACTTGCTGCCTGATAATCCTTAAGCCTTAATTCTTCACATCTCCCACATCAAAATGGGATTCCTTTGGCTCCTCTTTTTCCTCTATCCAATCGGAAAGGCCGTCTTCCTCTTCCTTTGACTTATTCCCGTTTTCAGAATCCTTATCCTCTTCCTTTGGCTCCGGAATTCCCTTTGCCTCCCGGAATATTTTCATAAATTCCTTACCGGTAATCGTCTCTCTTTCGATCAGGAATTCCGCAATTTTATCCATCACATCACGGTTTTCAGATAAAAGGCCCTTAGCCTCTTCATAAGCCTCCTTTAACATCTTCATGACTTCCTCATCAACCTGGGAAGCAGTGGCTTCCGCACAGTTCATGACAGTCCGTCCGCTTAAGTACTGGTCTTCCTTGGTTGCCAATCCCATAAGGCCGAATTTCTCCGACATTCCGTACTGGGTGATCATGGCCCGGGCCACCTTTGTGGCCTGCTCAATATCATTTGCAGCGCCGGTGGTAACCGTGTCAAAGACGATCTCTTCCGCCGCACGGCCGGCCAGATAGCCTACCAGCATAGCATGAAGCTCTTTTCTGGAATTTAAGAACTTTTCTTCCTCCGGTACATGCATGACGTACCCCAGCGCTCCCATAGTTCTTGGTACTATGGTGATCTTCTGTACAGGCTCTGCATCCTTTTGAAGGGCGCTGACCAGGGCGTGTCCCACTTCATGGTAAGAAACGATGCGCCGCTCTTCCTTATTAAGAACGCGGTCTTTCTTCTCTTTACCTACAAGAACCACTTCCACCGCCTCAAATAAATCCTTCTGGCACACGGAATGGCGGCCGTTTTTTACAGCCAGGATAGCGGCTTCATTGATCATGTTGGCAAGGTCAGAACCAACGGCTCCTGAGGTTGCCAGAGCAATGGAATCCAAATCAACGGTATCGTCAAGAAGTACATCCCGTGCATGAACCTTTAAAATATCCACACGTCCCTTTAAATCCGGCTTATCTACAATGATCCGGCGGTCAAAACGGCCGGGACGGAGAAGGGCGGGATCCAGGATCTCAGGACGGTTGGTGGCCGCCAGAACCAAAAGTCCCTTGGAGGAATCAAAACCATCCATCTCTGAAAGCAGCTGATTTAAGGTCTGCTCTCTTTCATCATTTCCTCCGCCAAATTTGGAATCACGGCTCTTTCCAATGGCATCCACTTCGTCAATGAAAATAATACAGGGAGCGGATTCCTGGGCCTGCTTAAACAAATCGCGGACACGGGAAGCTCCCACGCCTACAAACATCTCTACAAAATCAGAACCGGACAGAGAATAAAAGGGAACATGGGCCTCACCTGCAACCGCCTTGGCAAGCAGGGTTTTTCCTGTTCCGGGAGGTCCCACAAGAAGGGCTCCCTTGGGAAGCTTTGCCCCGATTTTTGTATATTTTCCGGGATTATGGAGAAAATCTACAATCTCAGTCAGTGATTCTTTTGCCTCATCCTCTCCCGCAACATCCTTAAAGGTAATTCCTGTTTCCTTCTGCACATAGACCTTGGCGTTGCTCTTTCCAACACCCATAAGTCCCCCTCCGCCTACTCTGCGCATCATGAAGTTTAAAAGGAATCCCATGGCTGCAAATAAGAGCAGATAACTGACAATGGTCTGAACGAAAAAGTTGCCGTCCCGGCGGGTTCTTAAGGTTTCCACTCCAGCGGTCCGAAGTCGTTCCGCAAGATTTAAATCGTTGTCCATCCTTACCGTATAATAAGTAACTCCAGGCTTATATCCCTCCCAGGTCTTCTTGGGATTTATGGTGATCTTTGAATCCTCTACATTAACCGATTCCACCTGCTTTTCATCTACCATATTCATAAAGGTGTCATAACTCAGTTCCTTATTGGTCCTCGTTGTAATCGCGTTGTGCAGGTAAGAGATCCCTGCTACCGCAATAAGAAATGCGATGACCCATATGGCAATTGCCTGGGTATTCTTCGGCATCTTGTTATTGTTATTATTATTATTTTGATTCTTGTTATCCATCTGTGTGAATTCTCCAATCCGGATAGATTCTACCCATTCTATACCTCTATCATTATAGTGTCAGTCTCCCCATAAATCAAGAAAAGAATTATAAAATCCTTATAAACACCCAGGCTGGTTTTATTTAACAGCAATGATTTTTTTTAACGTTCTTCCCGGAAATAAGCCTGCCCCAGACTTGCCGGCGGCTGATGTTCCCTTTTCTTTCTTAAACTGGTAATAATAAGTACCACAATGGTAACCACGTAAGGCAGGGCCTTGAATATTTCCTGGGCGTCCCGGTCAAGTCCCGGTATGTAAAGGTAAAGAATGTATAATCCCCCAAACAGAACCGAACCCCAGATGGCATTCACAGGCTTCCAGAGGGCAAAGATAACAAGCGCTATGGCAAGCCAGCCCCTGTCTCCGAATCCATTATTGGTCCAGGTACCGCCGGAATATTCCATGACAAAATACAGGCCTCCCAGTCCGCTTAATCCCCCGCCGATGCAGGTTGCCGCATACTTGTAGGCTGTTACGTGGATGCCCGCCGCATCCGCAGTTGCCGGGCTTTCTCCCACAGCTCTTAAATTCAGCCCTTTTCTGGTTTTGTTTAAGAAAAAGGAAAGTAAGACTGCCAGAGCGATCCCCAGATAAGTCAGAAAGCCGTAGGAAAACAGCGCCTGCCCAATAAATCCCAGCTTTGACATCCCCGGGACCGGTGTCTTAAAGGCGGCTCCGGTCACTGAAACGGAAATCTGTCCCACACCTCCGGCAAGCTTTGATAAGGAGCCTCCGAAGAAATTTCCGAAACCTACCCCAAAGGTGGTGAGGGCAAGGCCGGTCACGTTCTGGTTGGCTCTTAAGGTAATGGTCAGAATGCTGTAGATCAGCCCGCCAAAAGCCGCACATAAGAAGGCACATAAAAAGGAGATCACCACGCCTGCCAGTCCCTTTGGATCTGATGTGGAATTTTCATATAAAAATGCGCCGATCAGGCCTGCAATGCCTCCCATATACATCATACCCGGAATTCCAAGATTTAAGTTGCCGGATTTTTCCGTGAGGATTTCTCCCAAAGCACCATACAGGATGCCGATTCCCTGTCCGATGGCCTTTTGTATAAATATAACCAAAAATCCCATGTGTTCCTCTCCTCTCTACGCTGCTGCGGACTGTTTTCTGCTCCGGATCTTCACCTTGTAGTCAATAAAAAATTCACAGCCCAGAATAAAGAACAGAATAATTCCTGTTATTACATCGGAAGCATTTTCATTTAAATTGAACTGAGAAGCGATCTGGCCTGCGCCTTTTTGCATGAAAACAAGGAAAAAAGATACCATGATCATGGAAAAGGTGTTGAACTTGCTCAGCCAGGAAACAATGATTGCCGTAAAGCCTCTGCCTCCTGCTGTGCTGGTGGATATGGTGTGGCTGGCTCCGCTGACTATGATAAAGCCTGCAATTCCGCATACTGCCCCTGACAGGGCCATGGTCCTTAATATTACTTTCTTTACGTTGATTCCTGCATACCGGGCCGTGTTGGTGCTCTCTCCCACAACAGAAATTTCGTATCCGTGTTTGCTGTATTTTAAATAAAGAAACATAGCTGCCGCAAGGGCCAGAACGATCACCAGGTTCCAGCCGTATTCCAAACCAAACAGCTTGGGAAGCCAGCCTCCCTTTGTGGCGGAATTAATGGTTCCAACGGAATTGGATCCTTTGGGGTTTTCCCAGAAAATGATCCCATAGGTGACCACCTGCATGGCCACATAATTCATCATCAGGGTAAACAGTGTTTCATTGGTATTCCAGAAAGCCTTAAAAAAGGCCGGAATGGCGGCCCAGGCCATGGCGGCCAGAGCGCTTCCAAAAAACATCAGGGGAAACAGGGCAAAGGCCGGAAGGGAATTTCCAAAATGGATCATCATGGCTGCAGAAGTAACTCCGCCTATGAGCACCTGTCCTTCCGCTCCGATATTCCAGAACCTCATTTTAAATGCAGGGGTGATGCCTATTGCAATGCACAAAAGGACCAGGGTATCCCGGATGGTCATCCAGGCCCGCCTCTTTGTGCCGACAGCCCCTTCAAAAATCCCTTTGTAAACCTCCAGGGGATTTAGTCCTGTAAGGGTGATGATTACTGCCCCGCAGACGATCAAAGACAGCAGAACCGCAGTCAGTCTGATGAGCCATGCCTTCCAGGATTCCATGGTCTCTCTTTTTGCCATTTGAAAAACCGGTTCTTTTCCCTTACTCATTTTTGCCACCTCCTGCATTCATCATCAGTTTCCCGATTTCTTCCTTGGCAGCTGTCCTGCCATCCACAATGCCGCTTATCCTTCCGCCGCACATGACAAGAATCCGGTCACACAGCTCCATGAGCACATCTAAGTCCTCACCCACGCACAGGACTGCTGTTCCTTGTTTTTTCTGTTCGTTAAGCAGGCTGTAAATGGTATAGGAGGAATGAATATCTAAGCCCCGCACCGGATAAGCCACCAGAAGCACTGCAGGAGAAGAAGAAATCTCCCTCCCCACCAGCACCTTCTGAACATTTCCGCCTGACAGCCTCCTCACAGGAACAGCGGTTCCAGGAGTCGCGATCTCCAGCTCCTGAATGAGGCGCTCTGCCAAAGCCTTTGGAGCTTTCCTGTCTGTAAAGAAGGAGCGCCCTCCTTGATAGCTTCTTAACATCATATTATCCGTTAAGTCCATGGAACCTATGAGTCCCATGCCCAGCCGGTCTTCCGGCACAAAAGAAAAACGGACTCCGGCCCTTGCTATTTCAGCTGCCGTCATGGAAGTCAGTTCCTTTACTCCCCCGGCCGCCGGATAATATGAAATGGAGCCTTCTTTTGCCGGTATCAGCCCGGCAATGGCCTCTAAAAGCTCTCTCTGGCCGCTGCCTGCCACACCTGCGATACCCAGGATCTCCCCGCCGGCAGCCGTAAAGGAAGCATTCTCCAGAGTCTTTACTCCTTCCCTGCTGATGCAGGTAAGTCCCTTGACATCCAGCCGTTTTTCCGGTGATATTGGATCAGGACGCTCAATGTTTAAGGTTATCTTCTTTCCCACCATCATCTCTGTTAAAGACTCTTCCGTGGCTTCCTCCGTGGGGATGGTTCCTATGTACCGGCCCTTGCGCAGCACGGACACCCGGTCAGACAAGGCCAGCACTTCATGAAGCTTATGAGTGATGATGATAATGGAATGTCCTGCCTTTCTCATGTTGCGCAGAACCGCAAACAGCCGGTCTGTTTCCTGGGGCGTTAAAACGGCAGTGGGTTCGTCGAGGATCAGAAGGTCCACTCCACGGTATAAAAGCTTTACGATCTCAACGGTCTGCTTCTGGGAAACAGACATGGTATAGATCTTCTGATCCGGATCCAGCTCAAAGCCATATTTTCCGGTAAGGCTGTTTATTTTTTCCCCAACAGCCTTACGGTCCAGAAGCTCCTTTCCCGGAAGTCCCAAAATGATGTTCTCCGCAGCAGTAAGTACTTCCACCAGCTTAAAATGCTGATGGATCATGCCGATCCCTAAGTCAAAGGAATCCTTGGGAGACCGGATGGTGACCTCTTTCCCATCAATGGCAATCTGTCCCTCATCAGGATAATAAATGCCGGAGATCATATTCATAAGGGTGGTCTTCCCGCTTCCGTTCTCACCAAGAATGGACAGAATCTCTCCCCGCTTTACAGACAGGCAGACGTTGTCGTTGGCAGTTACTTTCCCAAAACGTTTGGTGATGTTTTTCAGTTCAATGGCATAATTCTCTTTCACCACACTAACCTCCCTTTCCCACTTCCTGTATTTTCCATTCTCTTATTTAACCGCAAAAAGCGGGGCCGGAATCTCCGGCGCCGCTTTTAAGCCTGACTCATTCCTCCGTGACATTTAATTTTCAATGGTGGTAATGCCATCAATCAAAACATCAAATGCCGGCGCGGAACCATGCTCAGACTCATGGAAATAACCATCCTCGATATATTCCACATCGCTTCCGTCCTTTTTATAGGTTTCCAGCGTTTCGCCTCCAACAGTAAAAGCAGAGGTATCAAACACATGAAGAGTGCCTGCCTTCAGGGCATCTTCCACTTCCTTCACCTTTTCCTCTGTTCCGGGAGCGATTGCGTCCTTATTAAGCTCTGTTATGGAATTTGCTCCTTCCTTGTAGCCCTGACACCAGTCTGTGTCAAAGGATTTGCCGTCAATGACGCTCTGTACTGCATAGGTCACATATGGGCCCCAGTCAATGGAAGCGGAAGTAAGTGCCGTTTTCGGTGCGGTGGCTATCATGGAGATATTGTAGCCCACACATGGAACGCCGGCAGCTTCACAGGCAGTAGGAGCTCCGGTGGTATCCGCATGCTGGCTGATCAAAACACAGCCGTCGGAAATCAGGGCATCAGCAGCCTCTTTTTCCAAATCAAAGCTTGCCCAGCTGTTTGTATATTTTACTTCCATCGTTGCTTCCGGACAGATGGAACGAACTCCTAAAAAGAAGGAGGTATAGCCGCTGATGACTTCAGCATAGGGGTAAGCGCCTACGTAGCCGATCTTAACCGCATCCTTATTCACCTTACCCTCTTCGATCATCTGGTTTATTTTAAGACCTGCAACAACACCGGATACGTAGCGGGATTCGTAAACATTGGTAAAATAGTTATGCATGTTGCTTAAACCGCTTAAAGCAGCCTGATATCCGGTTGCATGGCAGAACTGCACATCTGGATACTCCTTTGCAGCTTCCAGCATATAGGACTCATGGCCAAAGCTGTTGGCAAAAATTATGCTGCAGCCCTGGTCAGCCAGATCCATGGCTGCATCCTTACAGGTTTCATCCTCCGGAACATTCCATTTTACGATGATCTGGTCATCAGACAGGCCCAGCGCTTCCTTCATTTCCATTGCACCCTTATAATGAGCAGCCGTATATCCTTCGTTTTCATCACCGATATAAATAAAGCCAACCTTTATATCTTCCTTGGCGATCCCTCCCGTGGAAACAGCTTCCTTTGTCTCTGCCCCAGTGTCAGCTTCTTTCTCAGTTTCTGTTGCCTGTGCTTCCGTCTTTTCTCCGGCGGCAGTGGACGGGGCTGCAGAATTTCCGCAGGCTGATAAAGACAGAGCCATAAGACTTGCCAAAGCCAGACAAACCAATTTCCTTAATTTCATAATCTTCTCCTCCTTAAACATAAGTTCCGGCCAAATACAAAAAGCGCCAGGTTCCGCTTTGGGCTCACCTGACGCAATTGTCACGACCTTATAAAAATAAAATACACCCCCCTAGTATAGACATCCTTTTTTCTCCTGTCAATCACAATCCCGATTTCCTTGGAATCGAAACTTATGAAGGAACTTATTCCTAAGCCGACACTTAATAATCAAAAGTTTTTTTCAATGCTACTAGATTTTTTTATCAAATGGGTGTATAATCTCTTTTTTAAAAATATCCCCATACCATTACAAAAGGAGGTTACACTGTTATGTCAGTGAAATACGTATTTGTCACCGGGGGCGTTGTATCCGGGCTCGGCAAAGGTATTACCGCAGCATCCCTTGGACGGCTGCTGAAGGCCAGAGGCTATAAGGTCACGATGCAGAAATTTGATCCTTACATCAACATTGATCCCGGCACCATGAACCCGGTGCAGCACGGAGAGGTCTTTGTTACTGAGGACGGCGCAGAAACCGATCTTGACCTTGGCCACTATGAACGATTTATCGATGAAAACCTGACCCAGAATTCCAATGTCACCACCGGTAAGGTCTACTGGACCGTACTGACCCGTGAACGGCGCGGGGATTTCGGAGGAGGCACCGTACAGGTCATTCCTCACATTACCGACGAAATCAAAAGCCGCTTTCACTGCAGCAACAGCAATTCCTCTGAAACAGAAATCGCCATCATAGAAGTAGGCGGAACGGTAGGCGACATCGAAAGCCAGCCATTCTTAGAAGCGATCAGACAATTCCAACACGAAGCAGGCCACGAGAATGTCATTCTCATCCACGTGACCCTGGTTCCATATCTAAAGGTCTCCGGAGAACTGAAAACCAAACCCACCCAGTCCAGCGTAAAAGACTTACAAGGAATGGGAATCCAGCCCGACATCATCGTATGCCGTTCCGAACTGCCCCTTGATGACGGGATCCGAAGCAAAATCGCACAATTCTGTAACGTACCCAAAACCCACGTACTTCAAAACCTGGATGTGGAAGTATTGTATGAACTTCCCCTTGCCATGGAGGAGGAACATTTAGCGGAAGTGGCATGTGAAAACTTAAATCTCCCATGTCCAAAGCCAGATCTGAAAGAGTGGACTTCCATGATCGAAAACTGGAAGCATCCGGAAAAAGAAGTGACAGTCGCTCTGGTGGGCAAATACATCCAGCTTCACGATGCATATATTTCCGTGGTGGAAGCATTGAAGCACGGCGGCGTCTTCCACAGAGCCAAAGTTCATATTAAGTGGGTAGATTCAGAGCTTGTAACCGATGAAAACGCCGCCAGCTTCTTCCAGGATGTAAGCGGGATTCTGGTTCCCGGCGGTTTTGGCAGCCGCGGTATTGAAGGAAAGATTTCATCCATCCGGTATGCAAGGGAAAACAACCTCCCATTCCTTGGCCTCTGTCTTGGCATGCAGATGGCTATCGTGGAGTTTGCCCGCCACGTGGCAGGCTTTGCCGATGCCCATACCTCAGAGCTTGATGCAGACACCACTCATCCGGTCATCCATTTAATGCCGGATCAAAACGGCATCGAGGACATCGGAGGAACCTTACGCTTAGGCTCCTATCCCTGTGTTCTGGACAAATCCTCCAAGGCTTACCAGGTATATGGGGAAGAACTGATCCACGAGCGCCACAGACACCGCTATGAGGTGAACAACGACTTCCGTGAAGCCCTGGCAAATGCAGGAATGAAGCTTTCCGGCATTTCTCCTGACGGACGGATCGTGGAAATGATAGAAATTCCCGCCCATCCCTGGTTCCTGGCCACCCAGGCTCATCCGGAATTCAAGTCAAGACCAAACAGGCCTCATCCCCTGTTCCGTGAATTCATCCGTGCGGCCATTGAAAACCAATAATCCGCCAGCCACGGATATAAAATAGCAAGTCCGGTCTCTCTATAAGAGACCGGACTTATTTTTTTGCGGTGAAAACATTATTTTATTTAAAATTATTAATTTCTTTCATTTTTTTCTTGCACTTTTTCAATCTTCTGTATATAATATAATGCAACGTGTATCCACACGAGAGACAGTTGTATTTGTATGAGATACACATAAAGGAGGATAATCATTATGAAATTGAAGAAAGTTTTTGCAGTCACTCTTGCAGCATGTATGAGCGCCAGCCTGGTTGCCGGCTGCAGCTCGGGTTCCTCTTCTTCCGGTTCCGGCGGCGCAAAAGTCGTTAAGATCGGCGTATTCGAACCTACCACCGGAGAAAACGGAGGCGGAGGTTTTCAGGAAGTCCTGGGAATGCGCTACGCAAACAAGACTCATCCAACGGTTAAGATCGGCGGAGAAGAGTATAAGGTGGAATTAGTGGAAGTGGATAACAAATCCGACAAGACAGAGGCCGTCAATGCAGCACAGAAGCTGATGAGTGAAAAGGTTTCCGTTGTGCTTGGAAGCTACGGATCCGGCGTTTCCATTGCCGCAGGACAGATATTTGCAGATGCCAAAATCCCTGCCATCGGTGCTTCCTGTACCAACCCTCAGGTAACACAGGGAAATGATTTCTATTTCCGTGTATGCTTCTTAGATCCCTTCCAGGGTACGGTCATGGCAAACTACGCCAACGACAACGGAGCAAAGACAGCTGCCGTCATCACCCAGTTAGGAGATGATTATTCCTCCGGCCTTGGTTCCTTCTTCAAAACAGCGTTTACAGGCTTAGGCGGTTCCGTTGTAAGCGAAGAACAGTTCCAGACCAACCAGACCGATTTTAAGGCCATCCTTACAAATATCAAGGCTCAGAACCCTGACATCATTTTTGCACCATCCTCCATTACCACGGCTCCTCTTATTATTAAGCAGGCCCGTGAGCTTGGAATTACAGCCACCATCGCTGCCGGCGATACCTGGGAGAACTCCACCGTCATCGAAAACGCAGGCAGTTCTGCGGAGGGCGTAGTACTTTCCACCTTCTTTGACGAAGCAGAACCGGCTAACGAGGAAGCAGCTTCCTTTATCTCCGGCTTTAAGGCTTATTTAAAGGAAAACAAGCAGGATGAGATCATCCCGGCTGTATCCGCACTTGGTTACGATGCTTACCTCTGTGCATTAAAAGCCATTGAAACAGCAGGCTCCACAGACGGCACAGCTATCCGCGATGCATTAAAGGGCGTATCCCTTGACGGCGTTACAGGAAGCATATCCTTTGATGAAAACGGAGATGCCAAGAAAGACATGGCGTTCATCAAGACCATTGAAAACGGCAAGTTCAAATTCTTAACAACTACAACGGTAAAATAATCAAATCTACCGTGACAATGCAGTCATTACCAGATGAGTGGGGACGTATTTCCTTCCCCACTCGTTCCATTTCCACATGCAGTAAGCCCTGGATTTGCTGCACAATACATACTCAACAGATAGGAGGCATTTCGCCACATGAGTCTTTCAACCTTTTTACAGCAGTGCCTGACCGGTATCTCCCTGGGCGGCGCTTATGCGTTAATTGCCATTGGCTATACCCTGGTTTACGGGATCCTGCGGCTCATCAACTTCGCCCACGGCGATATCTTTATGATGGCCGGTTACTTTATGATATTTGCCATGGCAAGTTTTCCCTGGTACATCTCTATTCCAGTGGTATTACTGGTCACCGTATTATTAGGTGTAACCATTGAACGGGTGGCTTACCGCCCCTTACGCTCCGCTCCCAGAATGTCGGTCATGATTTCTGCGATCGGTGTCTCCTACCTTTTACAGAACCTGGCTACTTATTTATTTACAGCTTTGCCAAAGGGGTATCCGGAAATTCCGTTTCTGAAGAAAATCTACCAGATCGGCGGCCTTTCTGCATCCTTTGTCACCTTTCTAACGCCGGTCTTAACTCTGGTCATTGTTTACGGACTCATCATCCTGATCAATAAGACTAAGATCGGTATGGCCATGCGGGCGGTGGCAAAAGATTATGATACAGCCTCTCTCATGGGAATCAAGATCAACCGTATTATCACCTTTACGTTTGCCATCGGTTCCCTTTTAGCCGCCATCGGCTCCGTACTCTATTTTACAGACCGTATGACCGTATTCCCGTTCTCCGGCTCCCTGCCTGGCTTAAAATGCTTTGTTGCGGCAGTTTTCGGCGGCATCGGCAGCATTCCAGGCGCCGTGATCGGAGGATTTATTCTGGGCCTGGGGGAAACCGCCCTGGTTGCCTTGGGATATTCCACCTTCAGCGACGCATTTACCTTTGTTCTGTTAATCATCATTCTCCTGATCAAGCCTACGGGACTGTTCGGTGAGAAGACGACCGATAAAGTGTGAGGTGCCCACTATGAAGAAAAATGCAGTTTCCAAAAACAAACTTTATACTCTGATCGCTCTCCTGGTCATCATCGGCCTGCTGGCATTCTTACAGGCTAACAGCGCCCAGTACAGCTATCAGATCTCCATCCTGGAGCGAAGCGCCATCTATGCGGTAGTGGCCGTTTCCATGAACCTGCTTACCGGTTTCACAGGATTGTTCTCTTTAGGCCAGGCCGGTTTTATGGCAATCGGAGCCTATACTGTGGCCATCCTTACCATTCCGGTTGACAGCCGGGCCAGCGTTTACTACGTGGGCGGTATTGCACCTGCCATTGCAAACCTCCAATGTCCCTATTGGCTGGCCCTTATTCTTGCAGGTGTTCTTGCCGCAGCCATGGCTGCCCTCATCGGCATCCCGGTCCTCCGGTTAAAAAGCGATTACCTGGCTATTGCTACCCTGGGCTTTTCTGAGATCATCCGGGCCGTCATTGCGGCTCCCCAGTTAAATACCATTACAAACGGTTCCTATGGATTAAAAAATATCCCCGGGTTTCCTAACCTTTTTGCCGCCTTTGGACTTTGCGCCCTTTGTATCTTTTTAATGGTCCTTCTCATCAATTCCTCTTACGGGCGGGCATTTAAGGCTCTCCGTGAAGATGAAGTGGCCGCTCAGGCCATGGGCTTAAACTTATTCCGCTACAAGGAGCTGTCCTTTGTCATCTCCTCCTTTTTCACCGGCGTAGGCGGAGGACTTCTGGCCATATTTATGCGTTCCATTGATTCAAAGACCTTTTCCATTAACTTAACCTATGATATTCTGCTGATCGTAGTCCTGGGTGGAATCGGAAGCATTACGGGAAGCGTCATCGGCGCATTTCTGGTCACTGCAGGAAGGGAATGGCTCCGTTTCTTTGATAACCCTCTGGTCATCGGCGGATTTGAAGTTCCCTTATTCCGCACAGGTTTCCGTATGGTCATCTTTTCTATCCTGCTGATGGCAGTGGTGCTCTTCTACCGCCGCGGGATCATGGGCAGCAATGAATTTTCCTGGGAAGGCCTTGGAAGGCTGATCCGGGGTATTCCGGCTAAATGGAAGAAAAAAAGCAAAGCACAGAAGGGAGAAAACTCATAATGTCAAAAGCAGAAAAAACGGCCGTCAATGTGCTTCACATGCAGGACATCACCATGCAGTTCGGCGGCGTTGTGGCTGTAAACGGTCTGACCCTTGACGTAAACCAGGGAGAGATCGTGGCCTTAATCGGTCCCAACGGTGCAGGAAAGACAACCGCATTTAACTGTGTTACCGGTATTTATGAACCTACCTTCGGGCAGGTGGACTTTATGGGAGAAACCATTCTTTCCAATACCCCAAAGGGAAAGATGAAAAAAATGTACCTGGGAGAAGTGACGCCAAGGCCCATTACAGTGATCAGCAGTACGCCGGATGTGATTACGAAAAAGGGCATTGCCCGTACCTTCCAGAACATCCGCCTTTTCGGACAGCTGTCCGTATTTGACAACGTCCTTATCGCCAAACACATGCGGGCAAAACAGAATGTATTCTCCGCTACCCTCCGCTTAAACCGTAAGGAGGAGGAACGGATGCGTGCCGAAGCCACTGCCCTTTTAGAGGAACAGAACTTACTCCACTTAAAGGATGAGATCGCCTCTTCCCTTCCCTACGGCCTGCAAAGGCGTTTGGAGATCGCCAGAGCCCTTGCAACGGAGCCGAAGTTTCTGCTCCTTGACGAACCGGCTGCGGGCATGAATCCCCAGGAAACCCAGGATTTAACGGATTTTATCAAACAGATCCGTGATTCCTACCATCTTACCGTATTCATGATCGAGCACCACATGGATCTGGTCATGCAGATTTCCGACCGCATCTATGTCCTGGATTTCGGCAAGCTGATCGCCCATGGAACACCGGATGAGATCCAGAACAATGAACGGGTAATTGAAGCATATCTGGGGGTGAGCGACGATGCTGAAGATTGATAATTTGCGAGTGAATTACGGCGGAATTGAGGCCGTTAAGGGAATTTCCTTTGAAGTGCCGGATAAGAGCATTGTGACCCTGATTGGGGCCAATGGCGCCGGAAAAAGCACCACCCTAAAGTCCATCGTTGGGCTGGTAAGGCCATCGGCAGGAAGCAGCATCACCCTGGATGGGGAAGAATTGATCGGCAAGGATACGCCTGATATCATATCAAAAGGAATTGCCCTGGTGCCGGAAGGCCGCCGTGTATTTCCGGATATGACTGTTATTGAAAATATCAAGATCGGGGCTTATTTAAGAAATGACGATCTTAAGGAGAATATAGACTGGGTCTATGATCTGTTCCCCCGGCTGAAGGAAAGAAGCTGGCAGCTTGCCGGTACCCTTTCAGGAGGCGAGCAGCAGATGCTGGCAGTTGCCAGAGCTCTTATGAGCCAGCCAAAGATCCTTATGATGGATGAACCTTCCCTGGGGCTTGCTCCTCTGATCGTAAAGGATATTTTCTCTATTATCCGGGAGATCAACAAAAAAGGGGTAACCGTTCTACTCATTGAGCAGAACGCCAACATGGCCCTTCATACGGCTGATATCGGCTATGTGCTGGAAACCGGCAGGATCACCATGTCAGGCTCAGGAGATAAGCTGCTGGCAGACGAGTCAGTAAAAGCTGCTTATCTTGGAAAAAAGAAAAAATAAACAGAAAGGCTGCAGACAGGCGGCCCCTTCCTTATGGGGCGTCAGTCTGCAGCCTTTCTGTTTGTTTTTGCCTGTCATTATCACGGGATCACCCGTCGTATGGTGACTGGCTTCCTGTAATTCCAGGAGGAGATTTTGATCCCGCTCCGTCGGTTTGCCGCATGGACGATCTGTCCTTTGCCAATATACATGGCCACATGGTCGATTTGCCTTCCGCTTGCATAGAACAGCAAGTCGCCCGGCTCCATGCTGGCAGCTGGTATGACCTCGCCCTCTTCGGCCTGCTGCCTGGAGGTGCGGTCTAAATGAACTCCAGCGGCATGTTCCATCACATACTGGATGAAACCGGAGCAGTCCGCCCCTGTATTGGGATTGGTGCCGCCCCACCGGTATGGGTTCCCCACAAATCCGACCGCATAGTTCACAACCCTGCTGCGGAGGTCACTGCTTTTCTCCGCTTCAGGTATGGTGTATGCGACCGTGGCATTTTCCGGAGCATAGGCATAGGCTGTCTGACCCTTGTATTGGATCTTTGCCCATCCTTTGCTGTGGGAAATGAAAGGGTATGTTTCACCCTCGTGAACCCTGCCCAGTATTTCAGAATCCGTATTCGGTTTGCTGCGGATCCGAAGGGTCTCAGTATCTACCCGGAGCATCAGCTTCATGTCATAATAGGCAATTGCTCTGGCCTCTTGTCCGGTGGCCAGATATTTTCCGTACACATACCCGGTTACCTGCCCTGACTTTATTTTATACCAGCCATTTTCTTCTGACAGCACGCTGCTGCCGGCGTGGTTTTTTAATTTCCCTACGATTTCCGCATCGTTCTTTGGTTCTTTCCTGATGTTTAAGGAATCCTCCACAACACTCACCCCAAGATTCTGAAAGATTGAGTTGAAGGTTCCATACCTCACTTTTTCCTGCGTAAGATCTGCCGACCCTTCTGCTCCCTCCCGATCCATGGATTCCTGATATTGATCCATGTAAACCGAAATTCCCGCTACTGGCGAACCGGTTTTAGGAGAAGAATCTGATTTAGCGGCCTGTACATCTGCTGTTCCTATCCATACGGCACTTCCGCATGCAATAGCAAAGCCCAGTACCTTCCATGCTTTGTCAGTCATATGCACTTTCCTTCGCAAGTTTTTGATTGTAAACCAGGGAGCCTTTGGCCTTTCCCTTTACAAATGAGTGATCTGCTGATCTGAAAGGGCCTTCAAATACCGCATCCCGTATTCCCGGTCCATTCCGATCTGTTTCTTTAATTGCTCCAGCCCTTCAAACTTCCGTTCGGGACGGATGAAATGCAAAAGCTGTACTTCTATAGTCTTTCCATAAATATCCTCATTTATACCATAAATAAAGGTTTCTGCTCCAATTGGAGAAATTCCCTCTACCGTAGGCTTTCTTCCGATATTGGTAATACCTCCATAATAAGTACCATCCACATATACCCTGGACACATACACGCCGAATACGGGAAGGTGCTTCTCCGGCGGAGGTATGATGTTGGCAGTTGGGAATCCAAGGACAGCCCCTCCAATGTGGTTGCCATGGACAACGGTCCCATGTATGGCATAGGGCTCTCCCAAAAGCTGGTTTGCCTTTTCCATATTTCCGGCATCCAGCTGTTCTCTGATATAGGTACTGCTGATATCCCGGTGATCGGCCCGCTCTTTAGGAATGACGATCAGTTCATATCCATACCGGTCTTTCCACTGTAAAAGGCTGTCCGCATTTCCTGCTCCACGGTACCCAAAGGAGCAGTCCGTGCCAACGACAATGATCCTGGCATTCATCTGGCCTGCCAGGACCTGCTTTACGAATTCCTCCGGCTCCATATGGGCGGTTTCCTCTGTAAAAGGATATTCTACAAGATAATCGATTCCGATCTTTTCCAGATTATTCTTTCTCTCCAGATTGGTGGTGATGACCTTTTGGGAGCCTCCCGTTACAAAGGTGCTGGGGGACATGTCAAAGGTCAGGACAGCAGTCTTAAGACCCTTTTCTTTCTTTATCTCTCCCATCAGCTTTAACAGCTTCTGGTGGCCTCTGTGGCGTCCGTCAAATTTCCCCAGGGTCACGACCGCAGGCTCCTGGATCTGAAATTCCCTGGTTCCAGTTATATATTCCATACTTGGTTTCCTCTTTCTTGCCCGTCTTCCCAGGGCATACAGGGATCCCTGGAAGGGGTTTCCTCTTTCTTGCCCGTCTTCCCAGGGCATACAGGTATCCCTGGAAGGGGTTTCCTGTATGCCTTAAGGCGTTCCTCCCAGAAATACCTTCTGAGGCTTAAGAAGATTTTTCTCCCTGTCCGGCCCGTAAACCCCGATAAAACGGTCCTTGCTGTCATATACCCTTACAGGTCCGTCAGGAAGATGGGAATCTCCCTCTGCCTGGTTTCTGCAAAAGGAATTTCCATTGTGCACCAGCTTGTCAAAATCCGGCTTCATCCAAATGGCCGGGTATTCTGAGAATACCTTGTCCACGGCAAGAATGTGATCTTCCAGAGTCCCCTCATCCCGAAGCTCCTGGATCCGGGAAAGGGTCAGGCTGTCCTCTAAACAAAACCCGGAGACTTTCGTGCGGAGCAGGGATTCCATGCACCCTCCGCAGCCAAGCTTTCGTCCGATGTCATAGCAAAGTGTGCGGATATAAGTTCCCTTGGAGCAGGTCACTGTCATGGTAACCCGGGGAAGTTCGATCCTGTCCACGTGGATCTCCAGGATTTCCACAGGCCTGGCCTTCCGCTCTACTTCTTTTCCTGCCCTTGCCAGCTCATAAAGCTTTTTTCCATCCACCTTTAAGGCAGAGTACATGGGGGGGATCTGATCGTAATGGCCCAGAAAGCTGAGTACGGCTTCCCTTACCTGATCTTCCTTTACTTGGACCGGATATTCCGCCAAAACCTTTCCCGTAGTATCCTGGGTATCGGTTTCCCTGCCCAAAAGCAGGACCGCTTCATAGGTTTTGGTCTTATCCGTCAACATATCGCAAAGCCTGGTGGCCTTTCCCAGGCATACGGGAAGTACTCCCTCTGCCATAGGGTCCAGCGTCCCTGTATGGCCAATCTTTTTCTGCTTTAAAATACCTCTCATTTTCGCCACAACGTCATGAGAGGTATATCCTTTTTCTTTGTATACATTGATGATACCGTCTGCCATAGCGCGTATCTCCTAATCAAGCTGTTTTACAATCTGATTGGACAGATTGTTAATCACGTCATGAACGCTTCCTGTCATGGTACAGCCGGCCGCCTTTTTATGACCGCCGCCGCCGAAATAAACGGCAATTTTACTCACATCAAGATCCGTAGTGGAGCGAAGGCTGACCTTATACTCCCTGCAGGAGACTTCATACATGAATATGGCGCATACCACACCCTCTGTGATCCGGAGATGATCGATGACTCCATCCATATCCGCACCGGTGACGCCGTAAAAATCCATATCCTTTTTGCTGATAGCGCTGAAAATGCACTGGCCGCCATGAAAGGTTATGCTTTCCAATAAAGCCCTGCCCAGAATCTGGTTCTGAATATAGGTTTTCCGGTAGAAGCTGTCATCGATGATCTTTGGAAAATCGATTCCTTTTTCCATCAGCTTCCCTGCAATCTCCATGGTTTTCCTTGAAGTGCAGTCATATTTAAACACTCCAGTATCATGGATTATACCGGTATAAATGCACTCCGCCACTTCCCTGCTGATCCTGTTTTCATCCAAAAGGCCGTAAAGCACCTCGCAGGTAGAACTGGCGTCATCCTGTACGATATTTTCTTTTGCATATTTTAAATTGGTAACGTGATGATCCACGCAGAGGCTCTTTTTTGCGGTAGTTAAGAACTTTAATGTCTCTCCGAACCGGAGTGTATCGCTGCTGTCAAGGCAAAGGCAGAGGTCGTATTCCTTATCCTCTGAAAAGTCGCTGACAATGCGGTCAAAATTCCTTAGATAATTAAACTTTGAAGGAGGAATCTCAAGATAAACCACAGCATCCACTTCCGGGTGATGTTCTTCTAAGTAGTTGTATGCCGCCAGACAGGAACCAACACAGTCCCCATCCGGGCGGACATGGCCAATGATTGCTACTGTTTTTACATCTTCAAGCATTGCGTCAAAAAAACTCACAAGGGCACCTCCCTATTCTCTGATATCTTTTGTTACCTCATCGATTAATCTGGACATATTTACTCCATATTCAATGGACTGGTCCAGAATAAATTTGATTTCCGGTGTGTTGCGAAGGTTCACTCTCCTGGCCAGTTCACGGCGGATATAGCCTTCTGCACTCTTTAATCCTTCGATGGTAGCCTTTCCGGCTTCCTCATCTCCCAAAATACTGATAAATGCTTTGCAGTATTTTAAGTCCGGGGTTACCTGGGCGGAAACCACGGTGGTCATTGGATGAATTCTAGGGTCTTTGATTTCCAGACGGATGATCTCACTTAACTCCCTCTGGACCTCCATATTAATTCTGGTATTCTTTATACTGTTTTTACGCATGTTATTCCTTTCGCTTTTTGTCCGCTGTTTCAAAAAGACCAGCCCGGTGTAACGGGCTCATCTCTTTAAAATCCGGCCGGAAGATTCCTAGCGGGGAACCTCCACCATGGCATAAGCCTCGATCATATCATCTTCCTTGATATCATTAAACTTCTCAAATACAAGACCGCACTCATAGCCTGTGGCAACTTCCTTTACATCATCCTTAAATCTCTTCAAAGAAGCCAGAGGACCTTCGTAGATCTTTTCACCTGCACGTGTGATGCGGACACTGCAGCCTCTCTGGAACTTGCCATCCATTACATAGGAACCTGCGATGGTACCTACGCCGGAGGCCGTAAAGGTCTGGCGCACGATCGCATGGCCGATGATCTTTTCTTCAAACACAGGATCAAGCATACCCTTCATGGCCGCTTCCACATCCTCAATGGCCTGATAGATCACCTTGTAAAGCCTCATATCTACCTTCTCCCGGTCAGCTATGGATTTTGCCGTCACATCCGGCCTTACGTTAAAGCCGATGATAATGGCATTTGACGCAGAAGCCAGGGAAACGTCGGACTCATTGATGGCACCTACGCCTCCATGGATCACCTTTACCATAACCTCTTCATTGGACAGCTTCACAAGACTCTGTTTTACCGCTTCCACGGAGCCCTGTACATCTGCCTTCACGATGATCGGAAGTTCCTTGATGTTGCCGGCCTTGATCTGACTGAATAAATCATCCAGTGATAACTTAGCCTTTGTATCTTCCAGTAATTTATTCTTTCCTTCGGAAATAAATGTTTCAGCAAAGCTTCTTGCTTCTTTCTCATGATCGGTTCCAACCAGGACTTCCCCAGCATTTGGAACATCGTTAAGCCCTAAAATCTCAACCGGCGTGGATGGACCTGCCTCTTTTACCCTGCGGCCCTTGTCATCCATCATGGCGCGGACTTTTCCGTAGCAGGAACCAGCAGCAACCGTATCTCCCACATGAAGGGTTCCCTTCTGTACCAGCACGGTAGCAACCGGGCCTTTGCCCTTATCAAGCTCAGCCTCGATGATCAGACCTCTTGCCCGCCGGTCCGGATTTGCTTTTAATTCCTTTACTTCTGCGGTGAGAAGGATCATTTCCAGAAGCTCTTTAATTCCTTCTTTTGTATGAGCGGAAACCGGAACAAAAACGGTGCTTCCGCCCCAGTCCTCAGGAATCAGCTCGTATTCGGATAATTCCTGCTTCACTTTGTCAATATTGGCACTTGGCTTATCGATCTTATTAATTGCAACGATGATCTCCACCTCGGCTGCCTTTGCATGGTTGATAGCTTCCACAGTCTGAGGCATTACACCGTCATCAGCTGCTACCACAAGAATAGCGATATCAGTAGACTGAGCGCCTCTCATACGCATAGCTGTAAAGGCTTCGTGTCCCGGAGTATCCAAAAATGTGATCTTCTCTCCATTTACCTCAACCGTATAAGCACCGATATGCTGTGTGATCCCGCCTGCCTCTCTGGATGTTACATTGGTCTGGCGGATAGCGTCAAGCAATGAGGTTTTACCGTGGTCAACATGGCCCATGACGCAGACTACCGGCGGTCTGGAAACCATATCTGCCTCATTTTCTTCTGCCTCTTTCAGCAGTTCTTCAATGACATCTACTTTTATTTCCTTTTCGCAGAGAACATCATATCCCATGGCGATCTCTTCTGCCTGATCATAATCGATTTCCGTATTAAGGGTAACGATTTTGCCCTGTAAGAACAGTTTCTTTACGATAACGGACGGCTGAAGCTTCATCTTCTCAGCCAGCTCCTTGATCGTCAGAACCTCCGGAATGGTTATGGTTTTTATCTCTTCTACCTTAGGTTCTACATGCATCGGAGGCTGAACCGGAACCTTTAACGGCTTTCCGCCTTTGGCCTGTGCTCTTTTCTTTGCCTCGTCATCTTTATCTCTCTTATCGAATCTGTCGTTTTTATAAGCATTCTTAGTAGCTCTGTTGCTGGTAGGCTTTGCCTGAATAGGAGTATCAAAGGAACCTGTCTTCCCCGCAGCATCTCTGCCTGTACGTGGTCCCTGTGGTCTTGCTCCGCGGTTATCTCCGTCACGGCTGTCACGGTTGCCCTGATAGCCGCCCTGGCCCTGGGGCCTGTTACCCTGGTAGCCTCCCTGGCCTTGTGGCCGGTTGCCCTGATAGCCTCCCTGGCCTTGTGGCCGGTTGCCCTGATAGCCTCCCTGACCCTGGGGCCTGTTGCCCTGATAGCCTCCCTGACCTTGAGGTCTTCCGTCACGGTTGCCCTGATAGCCTCCCTGACCCTGGGGCCTGTTGCCCTGGTAGCCTCCCTGACCTTGAGGTCTTCCGTCACGGTTGCCCTGATAGCCTCCCTGACCCTGGGGCCTGTTGCCCTGGTAACCGCCCTGACCCTGGGGTCTTCCGTCACGGTTGCCCTGATAGCCTCCCTGACCCTGGGGCCTGTTGCCCTGGTAACCGCCCTGACCCTGGGGTCTTCCGTCACGGTTGCCCTGGT
Organism: Lacrimispora indolis DSM 755; assembly: GCF_000526995.1. Classification (NCBI taxonomy): domain Bacteria; kingdom Bacillati; phylum Bacillota; class Clostridia; order Lachnospirales; family Lachnospiraceae; genus Lacrimispora; species Lacrimispora indolis. The sequence goes on along the minus strand of NZ_AZUI01000001.1, from coordinate 3,772,096 downwards.
AGCCTCCCTGACCCTGGGGTCTTCCGTCACGGTTACCCTGATAGCCGCCCTGGCCCTGGGGTCTTCCGTCACGGTTGCCCTGGTAGCCTCCCTGGCCCTGAGGTCTTCCGTCACGGTTGCCCTGGTAGCCTCCCTGGCCCTGGGGCCTTCCGTCACGGTTGCCCTGATAGCCTCCCTGGCCCTGAGGTCTTCCGTCACGGTTGCCCTGGTAGCCTCCCTGAGGTCTGTTTCCCTGGTTATCACGGTTGCCCTGATAACCTTCCTGGCCCTGGGGTCTGGCATCCTCTCTGTTTCCTGCATTCATTTCTCTTGACTGTTCAGGATTTCCTGACAAAGACTGCTCCGTCACCTGACGATTTCTTGGTGCCCCGTTTTGTCCGGAGCCCTGAAAAGAACTTCCGTCTCTTCCCCTCTGCTGCTGGGGACGCTGTCCCTGAGGTTTCATCTGCGCATTCTGCGGCCTGAATACCGCTGCAATCTTTTTCTTAGGCGCATCAGACTCATCTCCTGCCGGAGCCTCGGAATGTGCCGGCGCACTTCCCCGGCCGTGACCACCCACTTCTTTTTTCACAATTGATGCCTGTTCATCCGTAATGTTAGAAGAACTTTTTAAATTTATATTATGCTTTTCCAAGATATCCAATATTTCCTTACTACTGTCCTTTCCCAGTTCTTTTGCCAGATCATATACTCTCATGCTTTCCTCCATTCTGTGCGCGCTCTGCAGCACATACCGGTAGATGTGAAAGGTCCTCTTCACACTCACTACCGACCTTTGTATTCATCAGTTTCACGACTGCCTTTGCAAACCCATGATCCACGATCGCAAGGGATGCCCTCATCTCCTTACCCATAGCGTGGCCCAGTTCATCCTTTTCCCCGAAAAAGTAGATTGGAACTTCATAGTAAGTACACATATTGGTAAACATCTTCTTGGTATTATCCGAGGCTTCCTTAGAAACGATCACTAATGATGCTTTCCCTGCTTTTACGGACTTTTCTGTCATGAATTCTCCGCTTGCGATCTTTCCTGCTTTTGTGGCCAGACCAATCAGATTAAGAATCTTTTGTCTGTTATCCAAACTGCTCCATCTCCTTTTCCAATGCTTCGTATACTTCTTTCGGAATCGTCATCTTGAAGGAACGTTCAAGCCCCTTGCTTTTCACTGCCTTCTTAAAACATTCCAGGGAAGGACAGATATAAGCTCCGCGACCGTTTTTTCGTCCGGTTGCATCAAGAAGGATCTCATCCTCTGAGGTCTTCAGAATACGAATCATCTCTTTTTTATTTTTCATCTCACCACAGCCGATGCACTGTCTGAGCGGTATTTTCTTTGTACTCACGCTTCCATCACTTCCTGTTTTTTATTCCTGATAATCACCGGCCGGTTCTTCTTCCCGGTAGTCATTCTGGTATTCATTGCCATAACTTTCATACCCGGTCCCTGCCTCCTGATAATCAAGCCCAAGTTCTTCAAACAGACCAAGTTCTCTTGCCTGCGTCTCACTCTTAATATCAATCTTATAACCTGTAAGCCGTGCTGCAAGTCTTGCATTCTGCCCTTCTTTTCCGATGGCCAGTGACAGCTGGTAATCAGGAACAATGACCTGGGCTTCCTTTGATTCTTCGTCTGCAACAACGCAGATGACTTTTGCCGGACTTAATGCATTTTCGATCAGATAAGCCGGATTTTCATCCCAGTTGATAATATCGATCTTTTCTCCTCTTAATTCATTCACGATGGAATTGACCCTTGCGCCGTTTAAACCTACGCATGCGCCCACCGGATCCACGTTGGAGTCATTGGATTTTACTGCAATCTTTGTTCTGGATCCTGCTTCTCTTGCGATTGCCTTGATCTCTACGGTTCCGTCCTTTACCTCTGCGACCTCTGATTCAAACAGACGCTTTACAAGATCCGGATGAGTTCTGGATACGGAAATTCTCGGGCCTTTTGGAGTATCCTTTACTTCCAGAACAAAAACCTTAATTCTCTCCGTGGCCTTAAATACCTCTCCTTTTACCATCTCTGTTTCGTTTAGGATCGCATCTACCTTGCCTAAATTAATGCTTACATTTCTTCCTAAATACCTCTGTACAATTCCTGTGACAACTTCCCTTTCCTGGCAATACCAGTCATTAAAAAGAGATTTTCTGCCTTCCTCGCGAATCTTCTGCAAAATTACATTCTTTGCATTCTGTGTCGCAATTCTTCCAAACTTTTTGGAGTCAATCGGGCAGTGGATCACATCACCGATGTCGTACTTCGGATCTGCCATCTTTGCCTCTGCCAGACTGATCTGCAGCAGGGGATCTTCAACTGTTTCCACCACTTCTTTTTCCGCAAATACATTGAAATCACAGGTTTCACGATTGATGGTGACCTTGACATTATCCGCTTTCCCGAAGTGGTTCTTGCACGCCGTAAGGAGAGAATTTTCGATTGCCTCTAACAGGGTGTCCTTACTGATATTATTCTCCTTTTCCAGAATATTCAGTGCTTCTAACAGTTCCTTATTCATTTTTTTATCCTCCTAATATCTCTTACTGTTTAGAAATCAAATGCCAGCCGGATCAAAGCGATTTCCGGGCGGTTCAACACAAGCTCTATTCCGTCTTCCTGGGTAATGGTCACAGTTTCCCTGTCATAGGATGTAAGCGTTCCTGTAAAATCCTTCTGTTTGTTTAAAGGCTTATATAACTTAATATCCACTTCTTTTCCGATGCTTCTTATAAAATCCTTATCCTTTTTAAGCGGTCTTCCAAGCCCCGGAGAACTGACTTCCAGAATATAACTGTCCGCAATAAAGTCCTTTTCATCCAGCCAGTCTCCCAGCCTGCGGCTTATGATCTCGCAATCATCTACCGTAATGCCGCCTTCTTTATCTATATAAGCACGCAGATACCAGCTTCCTGCCTCTTTTACGTACTCTACGTCAACCAGTTCAAAATTATTTTCTTCCATAAGGGGCAGCAAAAAGCTTTCCGTCTTTGCCTCATACTCTTCTCTCTTTGCCATCGTTCTCCCACCTTTCCAAACAAATTGAAAGAGTGGACTTACGCCCACTCTTTATCGCCAAACTGTCATGTTATCTTAGACAGTATAACACCGTTTATTCACCATTGCAAGGGGTTTTTCTTATTTTTCCAGCCTTTCCGCCTTATGTTCCGCCATTTTTATTGACTTTTCCTGTGGCTGGGATTAAAATCAGGCTATTGGAAGAGGAAACGAATGCCATTACTAAGGAGGAACATCTCATGATGAAAAAAACAGCCGGTATCCTGTCCGGGATGCTAATTCTATCATTATTAAATGCACCGGACGGGTGGGCATCTTCCTTACAGGCAGCGCCTGAGATTGTAAATGTTTCAGAATCTTCGGATCCCTTACTTTCCCGGAAGGCTTCCTATGAAAAGGAGATCGCAGACCTGATCAATGCAGAGCGGGAGAAACAGTCGCTCCCAGCTTTCACAGTTACACCCTCCCTGTCCGGCCTGGCCGGCATAAGGGCAGAAGAGGCCAGCCTGTATTTTTCTCACACAAGGCCAAACGGGACCTCCTGCTTCACGGTTCTTTCTGAAAACGGCGTGGATTATCAAAGAGCCGGCGAAAACCTGGCATTGGGACAGGGTACTCCAGAAGAGGCGGTAAAGGACTGGATGAATTCTGATCCCCATCGAAAAAATATTCTGTCACAGGATTTTGAAGAAATCGGGATCAGCTGTTACCATATAAATGAGTCCAATTACTGGGTCCTCATCTTTGTAAAACAGCGGCTATAGGGCATTTTATATTAAGGAGTGGAAGGCATGGTTCTTCACACTCCTTTTTTTTGTACATATCATAACACTATATCAGATCAAATCTGTCAAATAAGGAGGACCCATGAAGCCAAAACTGGAAGTTCGCGGGATCAGTTACTCCTATCATTCCCTTGAGGGTGAGACACTGGCCCTTTCCAATATATCATTTACTGCGGATAACGGAGAATTTCTTGCAATTGTCGGCCCATCCGGCTGCGGGAAATCAACCCTTCTATCTCTTCTTAGCGGATTACTGACACCTGACGAAGGAGAAATCTGCATTGACGGCGTTTCCCAGGCGGAATCAGGCGTCAATATCGGTTACATGCTGCAGCGGGACCATCTTTTTGAATGGCGTACCATTATTGGAAACGCCGAACTGGGGCTGGAAATCCAGAAAAAGCGAAACAAAAGCTCCAGAGAAAAGCTGCATCAGATGCTCCATACTTACGGCCTTGGAAGCTTTGAGCAGGCAAAGCCGTCTGAACTGTCCGGAGGCATGCGGCAGCGTGCCGCATTGGTCCGCACCCTGGCCCTGGAACCGGACCTTCTTTTATTAGATGAACCATTTTCCGCATTGGATTATCAGACCAGGCTTTCCGTCTGCGATGACATTAGTTCTATCATAAAAAGCACTCACAAAACTGCGATTCTGATCACCCATGACCTTTCCGAGGCCATCAGCGTTGCCGACAGGGTCATCGTACTGACAAGCAGGCCGGGCAAAATAAAAGCCATCATACCCATTTCCTTTGGAAAGGATGATATACGGCCTCTGACACGCCGGAACATGCCGGAATTTTCTGTTTACTTTAATCAGGTATGGAAGGAGCTGCAGAACCATGATTGAAACCCATCCCACTCTAGCTCAGCAGGAGTTTATTGAAAAAGAAAAACTTCACCGCCGCAATGTCCGGATATGGCGCAGCATGCTGCTGGTACTGCTTCTTTCCCTTTGGGAGCTGTGTGCAAGACTGGGCATGATCAATGATTTCATATTCAGCTCTCCCTCCCGTATGACAGTCTGCTTCCTTAATATGGTGGCGGACAAAAGCATTTTTATGCACATCGGGGTGACGGTGATGGAAACCCTCATAAGCTTTTCCCTTGTCACCATCTCAGGCCTGCTGATTGCCGTTTTGTTATGGTCCAGCCGCAGTATATCGGAAGTATTGGAGCCTTACCTTGTCATGTTAAACAGTCTTCCAAAATCCGCCCTTGCCCCCATTTTAATTGTATGGCTGGGCAACAATATAAAGACCATTATCGTCGCTTCCATTTCCGTGGCCGTTTTTGGATGCATCATGACAATCCATACCGGCTTTTCCCAGATAGACCCTGATATGATCAAGCTCATCTATTCCCTGGGCGGAAAGAAAAAGGATGTGCTTTTTAAGGTGCTGCTTCCCGGTTCCGTTCCCCTTATCATCAGCAATACCAAGGTCAATATCGGACTTTGTCTGGTGGGTGTTATTATTGGGGAGTTTTTAGCGGCAAATAAAGGACTTGGATATCTGATTATTTATGGAAGTCAGGTATTTCAGATGGATCTTGTTGTAATGTCTATTGTGATTCTTTGTATTGTATCGGCGATTTTATATCAGGGGATTTCATTGCTGGAGAAGAAGATTAAATTTTAGATTTATCAGAAGGAGCTTTTTACCTGTTGATTCTATGCGTATATTGCCGCGCTCAACAGAATAAAGGGTTTCCAGACATTGATACCGGCGGCCGATCGGCCGCCGGTATCAATGTCTGGAAACCCTTTGGCGATAGATATTTAACAAAAATGCATCACTGCCGCCCATCTGCTGAATGCCTATTTCATGTCCTTGCCCCACTCCTTGCCATTGGACTTAATAAGCTTTGAGTACCAATAGAAGGAATCCTTTTTAATGCGTTTCATACTAAGCATCGAAACATCCTTGCAGTTAACAAGCTCTTCATCAGTTGTATCAATATAAACCAAACCGTAACGCTTCCTGATTCCATTTCCGGTCGATAATAAATCTGTAAATGACCATGGATTGTAAGCAATCACCTCACAGCCATCTTCGATGGCAAGGCCGACATTGTATATCTGATCTCTAAGGAATTCAATCCTTGCCGTATCATGAACCTGCCCATCTGCATCCTTAGTCTCATTTGTTCCAAATCCATTTTCAGTGATCATCATAGGAAGTCTGTAATGGTCCCAAAGATATCGAAGCGAATATCTCATAGCCTGCGGATCTATTTCCCAATCCCAGTCCGTATATTCAACATACGGATTCGTACATAATGCATACTCACCTGGAATATTGGGCCACTGCATCTGTCCTTTGATGCCAAACTTGTTAAGGCCATACTCCTGTCTCTCGCTGTCTATCTTTGACTCATATGCTGTATTGCTTCTATAACAGTTAACTGATATGAAATCAATTTTTGCTTTCTTCATAAGTTCCATGTCTTCTGGACGAATATCGGGATGAATATCGTGAGTTTCCCAGTATTTTTTAACAAAATTACTGTATTCGCCGTATACATACGTATCATTCCAGATCTTCTCAGTTAATTCCTCTGCATTCATTGCTGCTATCTGGTCACCTGGACTGCAGGTCTTTGGATAGATCGGAACATAGCCTGGGACAGGTCCGATTTTTCCTCCTTCAACCATTTCATGACAGTTAATTACTGCCTTTGCATGGCAAAGATTCATGATATGATTGATATCCCACTTTTCTCTGTCCCAATCTGTACAGCCCTCGCTTGTGCCAAGCCAGTGGCCATAGCAGATCTGCATATTCTGCTCATTTAATGACAGCCAGTACTTAACTCTGTCACCGAAATTTTCGAAACAAACTTTACAGAAATGTTCAAATGCATTGATTGTCTTTCTGCTTCTCCAGCCTCCTAATTCCTCATACACCCACACAGGTAAGTCATAATGATAAATGGTTACAATCGGAGTGATATTATTTTTAATTAACTCATTGATCAGGCTGTTGTAGAATTCAACACCTTCCGGGTTGACCTTTCCGTCTGAATGAGGAATAATTCTTGACCAGGAAAGAGAGAAGCGGTATGAACTGAAACCACATTCAGCCATAAGAGCCACATCCTCTTTATATCTGTGGTAATGATCTGCTGCTATTGAGTTATCTGCATATGGCTGTTTCTTCCTGCTGTTTAAATCTATCATGGCCGGTGTTCTTCCGCCATCAGCAGTTCCTCCTTCTACCTGCCATGCAGCGCTTGATGCGCCCCACATGAAACTTTCCGGAAATTTAGGGTCTTCTTTATAAAACATGTTGTACCTCCTGTTTTTCAAAACAATTTAATTTACTGCAGACTTCTTTTCAGCTCTTTTGCCTAAGAATAAGGTTATTGCAAAAGAGACTGCAACTGCTGTTACCATTACGATTAAAGATACGATAAGGTTTCTGCTGGTCCCGTCTGGGTTAATGTAAGCAGGGATCGAAATGAATCCTGGCGTAGATACAACGTACTGTGTCATACCTAACAGACCTGCGAGGAGACCTCCTGCACCGCCACCGATCATTGCTCCGATAAGCGGATATTTCTTTACAAATAATACGCCGTATACCCCCGGCTCTGTAATACCACAAAGCGCAGTAACACCGGCACCGGTTGCAACACTGCGGACTTCCGCATTCTTTGCAATCATTGCTGCTGCAAGACATGCACCGCCAACCGCCACATTTGCCGGAGCCATACCAGTACAGATAAGCGGATCTGAACCGATCTCAGCTATTAATAAGAATAAAACCGGATAAGTTGCATTGTTCATTCCAAAGAATACCATCAAGGGAGTTGTTATACCAATGATCATAACCGCAATTGCCGGAGCTACCCTATAAACGGTCAATACGCCGTCTGCTAACCACGTACCTGCAAGGTTTCCTATGGGCCCTAGTACAATGAGTGTTACAGGAACCGTAATCAGCATTGTAATAAGCGGTACAAATATGGTTCGTAAATATACAGGCATGATTTTCTGTAAATTCTTATAAATCACTGACATGAATAAAACGCCCAGGATTACAGGAAATACGGTTGAGTTGTATGCTATCTGCTGAACCTTGATGCCAAAGAATTCGAGTCCTTCTGCATTATTTATGGTGGAATATAACAGTATTGCGCCAAGAAACGCTCCAAGGTATCCGTTTGATTTTAATTTGTTTGATGCTGAAAAACCTATAAAAATGGGCAGTGAATAAAAAGCCGCCTGGTTAACAGCATAGAAAATCTTGTAAGCCCCATCCTCTGCAGACACTCCGAAGAATGTTGTAAGAAGAGTTAAAACTGCTCCGGTAAGACCACCTGCAATCAGTACCGGAATAACCGGAGAGAATGTACCGCCGATAAATGCCATAATATTTGCAAAAAAATTCTCTCTTCCTGCTTTTATATCCTGTTTAACAGCATCTGTATCCTGAATTTCACCACCGGTTTTGATGCCATCGTGCTTCTTAAATTCTGCAAAAAGCGCCGGAACATCTTGTCCGATAACAAACTGGTACTCTCCGCCCCGGACAATAAGATCAATGACCCCTGATATTTTCTTTGCCTCATCTTTATTGATCCTGGTTTCATCATGTAACTGTATACGTAAACGGGTCATACAATGTGTAACATTAGCAATGTTTGATTCGCCTCCGCAAGTACTGATTATATCTTCACATATCTGTACATAATCTTTTTTTGCCATAATCTTTCCCCTCTTCTTATAATTTGTTTCCCGATGTTTTTGCCACAAATTAGGAATTTTACGATACCCTCATTTATAAATTGGAAATTACATTTGCGCGCTGCATGAATTCCATGGATAAAGTATATCAGATTTCTGCAAAACCGCGGGTTTCATAATATGAAACCAAATATAAATTCCAGTAATTTTGCTTTTATTCTATATTGTATCGGTATGATTTTTGATATATAATCGGGGTATGAATGAAAATAATAAAAAACAACAAAATACATTTAGCCTGAAAGGATTTAATATCACCTCTTCTTTGCTTGCTATCATTAATTATTCCAGTGAAGATGATATAAACTACGTTTTGGCGAATTATCTGCTGGAGCGCATAGATGTTTTGGATAAAATCAGTATTTATGATGTAATCGATTACTGTTATGTATCAAGGAGTACAATTCACAGATTTGTGAAAAGCATTGGATTTGAAAGCTTTACACACATGAAAGATAACATCAGACATATGCGGGTTCATTCAAAGGCATTTATTGACTTTGTTAACCAGTCTTCTTTTAATGACTACATTATGAATTCCATGGTCGATATGCTTAAGGATATTAATGATACCATTGACCAGCAGAATATCGGGCTGCTTGTCGACCTGATTAGAGCAAGCCATAACGTTGTCATTCTGAATTCAGATACATCAAGTTCCTCTGCCAAGGAATTTCAACTGGAAATGACTTCCTTAGGAAGACTGATCAAGCTTGTTACAAATATATCAAGCAACGCGGGAATTCTTTCCACACTCACGAAAGATGACCTGCTTATAACATGTTCTGCATCCGGAAATTACGCCATAACAACCAAGGATGACGTTAAAGATGTCAAGGCGCACAAGTTTCTGATTACTTTAAACCATGCAAAGCAATTTGAGGAATATTACGACACCATAATTTTCTTAAGCGACAAGTTCCAGTCCTGTGAATACATTTCCAATGGAATGCAGAACGTTTATACCCGATATGGCATAAACTATTTTTTCGATTTGCTATTTAACAACTATGTGCAGAAATATTTGATATAACTGATTGTCTCTTCTGAATTTTCCCCATTCCCAACCATATCATTTTGTATCCGCTGTTCATTAAGATGGATATGGCAGTGATGAGTATTGTGATTCTTTGTATTGTATCGGCGATTTTATATCAGGGGATTTCTTTGCTGGAAAGGAGAATTAAATTTTAGTTTTTAGAAGGAGCTTTACCTTATGGATTGGTATTTATCCATAAGGTAAAGCTCCTTTATTTATATTATAAATATGAAATTTATAAATCATACCAATATTGATACCATACAATTACAAAGACTTATGTTCATACTGGATATGAAAGTATCAGGAAACTTTTACCCTCTTATGTAACATATCTGTATAAAAAATATTAACGTGAAACGATTTCTTTTAACTTCATGGAACATCTGTTCAAAACAGCCTGCAATGCTACAATCCGTTACATTTGGGCAATCTTGTGAGGATTTAAAATATTATTAGGGTCGAACACCTTTTTTATTCCGTTCATCAGGGTTAGATTCACTTCCGGCAGAGATTCCCTAAGGTAAGGCTTCTTGGCAAAACCAATGCCATGTTCTCCGGAAACCTGACCTCCCAGCTTCCTGGCCTTTTCATAAACTTTCTCCATGGCTTTGCTCATACGTCTTTCCCATTCCTCATCGCTTAAATCATCTTTCAGCATATAGGCATGAAGGTTCCCGTCTCCCGCATGTCCGAAGCTCTTAATTCTTAACTCACACTCTTTTTGCAGGCCGTGCAGATAGGTGACCATTTTGTTGACCGAACTTCTTGGAACAACCATATCGACCTCATCCATGTAGGTGGTAGAGCCTTTGATGGCTTCCAGGAATGCTCCCCTGGCCTTCCAGATGGAATCTTCTCTCTCCTCAGTATCAGAAATCAAAACATCTAAGGCACCCTGTTCCAGGCAGAGCGTTGCAATACCGTCATATGCCTTTTCAATTTCTTCTGCCGAATTTCCGTCAAATTTTAAGAGCAGATAAGCGTCTGACTGTTTATCCAGAAATGCCTTTCCTAAATACTGCTCTGCGTCAATAATTACTTCCCGCTGCATGAATTCAATGGCCGTGGGAATGGTCTTTGATTTGACAATTAAAGGAACCGTATTGATTGCATGCTCCAGGGTAGGGAAGGGAATCAGCAGGCTGATCACCATCTTGGGGCGGGGAATCAACTTTAACGTGGCCTTTGTAATAAAACCGAGAGTTCCCTCGGCTCCCACCATTAAATCCTTAAGGGCATATCCGGAGCTGTTCTTTACGACCTTACCTCCGAATTCCGTAATCTCACCACTTGGAAGGACCACTTCCAGGCCCCTTACATAGTCACGTGTCACTCCATATTTCACTGCGCGCATGCCTCCTGCATTGGTGCTGATGTTCCCCCCAATGGTAGCAGATTTTTCGCCTGGATCCGGCGGGTAGAACAGATCATGATCTTCCACATAAGCAGATAGCTCCATCAGCAGAACACCTGGCTCCACCGTAATTGTCAGATTATCCTCATCCAGTTCAAGTACCTGATTCATTAATGTGGTATCAATCATGATTCCATGTTCTATTGCAACGGATGACCCTACCAGGCCGGTACCGGCCCCCCTTGGAGTTACGGGGATGACATTTTCATAAGCATACTTCATTATTTCAGATATTTCTTCTGCTGATTTTGCCTTCACTACAATGTCAGGATAACTGCTGGTACCGCTTAATTCATCATGGCTGTACTCTTCATTAATAAAACCACCGGTCAGAATACGCTCCTCGTCCGGAATGATGCCTTTTATGTAAGCAATATCATCTTGATCTAGTTTTTTATATTCCATGATCATACTCCTTCCTTCTCTTTTATCCTTGCAATCAGTTTGGGGAGAATATCATAGAGATCACCTACCAGACAGTAATGAGCTGATTTGAAGATGGGCGCCTTAGGATCGTTGTTGATTGCAAATATGGTATCTGAATGGTTCATGCCGGCCACAAACTGAATGGCACCGGAAACCCCACAGGTGATAATTAACTTGGGCCTTACAGTACGTCCGCTTAAACCGATCTGATATTTTGCATCCAGCCAGCCGGATTCTGCCATTGGTCTGGTACATGCCACCTGGCCTCCCATAAGATCTGCCAGCTCCCGGAGCATGCTTAAATCCTCTTCTTTTTTCACTCCTCTTCCGGCAACCACCAGAACTTCAGAATTCTCAATAAAGGTCTCCTTCTCCTTTGGCAGAATATCAATGACATCCACATGAGAGACAAGCTTTCCCTTATGGATATCACAATTTACGATTTCTCCTGATTTCACTTCCGAGCGGGCAGGGGCATTCATGATTTTATACCGGACTGTAGCGATCTGAGGACGATGGCTGGGAGTCTTGATATGAGCCATAATGTTGCCGCCAAAGGCCGGCCGGATCTGGGATAAATCACTATTTTCATTCATTTCCAGAATGGTACAGTCCGCAGTCAGACCGGTTTTCATTCTGGCAGCCACTCTTGGCGCAAGCTGGCGTCCTACGGTGGTTGCTCCTACCAGGATGGAGGAGGGTTTCACTTTTTTGATAAAATCTTCAAAGACTGCTGTATAAGGCTCTATTTTAAAACGATCCAGCTCCTCCTTATCATACAGGAAGACTTTATCAGCTCCGTAATGGAGGATTTCTTCACTTTTTTCACTGATATCCTTTCCCATGAACAGAACATATACCTCCTGCCCGGTAACTGCTGCCATCTCCTTTGCCTTTCCGATCAGTTCAAAGGTGACCGGATGAACGGCGCCATCCACATGGTCTGCATAAACAGCAATTCCCTTCCATTCGTCTTTGTTGATCCCAGGTTTTTTTATGTCCTCCACATACTCTACTGCGCCTTCAGGACCCTTCTTTATACAAAGGCGGCACATCTTGCAGGCAGCATTTACAACTACTTTTCCATCCTGCTCCTCCAGCGCTCCGAAGGGACAGACTTTTATCAATTCCTGATGATCAGGAATTCTCTCCTGATGTATGATTAATCTTGCCATTTCTTCACCTCCTAAACAAATTTCAGCTCTTCCATCTTGTCAAACAGCTTTTTGGCAAGCACGTCTCCTGATTCATCCCACACTTCCTTTTTATCGTTTGTTTCCGGAGGGAATATCTTCTGTACCTGAGTGGGCGATCCGTTAAGGCCGTAATTCATTTCATCCTTATCCTTCATATCATCAAGAGTAAGGATCTGAATCTTTCTGTCCTTTGTCTCTGATTTTTTTACGTAGGATGGGAGTCTTGGCTGAAAGATATCTTTATCCACTGCTAAAAGGCATGGGAATTTTACTTTAGCCACCTCTACTTCATCAGGAAGATCCATATCTACCGTAATTCCGTCTCCTTCTAACTTCCGGATTCTCACCACATTGGATACGCTTGGAAAATTTAACCATTCCGATATTTCCGGACCTACCTGCGCGGTGTCCCCGTCTGTGGTCTGCTTGCCGCAAAGAATTAAGTCATACTCTCCCATTGCTTTAATTCCCTGTGCCAGGGTATAGCTGGTCGCAAGGACATCTGCTCCTCCAAAACGCCTGTCTGACAAAAGCGTTCCATGGTCTGCTCCCATGGAAAACGCTTCTTTAATGACCTGCATGGCCTGCGGAGGTCCCATGGAAATAACGTCAACAATACCTCCCGTTTTCTCTTTGATCCGAAGGGCAGTTTCAATGGCATACAAGTCATAGGGATTCATCTTTGAAGCCGCTCCGTCTCTTTTTAACACGCCTGTAACAGGATCCACCTCAACTTTATTGCTGTCAGGTACCTGTTTGATGCAAACAAGGATCTTCATTCTTTTTCTTCCTTTCCTAATAAACCCTACTTCCAAAATACGCGATATAGCCGGCAATTATAATGAAAGCAGCGCTGAATTTCACTGCCTGGTTTAATAATTTGCTCTCACTTCCCAGCAAATTGGCTGCCGCAGCGCCAATGGCTATGCTCTGCGGGGATATGATTTTACCGATGGTGGCGCCTACGGTACTTGACGCAACCAGCCAGACCTGGCTGATGCCCAGGTTTGCAGCCGTCTGAGCCTGCAGGCTGCCGAACAGAACACTGGAAGAAGTCCCGCTTCCTGTTACAAACGCACCCAGCGCACCCACAAGCGGAGCTGTAAAAGGATAAAAGCTTCCTGTCAGTGCCAGCATCGTGCCTGCAATGGCGGCAATCATTCCGCTGTATCCCATGATCTTTGACATGGCCATTATGGTCACTATGGTCATGATTGTTTTCCACATCTGTTTCATGGTACTGATAAATACCTTCCCCATAAGCTTAAAATCCGCTCCCTGTATCTTACCGCCGATCACTGCCGCTGCTGCTATCAAAACCCCCGGTGTGGCCAGCCAGACAAACGTATATGGTTTTGCTCCCTCCCCTGTGTAAATGGAAACTGACGTTTTAACAGCAGAAAGCATCTGATTTACAGGGGGAACCATTTTGGATGTAAGAAGTAAAAATACAAAGATTAAAAGGAAAGGCATCCAGGCTTTCACTGCTTCCTTACCGGTTATTTTATTTTTTCCGTCTGATTTATTGTCCTCTATCCCATATTCCGGATCTGGATTTTTAAACCATTTTTTCACAACACCTATGGTAATTGCCATGGAGCAGATGGAACCGATGATCACCGGAAGCTCTGCCCCAAGAAAAGCTGCTGCAAAAAGCTCTGGTACCGCAAAAGATATTCCGGAAATAAGAGCAACCGGCCAGACTCCTTTTAAGGCCTTTATTGATTTTCCTATGATGCAAACCATAAGAAAAGGTGTGATCAAAATAAACGGAGTCAATTGAAGAGCTGCTGCAAAAGCCACTTCCCCGCCTGGAAGTTCTGCGATCTGAGCTGCGGTGACCGTAGGAATTCCTACCGATCCAAATGCAGTAGGAGATGCATTGGCGACCAGACATGCTGCGGTTACCGCAATGGGAGGAAAGCCCATACCGCACAGCATGCTTGCCGGAATTGCAATTGCAGTTCCAAAGCCTGCCATACCTTCCATAAAGCCTCCAAAGCACCAGCCGATGATCAGGAGCAGAATCCGCTTATCCCTGGATACTCCGGCCAGAATTTGTTTGATGCAGTCCATGCTACCTGTTGCAATGCAAAGATTATATGTAAAAATGGCTGCAAGAATCACCAGGCTAATGGGCCATAGCGCAAGAGCGATTCCCTCTAAGCCTCCGGTCAGGCAATTTACTACCGGCATTTGAAAGAATGTCATAGATAAAACAACGGCAATTGCCAGTGCAATGGGACAGGCTTTAAATGCCGGAAGCTTTAACAGGCTCAATGCAATCATGAGCCATAAAATAGGTGCCAATGCCAAAAGAAAGATCATAATATTCATAAATGCCCCCCAATACAAGTTTCATGGTTCTCCCTACAGTGACTGAATCTTCTTAATCTCCTCTATGAGGAGAGGGATCACCTTGACTGCATCGCCCACAATCCCCACATCCGCAATATCAAAAATAGGAGCATCCTCATCTTTATTGACTGCCACAATATATCCTGAGCCCATCATACCGGATACGTGCTGGGTCGCCCCTGAGATGCCGCAGGCAATATAGAGTTTTGGCGCCACAATTTTCCCTGACTGCCCCACCTGATGGGAACGGGGCACCCATTCTGCCTCAATAGCCGGTCTTGTTGCCCCCACAACACCATGACAGGCTGACGCAAGCTTTTCCACCAGTTTAAAATTCTCCTTGCTTCCCATCCCACGGCCGCCGGATACGATAACCTCCGCTTCCTCAAGGTTTACAGCTTCTGCCATTTCTTTTACCACATCAACGATCCTCGTGTGAACAGCTTCTTCTGATCCCACCTTCTCTTCCACAATCTTACCGGTCCTCTCCGCCAAAAATTCCTTTGCAAAGGCCCCTGATCTGACAACTGCAACTGCCGGTGTTCCCTTTATGACAAGATCATTGAGAATCGACCCACCGTAAACCGGGCAGGTAAAGATAAGACGCCGGTCTTTGTCTGAAACATCCATTACATCCACAGCACAGCCCGTGTGAAGTGTTCCTGCAACCATGGCAAGAAGATCTTTTCCTGCAAGAGTTCCTGCTGAAAGAATCAGGAAAGGCTTAAATTTCTCTGCCAGTTTTGTAAGGACTGTTCCGTATACCTCCATCTGATAACTCTCTTTTTTTACGATTACCGCTTTGTCTGCTCCTGCCATAATGGCAGTACGGGCCGCATCCACCAGATCTCTGCCGATTAAAACAGCAATTACCTCTTCTCCCCTGGCTTCTGCCAGCTTATGGGCTTTTGTAAGCACCTCCAGCGCACCGCCCACAGGAGTATCAGAAACGGTCTCAACATAAACCATAATATTTTTTCCATCTGAATAACTCATTTCTTTCTCCTCCTAAAAGATCCTGGCCTCCGCCATGACTGCCATCGCCTGTGAAACTGCCTCCTGCGGGCTGTCCGCCTTTATTTTAATGCCTGCTGCCCGCTTTGCCGGTTCAAACACCTGGAGAACCTTTAGCATGCTGTCCGTTTCCTCAGAAGGTGTTAATTCCTTAATCTCCTTTTTTCTGGCAGCCATCTTACTTTTAATGGTGGGGTATCTGGGATCGTAATTAGGCTTTTGAACCGTAACAACACAGGGAGCAGGGGCTTCTATGATCCGATAGCCCTCCTCTGTTTCCTGCTTTATTTTCATCATGCCCTCCCCAGGCTCCACCTGGATTACATTGGTTACTGCAGGCAGGGAAAGCTCATTCGCCAAAAGAAGTCCAACCTGGCTGGAGGCATAGTCCGTGGATTCCTTTCCGCAGAAAATAAGATCAAACTTTTTACTTAGATTTTCTTCTATTTCATGGGCTGCCTTCCTTAAGATCCTTGCAATACTTAAGGGGTCCAGAGACTCTGCCATTTCATGCTTTACCAGATATGCACCGTCTGCACCCACGGCGAGACAGTTTTTCAGAGAGTTTTTTACGCTTTCATTCCCAATAGAAACCACTGTAATTTCACCGCCCAAAGCTTCCTTTAATCTGGCAGCCATTTCAAGGGCATAGGTATCAAAGGCGTTCACCACCGGCGTCACCCTCTCCAAAGCCGGCTTTTTTGTTGCCGGATCCAGAGAAATTTCCACGGAGTCATCGGGCACCTGCTTAATGCAAACTAACATTTCCATGATTGTCACGCTCCTTCTTTATTTCCCAATGATATTGCCTGCAATAACAATTCTCTGGATTTCATTGGTTCCCTCAAAGATCTGGAATATCTTCGCGTCTCTTAACAGCTTTTCTACCGGATATTCCCTGCTGTATCCATAACCTCCGAATATCTGGATGGCTTCCGTAGCCACCTCCATGGCAATGTCTGAAGCATAGCACTTGGCAATGGCAGATTCCATGGTATGGGAAAGTCCCATATCCATCCTGGTCAGTGCATGGGCTACCATCTGACGGGCAGTCTCCGTCCTGATCTGCATATCGGCAACTTTAAACTGCATGGCCTGGTTTTTAATGACTGGTTTCCCGAACTGGATCCGTTCTTTCCCATACCCAACAGCCTCATCAATGCCTCTTTGTGCAATGCCCGCAGCAATACAGCCCATCCAGGTACGGGCCTGATCCAGTGTCTTCATTGCAATGGAAAATCCCTTTCCTTCCTCGCCGATTAAGTTGGAAGCCGGTATCCTTAAATCCTCCAGCACAACATCACAGGTATTAGAGGTCCTGATTCCCATTTTGTCTTCTTCTCTCCCTGTGCTAAGACCCGGTGTACCGGCTTCCACAAGGAACATGGACATCCCTTTTACCCCTTTTGTCTTATCTGTCATTGCAGTGACACAATAAAAGGAGGCAACTCCTCCATTGGTGATAAAGCACTTTCTTCCATTTAGTATGTATTGGTCTCCATCCTTTACAGCAGTTGTCTTGCCTGCTCCTGCATCGGAGCCTGCCCCTGGTTCCGTCAGGCAGAATGCGCCAAGACCTCCTTCCAAGACCATTTCACACACACGCGCTTTCTGTTCCTCCCTGCCTGCAATCAATACGGGTTTTAAGGCAAGGCCGCTGGCCGAAATTGTGGTAGCAAAGCCTGCGTCCGCAATTGCCATCTGCTCGATCAAGGCAGCCACATCCACACGGCTTAATCCAGGTCCCCCGTATTCCTCCGGGACCTCCAGAGCCTGATAGCCCTGTTCCATTGCCTTATCATAAATCATCTTTGGCCATTCTCCGGATACGTCGTATTCCTTACACGCCTCCTTTACTTCCTTCTCACAGAAATTTTTCACATCCTGTAATAGATCCTGCGCTTCTTCTGATATCAAATATGCCATTTTGCTCTCCTCCTGGACAAATAAATTTTTATTTTAAAGCTTATAGCAGATTTTTCCGGGATTCAAAATCATCTTTGGATCAAATACTTCCTTGATGCCCTTCATCAGGCACATGCTTGTTTCACCTGCAAAAGCTTCCAGATAGCCCATCTTACCATAACCAATGCCATGCTCACCGGAAATAAGTCCTCCGCATTCCGACGCTTTTTTGTATATAATATCCATAAATTCTCCTACCTGCCGTTTGAATGTCTCTTCCTCCATTTCATTGGCACAGGTATAGATGTGTAAGTTTCCATCTCCCGCATGACCAAAGCTCTTTATGGAAAAATCATACCGGTTTTCCAGTGATTTGACAAAAGAGAGATAGGAAGGTATCTGATTTACCGGCACTACAACATCACACTCATCCAATAGCTTTGTTTCCGCCTCAATGGCTTCAAGGAAGGTGCTTCTGGCTTCCCAGGCTTCCTTCTTTTTCACCGGCGTATCTGCCACCAGGACGTCTACGGCTCCTTCCTCTAAAACCACCTCTGCCGCCTGCTCTGAAAGTTCTTCTAAAAGCTCCAGCTTATCACCGTCAAAGGTGATGAGTAAGTAAGCTCCGATATCAACACCGTCAACTTCCTTTGGAAATACATTCTTTCCCAGATACCGCTCCGAGGAAAGAACAATTTCTTTCTCCATGAACTCCAGTGCCTGGGGCTTCAAACCGGACATGAATATTTTAGGCACAGTCCCGATGCAGTCCGTAAGGTTTTCAAAGGGAACAATAAGGCTTATGGTTTCTTTGGGCGCCGGTATTACCTTAAGAGTCAGTTCTGTGATAATTCCAAGGGTTCCTTCCGAGCCGATCATTAAATGAATCAGGCTGTAGCCGGTAGAACTCTTAGAAACAGGTGCACCCAGACTGATAATTTCGCCCGTAGGAAGCACCACGGTCATGGCCCTCACATAATCTCTGGTACAGCCGTATTTTACGGCCCTCATGCCCCCTGCATTTGTTGAAACATTACCTCCCAGGGTGGCAAATTTCTCCCCGGGATCCGGCGGATATAAAAGTCCCTGATGCTTAGCATCCTCTGCAAGATCATTTAACAGAACGCCGGGCTGTACACGGACAACAAAGTTTTCCATGTCATAATCAAGGATCTGGTTCATCTTACTCATATCAAGTAAAACTCCGCCGTAAATGGCCACTGCCGCTCCCGTAAGACCGGTTCCCGCTCCCCTTGGAATCACTGGA
Organism: Lacrimispora indolis DSM 755; assembly: GCF_000526995.1. Taxonomy (NCBI): domain Bacteria; kingdom Bacillati; phylum Bacillota; class Clostridia; order Lachnospirales; family Lachnospiraceae; genus Lacrimispora; species Lacrimispora indolis. Next base: position 3,752,919 of record NZ_AZUI01000001.1, on the reverse strand, counting down.
ACATTGTTTGAAAAACACAATTTCACAATGGCAGCAATGTCCTCCGTACTGGTGGCATCAATTACCACATCCGGAATGCCTTTTCCATAGATCGGCATCTCATCGTGGAAATAATCCTCATTCATCTCTTCTTTCTCATGAACCCTGCCCGGAACGATTTTCTTAAATTCCTGTATGAGTTCCGGGGTAACTTTGCTGTAAGTTACTTCTTCCATCTTAATTCCTCCTTTACGGTAATGACAAAGGCTGTCTGCTCCTGACGATTACGGAAACCCCGTCAGGAATGACCGTAATTTTCCCATCAGACTTACCCAGCCAGTGATCTGCCATGGAAATTGCTTCTTCCACGCTGCCTGCATAATCCATCTGCATGCTACGGACCATTTCCCCGGTAGCCCGGGTGACCATGATCACCTTATATTTTAAGAGAATTCTGCACAGAATCTGTGCCTCCCACTGATCCGGCACGGTTTTATCCCGGGGCGTATCAAGAAACCGGTTCATGATTGCATTCTTATCTTCTCCCCCCGCAAAGGTATTGTAAAAGGACTGGCCTCCATGGCCGTCACTGCAGCTTGATACCATGATGATGACACCCCCAGGATTGCAGGTGGCCTCAGCGGCCGTCATGCCTTTTACAGACTGGTATATATTCTGGTCCAGGGGATATCCGCCGTTGGTAGTGATTACAATATCCGCCGGAATGGCATCCACTCCTGAGAGCTGGTCCACAAACTTACAGCCTTCCTTATGAGCTTCGTTGAAATGGCCTGCATAGGCCTTTATCACTTTCTTATTTTCATCCAGCACTACATTGACAATAAAAGCAAGTTTTGCCTGCTCTGCAGCGTAAGCCATATCCCTTTGTATGGGATTTCCCTCCAGAATACCGGTTCTAGCATATTGACTGTCAATAAACTCAGAGCAATGATTTGCCATGACCGTCACCCCGCTTGAGACTCCCGGCAGCACGCTTTTTCTTCCGCCGGAAAAGCCTGCAAAGAAATGAGGTTCTATAAAGCCTTCCGATATAAGAAGATCTGCCTCTGCCGCTATCCGGTTAATCAAAAGCTTTCCCCCTGAGGGAAGGGTGTCTATGAAAACCATATCCTCATCTTTCCAGCTTTCATGAACAACAAAACGGATATCCGTTCTGTCAACAATCTCCTGACCGAACTTATCAATGAGTTCCTCCCTGGTGGTGGATCTGTGAAATCCGGTGGCAATGAGGATTGTAAGCTGTGCCTGGGGATTTCCTTCTTTGATTTCCTCTATAACCGCAGGTGCTATCACTTGGCTTGGAACCGGCCGGGTATGGTCGCTTGCTATCATGACAATGTTTTTCTTCCCCTTAACCAGTTCTTTCAGCCTTGGGGAGTGAATGGGGTGTTCCATCGCTTTTCGGACCAGCTCCTCTTCCCCATCATCTGCCTGATAGCTGTGAGCCCTTGACATAAGTAACCCGTTTAATCTGCTGTCAGGAATATTCAAACTGATTTTTTCCCTTCCAAAGGGCAGCTGCACAACCGCCATATATCTTTCTCCTCCCTATCCGTTATCCTTTATACTGATAAAAACCGCTTCCGGTTTTCTGTCCAAGCTTTCCGCCCCGTACCATCTTCTTAAGCAGAGGATGAGGACGGTATTTGGGATCTCCTGTTTCCGAATAAAGCACCTCCATAATGGCAAGAACCACATCAAGCCCGATTAAGTCTCCCAGCTCCAGAGGCCCCATAGGATGGTTGGCTCCCAGCTTCATGGCGCTGTCAATTCCCTCCGGATCTGCAACTCCTTCTGCATATATTCCGATTCCCTCATTGATCATGGGTATGAGAACCCTGTTTACCACAAAGCCTGCGGCCTCCTCTACCTGTACAGGAACCTTTCCGATGTCAGCGGCTATTTTCTTGATTTCTGCAATTATTTCAGGAGGAGTGTTAAGTCCTGCAATGACCTCCACCAGCTTCATAACCGGCGCAGGATTAAAAAAATGCATTCCCGCAACAGGCCGGTCAAGCCCTGCCCCAAGCTCTGTGATGGAGAGTGAGGACGTATTGCTTGCAAACATTGCTTCCTTTTTGCATATATTTCGAAGTTCCTGAAAGGTCTGTTTTTTCACTGCCATATCTTCAATTGCTGCTTCTACCACCAGATCACAGTCCTGGCAGATACTAATTACCCCTGTCTGAATTTTAGACAAAACTGCATCAGCACTTTCCTGTGTCATTTTTCCTTTTGCGACTCTCCGTTCCAGACCCTTTGCAATTTTCTTTTTACCATTTGCTGCAAACTCCTCATTGATATCGCATAAAAATACTTCATACCCTTCTGTCTGGGCAAATGCCTGGGCAATTCCTGACCCCATGGTCCCTGCGCCTATAATTCCGACTTTCATCCCATATCCCTCCTTCTATGTTTGTATGTGTTGGGATAAATCTCCCCTCGCCTTACTTCATAAGAAACGTTTTCTCTTTTCTCTTCTCAAGAAAGGCTTTCATCCCTTCCTTTTGGTCCAGTGTCTCAAAGCAGTCTCCGAAAAGCCGTTCTTCCATGGCGACCGCCTGATCCATATCCACCTGAAGCCCCTCATTGATGGCTTTTTTACAATTTCTCACCGCAATGGGAGCATTATCTGCAATTCCTTTTGCCATCTTTTTTGCCTCCAAAAGCAGCTCCTTTTGAGGGTACACGCCATTGACAAGGCCAATCCGGTAAGCTTCCTCTGCCTTTATATTTCTTGCAGTAAATATCATCTGCTTCGCCATTCCGGGGCCAATGATTCTTGCCAGCCTCTGAGTGCCTCCAAAACCGGGGGTAATGCCAAGACCTGCTTCCGGCTGTCCAAATACGGCATTTTCAGAACAGATCCGTATGTCGCAGCTTAAGCAGAGTTCGCAGCCTCCGCCAAGAGCAAATCCATTTACCGCAGCTATAACAGGAGGGGGAAAGGTTTCCAGACGGCGGAAGATATGGTTTCCCCTCTTTCCAAAGGCCTCTCCTTCCTTTTTTGTGAAGGTGCTCATTTCTGCAATGTCCGCTCCCGCCACAAAGGATTTATTTCCAGCTCCCGTAAGAATCAATGCTCTGACCGAAGCTGTGTCAATCTGGTCAAGAATCTGGTCAAGTTCCTCTAAAACCTGGCTGTTTAAGGCGTTTAAAGCATTGGGACGGTTAATGGTAATGATACTAATCAATCCTTCCGCTTCGTATGTAACAAATTCCATGTACCGGCACCTCATTTCTTCCATTATTATGTCAACCGTCTCATTCTCTTTTAACGATGGTTGCGCAGCCCATACCGCCTCCGATACAAAGGGTAGCAAGCCCCTTTTTCGCATTCCGTTTTTCCATCTCATGAAGCAAAGTCACAAGAATACGGCATCCGGATGCTCCTACCGGATGGCCAAGGGCAATGGCCCCGCCATTTACATTTACCTTTGACAGATCAAACTTTAAATCTTTTGCCACGGCCAATGACTGGGCCGCAAATGCTTCATTGGCCTCAATGAGGTCAAACTCATCCACAGTCATATTCGTCTTTTTAAGCAGCTTTCTGGTTGCAGCCACCGGACCGACTCCCATAATCTCAGGTGCAACGCCTGCAAGAGTACCTGCTTCCCAGTATGCCATAGGCTTAACGCCCAGCTCCTTTGCCTTTTCTTCACTCATGACTACAATTGCTGCCGCACCATCGTTTATGCTGGAGGAATTGGCGGCCGTAACGACTCCCTCCTTTTGAAAGGCCGGTCGCAGTTTTGAAATTCCTTCTGCCGTTGTTCCAGGCCTTGGACCTTCATCCCGGTCAAAGACAAGGGTTTCCTTTTTCTTCTTGATTTCCATCGGCACAATCTCTTCCCGAAATCGGCCGGATTCAATGGCTGCACAAGCCTTTATCTGACTGGATGCCGCAAAACGGTCAAGCTCCTCTCTTGTAATCTCCCACTGTTTCGCCACATTTTCTGCCGTTACACCCATATGGTAATCATGAGATGCATCCCACAGTGCGTCATTTACCATGGCATCAATGAGCTGTCCGTGATTCATACGGTATCCGAAACGGGCATCTTTTAAAAGATAAGGGGCCATGGACATATTTTCCGTTCCTCCGGCCACTACAATATCCGCTTCTTTGCACTGAATCATCTGGGCTGCCAGATTCACACAGTTTAACCCGGAACCGCATACCACATTGATGGTAACCGCAGGAGTCTCCACCGGAATACCCGCCTTTAAGGAAGCCTGGCGGGCCACATTCTGTCCCAGGCCAGCCTGAATCACACATCCCATATAGACTAAATCAACCTGATCCGGCATGACACCTGCCCGTTTTAATGATTCACGGATAACGGCTGCTCCCATATCCTGGGGAGGAACCGTACTCAAAGCTCCTCCCATGGTTCCGATAGCCGTGCGGCAGGCTCCTGCTAATACAACTCTTTCCCCCATAATAAAACCTCCTTTTTCATCAGATATAACAATGTCATAAGCTGCGTCCCTTATAAAAGCTCCTTGTAAAGGGTTTTTCCGGACAGGTTTTTAGGAATCTTATCCACCTGGTGAATCCCTGCTGCCCTGGAATTTATCCTTGTCATCTGGTAAAGATGTTCCAGGATCAGCTCCTCTCCAGATTTCTCCCTGAGATCCGTAAAAATGATCAGACTGTCATCTGTTCCCACACAGGCAAAATCACTTCCTTCAAAATGTTCCTTTAACAGCCTCTCTGTCTCATCAAGATTTACCCTGTTTCCAAACATTTTGATGAAACGTTTTTTTCTTCCGGTAATGTAGTAATAACCGTCCTGATCCCGTTTTGCCATATCACCGGTATGCAGGATGCCCTTCCACTCATCTTCTTTTTTTAAATCCTCAGGGCAGCAGGCATATCCAAGTGCTACATTCTCCCCTTCATACACCAGTTCTCCCTGGGTATCCGGTTCTTTGAGTTCTTCTCCCTTATCATCCTCCAGCCAGAACCTGCCTCCTGGTATGGCAATTCCCATGCTCCCGCATCGCTCCACTGCTTTTCCAGCGGGCAGATATCCCATTCTTGCCGTGGCCTCTGTCTGCCCATACATAACAACAAATTGCTTTCCTGTCTTTTCCGCATAGGAAGCAAACTCCTTATGAAGGTTTATGGGAAGCTTTCCTCCAGCCTGTGTCATTGTCCGTAAATCAGGCAGGTCCATCTGGAGAAACCCGATCCGTTTCAGAACCTGGTAGGTATAGGGAACTCCGCCAAAGGATGTGCCCTTTTTTTCCTTTATAAAATCCCAAAACGGCTGCTCTACCATACTGCGGACCGTAAGCAAAAGGGCTGCCCCCGCTTTCACGTGGCTGTTGATGATGGATAATCCATAGGTGTAATTCATGGGCAGCGTGGTAACAGGCCGTTCCTTCTCATGGATGTTAAGATACTTACATATGGACTCTGTATTGGCATCGATGTTCCTTCCGCTCTGCCTCACAAGCTTTGGACTTCCTGTACTCCCTGATGTTGTAAGAAGCAAGGAAAGCTCTCCGTAAAGGGAAGGAGACAGCTTTTCCATTCTGCGGCACAGGCAATATCCTTGTGTTTTCCATACGATTTCACATTCCTCTGCCTTTAAAAGACAATCCTCCGGTATATATAGAAAAGCCGGGCGGTACTCACGGATCAGCCCCATCAGAAGCTCCTGGTTCATGTGTTTTTCCAGCATCAAAGGAACCACCCCTGTTTTTAAGCAGCCCAGATACCCAAGAAGAGATCCAATGGTATTCTGGCATAATATAATAATCAGTTTTTTCCCTCCGATATACCGGTACAGCTCCTCTGCAAAAGAATCCAGATCCCGGTATGTCACCGTCTGTCCGGCATCATCTGCTGCCAGCATCCGGTCTCCGTATGATTTTTCTTCCTGAAACAGACGCATATTACTCCTCCCAGACAATTTCCCTGGACAGCATCTTAATCAGATCCTGCCCATCCCATACAAGATCCATGTTTAAGGCTTCCCCTATGGGCACCACCCTGTGAATTCCATATAAATGGTTATTTATAATATAATCGGTCAGTTCCTCCCTGCGGATTCCGTAATACGTTACCGTTTGAAGTTTTCTGACTGCCAATTGCCTGACCGCAGTCCGGTAATCTCCCTGATACTCAAAAAACAATCCGCAGGTGCCCCGGTAATTTTCCGGATAAGGAGGAACTTCAGAAAGCAGAACCGTATAAAGCAGGTTATCGTATTGCTCTGTCCTTAAAATTTCCTCCGTTATCATGGCATATCTGCATAAGGTCTCGTATTTTTTCGTGGCCTTATGAGGGCTTAACTCATAAGCGGCTGCCTCTTTCTTAACGGTGTTCCACCATCTTCTGCGGATCTGTTCTGTCCTTTCCGTCTTCTCCTTCTGGTTCCATATGACAAACTGAGGGCTGGAGCAGGCATTCTGATCCATGGCATAAGCATCCTTTACAAATCCGTATGCCAGCGTTTGATGGACTTCATCAGGAATCGTTCCGATCCGTTTTGTATCCAGAATGCAGATGGAATACCGGTCCGGAAACATGACCTGCACGGCATCCGGTCTTAATTTCATTCCTCTGACCGATTGTATGGCCTGATCTCCTCCCCATGCCATAAGACCATCGCATTCCTCCAGCCAGCTTTTAATGATTTTATTTTCTCTTTTACAGGAGAAAACAGAAATCCGGTTTCTGACAGAAGAAAATTCCGGCCGGCTCAAAAGATTGTCAATTATTTCACACAGTTTTTGATCCTCCTTCCGGCTCCTGGAAGAGATCCGTACCGCGCAGCTATTTCCAGCCAATAGACCGATGACCATGCTGTAAGCAAACAGAACCGGGACATTGGAAGAGACAATATGAAAGATCACACCTCTGCCCATGCGAAGTTTTCTATCCTCGTACCGCATCCGAAATTCCTCCATATGGGTCCTTCTTAACCAGAACCCAAAAGCCGGGATTTCACGGTACGTTTCAAACTCCCTTCTCCTTTTGCGTATTTCAATAGAAAGCTCTTCCAGAAAGTCCATAACAAGTTCTGAAAAAGGTTTTAACGGCTCAGCCTTCGGCCGGCTTACTCCTGCCAGATATGTGACATCATCCATCATAGGTATCACTGCACCCCCTTATCTCAGCCTGGTGTATTCTCCCCAATACTTTAAAATATTTTCCCAGACGGCCGCAGGGGCAGTCATCCTCTCCCAGAATGATTCCCTCATCCTCCGTAAGTATGGAGTGCCCGGGGTAAGAAAGGGCAAGAGGGGAAAGTACCTGTATGATCCCTTTTTCCCCATGGGAGCAAACGCTGAAATCCTTTGCCCGTCTGGTTATGATATCGGAATATAAGCTTGCATGGAGGTGACCCTGGGAACATTCCATATAGATACTGCCTGTCTGTTCTGCCATTCCATAATAATTATGGATTTCCTTAATCCCGGATGCTTCCCCGATCCTCTCCTTAAATTCATGAGAGGAAACAGATTGATCCTCAAGCTTTTTAAATCCTCCCCCATGGATAAGGATTCCTTCCGAAAGATCCAGCTTCTGTCCGGACTTTGCAAGGACCTGATAGAAATACTTCCAGATCATATAGGTAAAACCAAATATCAGGATCCCTTTTCCCCCATAGCGTTCCAGAAATTGCCGGATTCCATCCATATCAAGGTTCATATCCCGGTCCAGTCCATAACAGATTCTGGAGGAAAAAATGGAAAATCCAAGGATTCCCGCTCCTCTGGCTGAAAACAGGTTTCTGTCTTTTAATACCTCCGGACTGTCCAGTACCAGAAAGGGAAGTCTTTCCTCTCCCCAAAAGTCTCCTCCAATATTTGCCAGTGCCCTCTGCTGGTAATCTGCCGTATCCCTATCCAGATAAATCCTTGATACCGTCTGCCCTTTTGTTCCGGAAGAAGTCATGGTCTTAAATACCTCCCTGCCTGGAATGCTGATCAAGTCCATATCCTTAAAAAGTCCAACCGGTAGCATGGGGATCTCTTCCTCTCCCATCAGTCCGCGTTCAGGAATCATAAGGTGTTTCAAAAATTGTCCGTATGCATGGCAGTGTTTTCTGTGATAATACGTCAATTCTGTCAGCCATTCCCCGTACATCAGTTTTTTCTCATCCTTTGCTGCGGAAAACGGCTTCCTGTTCAGAATGCCTTCATAATCCATCATGAATGGCTTCTCCCTTTTAAATCACAACACCGTATTTTGCCAAAACTTCCTTTCCTTTTTCATAGGAGGAAAAAGCCATTACATCCGAAGTACTGATGTGGATATCAAACGTCTCCTCCAGATCTGAAATCAGATCCATATGTCCCAGAGAATCCCATGAATGGGCTCCTCTGTATTTCAGACCGGGAAGCTCCTCTTCCTTTACCCTTAAAGCCCGGATAAATAACCGGTTGTAAATCTCCAGATTTGTCATAAAACCTCACTCCCTTTCTCCTGCCACGGCAAACAATGTTTTCATCATCATCTGCCTGCTTCTGACTGTAAGAACTCTTTCCCCGCGCTGATTTTTACAGGTACCGAAAAAAAGTCCGGTGTAGCAGCTCTCCTGTTCCTCAAAGGAAACAAACCGGACGGTAATTTCTAAAGTGTCCCCGCAAAAAGCCGGCCGTATGAACCTGGTATTGTGCTCCATGTATACCGTTCCGCTTCCGGGAAGACTTGTTCCCATAAGTGCGGAAACCAGGGAATCAATGAATATTCCATGGGCCGGCGGTCTGTCAAAGCCAGCCTTTAAAGCAGCTTGTGTATCCTGGTGAATACTGCTTTTATCTCCGGTCAGCCTGGCAAACATTTCTATATCCTCTTTCGTTATGGTTCTCGTTGCCGCTGCCGTTTCATGAAGATGCAGCGTTCTCTTTTCCTGGGACAGAAAAGGTTTTTCCCCATTTGTTTTGAAAAGCTCCTGCTCCAGCTGTCTGAAGCTTTCTTCATCCCATACCACAGCCACCTTGTAACGTGCTTTTAATTTTTTCATTTCCGCACATCTTCTGCTGCAGCCGCAGACCACCACCCAATAATCGCAGACCTGGTCTCCTTTTGGGATCACGTATTCATGCTCAGGATTTGTTTCTCTTAATTTTTCCACCCGTTTTGCCCTGTCGTACACAGGATTGCAGCCTCCGCAGTACTTAATCCCAATTACCATCTCCGCCTCCGAAAACCAGACTACTTCTGACATTCCAGCATGCTTTGCAATTCCCTGGCCACGGTCCCTAAGGGCCTGTTGATATCACTGACAATGCAGATTTTACGCTCAGGAATCTGTTCATGAAGCTTTATTTCCAGAATATCCTTTGCCTCAAGGAACGGTCCGGCAAACTCCTCCGGCACAAAACCGATTCCAAGACTCTTTCGGATAACCGGAATAATTAGATCCATGGTGGCCACCTCAATGGCCGGCTGCATGGTAAGGCCGCAGGAACGGTAAAACTCCTGAAGAAAGCCAAAGGTGGTGGTGGTACTGGACAAAGTGATAAGAGGAAGCTTCACAACCTCTGAGAGGAACATTTTCCTCTCTCTATATTCCTCATACATTCTTCCGCCCACCAGAATGCTCTTAAAGGATTTGACTTCAACTACCTTTAACCTCTGTTCATAGTCAATAGGGGTTGTAATAATCGCCAGATCTATCTTTCCGGCTTTCAGCTCACTGAGAGTCTGCTCCGTATTATAATTGAAGATATTAAGCTTCACCTGAGGATACTGTTCCTGGAAAATTTTCAGTTTCTCCACCAGATAAGACCGCATGGCTACCTGAGTTACCCCTACATTAATATGGTCATGCTGCTCTCCCATCAATTCTCTCAGCTTTTCTTCCCCCTGCATCAGTTGTTTGCATGCAGGAGCCACATAGCTGTAGAGAAGCTCTCCTTCGGATGTCAGCGTGACGCCTTTTCTGGACCGTATAAACAGCTTGCACCCCAGCATGCTCTCAAGATTCTGCATGCAATATGTAACTGATGGCTGGCTCGTTACCAGGGCATTTGCCGCTCTGGTGAAATTCTTGTATTTGGCTACATAGTAGAAAACTTTATAATGCTCAAAATTAGCAGTCATACCATCACTTCTTTCATAAAATATTCATATAGTAAACTCCATTGACAAACCGTCCCCCTATTGGTAGACTTCTATGCAAAGGAGGTTACTATGGATACCGCAATTACACAAATCGAATCTGTTCTTGACGCAAAGGTAAGGCCCTCTCTGGCGGCTCACGGCGGCAATGTAATCATTCAAAGCCTGGAACATAATGTTTTAAAGGTCAGGTTAACCGGCAAATGCTCCGGGTGTCCCGCCGCTCACAGTACAAATGAGGAATTGATTTCCCTTGAGGTACACGCAGCATTTCCTTCCATCCGCGACATTATCTTAGTAGAAGAAACGAATCCCCAACTGCTTGACATGGCACATAAAATACTGCACCACCAGCTTTAATACATGGAAAATCAGAACAGCTTTGTTTCCTGGCCCGGGATTTGATTCCGGGCCTTTCACTTGGTACTCCTACTTCCCCTGCTCTCTTTCTTTGTCTAATTTTACGTTTCTGGTATAAAGCCACATATCGAATGTGATTTCAATAAAATTCATAAAATAAAAGAACCAGGATAAGAAAAACAGCCAGTCATTTCCAGCAGGTGATGATCCGTACAGCAAAAACTTTCTAACAATTCCAAATATGTATCCCAGCCAGATAAAGGCTTCAAAAGAAAGGCTTTTTCCTTTTGCCGTTCTGGACACATAAGACTTATGAATGGAAAACGGCCAGGATAAGCCAAAGCATACGATCATAAGCGTTTCCAGCAAATTAGAAATCATAATGATATTCATATATCCCCTCCTCCATTTACATTACACCAAAAGCACTTCCCCAAATCGCCGTTCAAATTCTCCGGATAATTCTTCCCGGAAGGCCGGTGCAGCAATCTTTATCAGTTCCCTTGCCCGTTCCCTTAAGGATTTTCCTTTTAAATGGGCAATTCCATATTCCGTCACAATATAATCCACATCGTTTCTGCTGGTGGTAACCGCTGCCCCCTCTGTCAGAAACGGCACAATCTTAGAGATGGTTCCACCCTTTGTGGTAGCACCAAAGGCAATGATTGACCGGCCGCCCTTTGAGGCAGAAGCCCCTCTCACAAAGTCCATCTGTCCGCCTACTGCCGAATATTGCTTTAGACCAATGGCTTCCGCACATACCTGTCCCATGAGATCAATCTGCAATGCGGAATTTATGGACACCACATTATCGTTCTGGCTTATGACAAAGGGATCGTTCACATAGCTGACCGGCATCATGCAAATGGCAGGATTGTCGTGTACAAAATCATACAGCCTTCTGGTACCCATCATAAAGGTTATGACCATTTTTTCTCTGTCAATGTTTTTCTTTTTCCCGGTGATTGCACCTTTTTCATAAAGATCAATGATGCCGTCGGAAATCATTTCCGAATGAATCCCCAGATCTTTCTTATCTCCCAGGAATTTTAAGACTGCATCCGGAATTGCTCCGATTCCTAACTGGAGACAGTCTCCATCCCGCACAAGTCCGGCGATGTTTTCTCCTATCTTTTCCTCAACCGCTCCGATGACCGGACGGCCGTGCTCATGAATCGGCTCATTGCTTTCCACAATGGCTTCCAAATTGCTGACATGAATAAAATTATCTCCCATGACCCTTGGCATATTGGGATTGACCGCTGCGATCACCTTGGTGCCCGGCTGTTCTCCCACTTCTTTCGCAAAGTCACAGGAAAGGCCGTAGCTGCAGTAACCGTGTTCATCGGGCGTTGATAAGGTTACTAAAAATACATCCGCAGAAGCAGTCTGGGTTACGTAATTTGGTATCCGGTTGAAGAAGCAAGGAGTGAAATCGCCCTTACCCTCTGCTATATAGCTTCTGCTGCGCGCTCCTACAAACAGGGAAGTATATTTAAAATGTTTCTCCATACCAGGTTCAAAAAACCTGCAGGCCCCCATATCATGCTGCTGAACAATATGGATGCCCTTTAAATCCTTCTCAGCCGCATAATCAACCATTGCACTTACAAGCCCATCCGGTTCTGCTGCTGCATGAGCAATTAACACCGTATCCCCTGAATGAATGATTTTTACAGCCTCCTGAGGGGATTTCACCTTTGAAGCATAGATCTTTTTCCAGTCCACGTAGCTACACCTCCTGATATTTTTCGGCAAAACGTCTTTCAAATTCCTCCGCCAATCCGTCCTTAAACTGAGGCGCTGCAATATGGATCAGCTGACGCGCTCTTTCTCTTAAGGTATTGCCTTTCATTTTAGCAATTCCATATTCTGTTACAATATAATCCACATCATTTCTGGAAGTTGTTACCGTAGCTCCCTGGGTGAGGAAAGGCACGATCTTTGAAATGGTTCCTTTTTTCGCAGTGGCAGGAAATGCCAATATAGCTCTTCCTCCTTTCGAAAAAGAGGCTCCTCGGATAAAATCGACCTGCCCGCCGATTCCGGAAAACTGCTTTAAGCCCATGGCCTCAGAGCAGGCCTCTCCCATAAGATTTACTTCCACCGACGAGTTAATGGAAACCAGATTATCATTTCTTCCAATGATCGCAGGATGATTGACATAATCCACCGGCGCCATGTACAGGCCGGGATTATCGTCTGCAAAATCATAGAGCTTCCGGGTTCCCATAAGAAACGATACCACCATTTTATCCCTATTAAAATTCTTTGCGCTGCAATTAATTACTCCATGCTCATAAAGGTCAATCACACCATCTGAAATCATCTCAGAATGAATGCCAAGATTTTTCTTATTTCCAAGGAATTTTAAAACCGCATCCGGAATGGCTCCGATTCCAAGCTGCAGACAGTCACCGTCATGCACCAAAGATGCAATATGCTCTCCGATTGCCATCTCAACATCGCCGATGTGAGGAAGCCCAAGCTCCGGAATCGGAGTATCATCCTCTGCAATCACATCAATATCACTCACATGAATAAAGCTGTTTCCCAGGGTCTTTGGCATATTGGGGTTGACGACCGCGATCACCTTTGCCCCTTCTGCCTCTGCTGCAGGCTTTGTATAATCGCAGGATACTCCAAAGCTGCAATAGCCATGTTCATCAGGCAGGGATAAGGTAACCAGAACCACATCAGGCTTCTTCACATTCTGATAAAAGTAAGGAGTCTGGTAAAAATAGCATGGCGTAAAATCCCCGCGGCCGCTGTTTACGCAGTCTCTCGTTTTTGCTCCCAAAAACAGGCTGTTTTCTCTGAAATGCTTTTCCATGCCAGGCTGTGCATAAAGGGAATGCCCCATATCCACCTGCTGAAAAATTTCAATGCCTTTTAAATCAGCCTTTACCGCATAATCCACCATTGTGTCGACCAGCTTCATCGGTTCCCCTACTGCATGACCAATTACCACACGGTCACCGGATTTTATGATCTGCACTGCTTCTTCCATGGTTTTAAGTCTCGATAGATATATCTCTTTCCAGTTCATACTTACGTAACCTCCCCGGCACAATATTTTATTATAAAAATATCCGCCATAAATCCAGTCCCATATGTTTATGGCGGATATTCTACCTCAATAAGCCGCATACATTCAGGCTTTTATTTAATCCTCAATTTTGGCTATGGCTTTAGCAAGCTCTTTCTTTCTTCCAATGTTGCCCTGGCGGGAAATCATGATTCTCTGTGCCTGGGGAGAACCGGCACCATGGAGAGACTCGGTTCTGTATCCCACGGCCGCTGTGCCAAGGGTCATATTTTCAATCAGGCGCAGAATCCTTAAACGGTTTTCTGTAGAGACTCCCTCAACTCCCTTTAAGTACTTCTCCACATAGCCTCCGATGACAGGATCATTCAAATCCTTTTCAGACGGCGCCGTTACCATAAGGCCTCCGGCAATGTCTTCTGCCAGACGTGCAATTTCATACGGGAATCTGGTAACGTTCTGCTTACATACATTGGCCAGAAGAAGGTCAATGATGTAATTTCCGGATTCTGTTGGAGTCCCTTCTGCGGAACAGGCAATGCCGCAGCAATACAGGGTTTCATTTAAATGAGTCATTTCAATCAGCTTATCCTTGATATGGGAAGCCTTAGGCACCCCATTGTAATCTGCCGCCAAAGCGGTGGCACCGATTAAAACATCCCCTACGCCTACCTTACACCCGCCGTAGGACTGTCTGTGGTATCCTGCAAAACGCTCCACCAGAACACCTGCAAATTCATATTCTCCATCCAGGAAGATGCGGTCATTGGGAACAAATACATCGTCAAATACAACCAGCGCTTCCACTCCTCCGAATTCGCTGTTGCCCACATCGATCTGGCTTCCCTCCAGCTTTCTGGTATCGCAGGACTGTCTTCCGATTATCATTGTGATTCCGGCCGCATCCGTTGGGACCGCAAAGGATACCGCATAATCCTTATCATCAGGGCCCATGGCAACGGTAGGCATTACAATTACTTCCTGGGAATTGATAATACCGGTCTGATGTGCTTTGGCGCCTCTTACAACGATCCCGTCGTTTTTTCGCTCCACCACTCTCAAATACATATCCTGATCCGGCTGATCATGAGGAGCCAGTCCCCTGTCACCCTTTGGATCCGTCATGGCTCCGTCCACGGTTAAATCTTCATCCTGAACCATTCTTAAATATTTTTTGAAATTCTCGTGATAATGGGTTCCATGCTTTTTATCAATCTCATAGGTGGTGGACCATTCCGCATTAAATGCATCCATACCTACACAACGCTGAAAGCAGGAAGCCGTCTTCTGGCCGCAAAGTCTCTGCATCTTTACTTTTTTCATCAGATCATCCGTACTTCTGTGGATATTTGCAAACCGGTTGATCTTGCGCCCATCCTCTAAAGTCACTGTCATTAAATCTTCATATTCCGGCATCTGGGCCAGATCATAAGTGGCCTTTACAGAATTAAGTGACGGTCTTAAAATCGGATTGTCAATGGGATTATCAATTTTTTTCCCAAACATGTAAACATTCAGATTCATCCTGCGCATACTTTCCACATACTCTTCCCCTGTCATCAAAGCCATAACCATCTTCTCCTTTTTTAACTTTGCAGGCTGTCTTCCAGCCTTTCAAAGCGTGACTGCACCATTAAGATCAAAATAGCTCCTTGTAAATCTTAAGGACTCTTTGCCCATCTAAAGGCACAAAATTATTTGCCATAAGCCTTCCCTGCTGCTCCATGACACACTTTGTAAACACCTCAAGATCTTCCGGTTTTACGCCGTATTCATGAAGAGGCTTTTTAGGAAGAATCGTCCCAAGAAGCTCATCCAGCTTGTCATAAACGTTTTTGGTACCGCACCCCAAGAGCTTTGCCAGGCGCTGGTTCATCACGGCAATTTCTCCATCCCGGCGTATTTCCATATAATTTTTCAGAACGCCTGTAAACATGGCATAATTGCTTTCTCCATGAGCCACATGATAAGTCCCTCCAAGCGGATAGCTGGTGGCATGAACAGCCGCACATCCAGCAGTTCCAAAAGCAATTCCAGCATAGTTGCTTGCAATCAGGAAATCCTTCATAATCGGTATCCTTGCTTCTCTTCCCTCTGCCGCAATCTTCTGATATCCCCTGATAATCATCTCAATTGCTTTGTAACCAAACAGCTTTGTATAAGGGGTGGCCTTTGGAGAAAGGCTGGATTCCACTGCATGAACCAGTGCATCAATGGAGCTGGCGGCAAACACCCCAAAGGGAAGTCCAATAAGAAGCTCCGGTACAAGCACCGCGTCATCCGCATACATATGAGGAGATACCAAGCCTACCTTAGTCCCCAGTCTGGTCCGGTTAATGATGGAAATATTGGTCACTTCACTTCCAGTCCCGCAGGTCGTAGGAAGAATCACCAGGTCTCGTTTCTTTTCAATCTTCTCCGGCGCCTTATAAAGAGAATCCATGGATTCTCCTGCTGACACGGCCAGAATCTTTGCAATATCAATTACCGTGCCTCCGCCTATGGCGACGATCCGTTTGCAGTCAGTCTTTGCTGCTGCTTCTAAAATCGCGTCCACCATGACATCCGTAGGCTCACCTGTACCATAGGTTTCCTGAAAGATTGTATGTACCTTTAAGCCCATTGCACCAAAATACGGGTTATATATGTATTCATTGGTCAGTACCAGATCATCGCTTCCCAGATTAAAATCCTCAGCGAATTCAGAACAGGTTTCGTAATATGAAATCTGGGATTTTAAAATAACTTCCTTCATAAACGGACTCTCCTATGCAAAAATTTCTTCATCAGACGGCTGTTTCCAATTTTTCCTGACAAATGCGATACGGCTCTTATTCATCAAGTGGGTATAGAAGAGATTCTCGCTGATGGCATTATTCCCCCAGCTTCCGCAGCCAAGCGTTGTGGTAGGATTCAATGCATTTGCAAAAGCTCCCCCTGCCATGCTGGAACAGGTCTGGTTCACAACCACACGGCTTACAGGCAGCTTCACACCTGCATATTCGATATGTGCTTTATCATCAGACTGAATATCTGCCGAGTGGCCTTCTCCTTCTACCAAAAGGTTATCATAAGCAATCTGCACTGCCTCTTCCCAGGTCTTATAGCTGTAGGCCGCCATCATTGGGCACATCTTTTCCTTACTCCACACCACGCCGGCACCATGTCTTTCCGGTTTAACGATAATGACCTTTGTTCCCTCAGGAATGGAAATGCCCGCCAATCCTGCGATAGTCTTAACCGACTGGCCAACCACGTTTTTATTAATAACGCCGCCAGGGAATACAACCTCTGACAGACTGGCAACTACTGCCGGATCATCAATGTAATAAGCTCCCTGATCCACAAACTCTCTGATAATGGAGTCATAATCCTTTTCAGGAGCAATGATACTCTGGGTGCCGGAACATATGATTCCATTATCAAAGATACGGCTGGCTATCATACGGCCTGCTGCTGCCTTGTAATCGATTCCTTCATCAATCAGTCCCTGGACATTTCCAGGCCCAACCCCATAGCTTGGTTTTCCGCTGGAATAAGCAGATTTCACAACCCCCATACCTCCGGTTGCTATGACAGCATCGCAGGCTGACATCAGTTCCGTGGTCATATCAATGGTAGGCTCTTCTATTACCAGAAAGATATCTCTGGGAACACCCATACGGTCTAACTCCTTATAATAAAGATCTGCCAGCTCCATAGCACATTTTTTACCGCGGGGGTGAGGGGCTATGATAATGGTATTCTGGCATTTGACTGCGAACATGGCATTGCACATGGGTGTTACAACCGGGTTAGTGCACGGAGTCGCAGCTGCGATGACTCCCATGGGCTTTGCTACTTCGATGAGGCCTGCCTCCTCATCTCGTCTAATGATGCCTATGGATTTCTTTCCTTTGAGCGAGTTCCAGATAATTCTTGATTTTCCCTTATTTTTAGTGATCTTGTCCTCGTATACGCCCATTCTGCTTTCTTCTGCAGCCAGCTTTGCCAGCGGCTGGGCATGATCGAAAACAACCTTTGCGAACATTTTTACAATTTCGTCCGTCTTTTCCTGGTCATAAGTGCATAGGATCTGTTGTGCTTTTCTGGAACGTTCTACCAATGACTGAATAAATTGACTCATTTGGGCTTCCTCCCTACCTGCTATTAGTGATTTTTTTAACATTGTTTCTGATACTAGTTTAACTCTTTTTCTCAATAATTGAAAATACTAGTTTTTTATCATAAACGATAGGATTTTTATATGTAACTTTTTATGCATTTTATACAACATTTTATAATTCTATCATGGTATCTCTATATTAATACGTGTTTTTTATTTTGTTTTTATTACCTTTATTGACAAAAATTCTAAGTAAAAATAGGTTTAAAAGGGCTGATCCACAGGGTTTTCTGCGAAAGGATGACTTAAGTTCTTCCTTAAATCCAGTACTTTTAACCATATTGCGAATATTATTGTTATAAAATAAACAATGTCTAAAAAATGATCCTGAAAACAGAAACGCCTGCGGACCAACGGCTCTGTTAATTATAAAACTGAAAAAGGCAGATTCCGAAGAACCCACCTTTCATGGCATAGTTGCAATAAATTATTCTCATTACTGTATTACACAAAAAATCAGCCTGAATTAATCATAATAATTCAGCCGGCGGCGCTCGGCCCCACATAGTTACTGTATTTTTTTCTTTTTTACTCTCACTCATAAAGTGAAGCCCAAACAATGGAAAAAGAGTTCCAACTCCGTGAGAATGAAGTCACTTAATCCCCCAGTCTCCTTTTTCAATCTTCTCAACAATCCGCGTTTTACTTCTTATATTCTATCGTTAAACCTTTTTTCACACTTCCAGCCACACCTTAAAGCTCCTGCTTTCAAACGGCTGTAAAACTGCGGATATACTCTCAACTTCCCTGGTTCCGGCATCCTGCTCCAGCATATTGCAGACCGTCCATTCTTTTATCTGGTAATCTGATTTTATGTCAACTTTCTGCCTGCTGCCTGCCGTCTCATGAATCCTTATCACCAGGCATTCCTCTTTCTCCGCCTTTTTCACCGCATCCACAAACACGGCCGGGTTATCGGTCCATAACAATCGTTTGCCTGCAAATGTTTTCTTCTCCATTCCCTTTACAGAGCCAATCGGCAGATTCAAATTCACACTTTCCGGAATCGTTCCGCCTTCCGTCACCGTCCCGGCGTGAGGGTACAGAGAATAAGTAAATGTATGTACTCTCATATCCGCTTTTGTATCAGGATATTTTGCGCTCTTTAACAGGGAAATTTTAAGGGTACTGTCCTTTGCGCTGTATCCATATTTGCAGTCGTTCATAAGGCTGACTCCGAAGCCGCTGTCAGAGATATCCGCCCACTTGTGTCCCACCACCTCGAACTTCGCCTGATCCCAGCTGGTGTTGTAATGGGTTGGGCGCTCCACATGACCAAACTGAATATCATAGGATGCCTTGGTGCTCCTTACATCGAAATCAAAAGCCGCCTTCATAAGCCGGTGATCCTCATGCCAGTCCACCATAGTTTCGAAATCAATCCGACGGCTTTTCGCATACAGAACCATGTCCTGTTCAATGGAAGAGTTCCGGTAACCATAGGAGAAACGGATCACCGCCCTCACCCCGTTATTTTCCACGAGTCTCGGCGCCTCCCTTACCACTGCAGTCTCCATCTTCTGCATATAGAACATATCAATATCCCATGCATCATACCGCATGGGCCTGTCTTCAAAGATTTCCAGGCGGTTTCCTTCTCCCTTCAGCACTTCCCTTTCATTTTCCCTGTCATAAACAGAAACAAGCTGCCCTTTCTGATTCCAGCGGATATGGTAATAGGGTGTCTTTACCTCCTCGTTCAAATACTCCGCCGTCACCTTCTGAGCGGCGGCTTCCTTTTCCGGCCAAAAGCGGATGGTCCTCATTTCCAGCCCACGCATTTTTACATGCAGGAAAAAGCCTTCTCCGGTTCTGCCTGATATGATGGGGGTTCCGTCCAACTCTTCAAAGCTTCCCTCCCTTGTTTCCTGGATAAACACAAGGTCATTCCGGTCAAAGCTGCTGAAATTCCAAAGCATCCAGTGATCGTCTGCAGCCTTTACAAGCCGGCTTAGAAGTGTGGCTCTCGTATCATTTAACAGGCGGTCTGCCTCCTGGTATTCCTTTTCCGAATCCTGGTAAACTTCATGTATGGAGGAGCCGGGAATGATATCATGGAACTGGTTTCGCAGGACGATTTCCCACGCGTGGTGAATCTGGTTTTGGGGATATTCCCCTTCCACTGTTAATACCTGGCTGGCCAGCCATTCCGTTTCCGCCAGTTTCCATTCCAGCTTTCTGTTCCACTTCTTGTTTCCCGCCTGGGAGGTATAGGTGCCCCGGTGGTATTCTAAATACAGTTCGCCGTCCCATACCGGCTGCCAGCTCTTATTTTCTTCCATATCCTGATGGATCTTATTGAAATAATTTCCAGCCGTGTCATTGACCACGTTTGGAACACCTGGAAGTAAATTCATGGATCGCCTGCTTTTTAACATGCCCGGCGTCACCCCGCCGCCGCCGTCTCCATGGCCGAAGGATATCAGCACGTCCTTTGTCAGATCTTTGTCCCGGAACTTCTCCCAGCTTCCAAATACCTCATACGGGGTCAGCTTTCCGTTATAAGTGGCACCATGTTTATGTTCAGAATCTTCCTGCTCATAAGGCGTGGTTATAAAATAGGTTAAAATCTCGCTGCCATCGATCCCTCTCCACCAGAATAAATCATGAGGCATCCGGTTGACGTCATTCCAACTGATTTTTGTAGTCGCAAACGTCTTAATATTGCACTGCCTTAAAATCTGCGGCATCGCCCAGCTGTAGCCGAACACATCCGGCAGCCAGAGATGGGTGCATTCACTGCCGAATTCATCCTTAATAAAATTGCAGCCATGCAGAAACTGACGTACAAGTGCCTCTCCGGAAGTGATGTTGCAGTCCGCTTCCAGCCACATGCCGCCGTCTACCTCCCACCTTCCCTCGGTAATCCTGTTTTTGATCTGTTCATAAATCTCCGGGCAGTCCTGTTTGATAAACTGGTAAAGCTGCGGCTGACTCTGCAAAAACAAGAAGTCGTCGTTCTGTTCCATCAGCCTGAGCGCGGTAGAAAAGGAGCGCACTGCTTTTTCACGGGTATGCTTCAGCCTCCAAAGCCATGCCACATCAATGTGGGTATGTCCTACGCAGTGTACGGTGACCTGGCTGTTTTTCGGCATTTGAACCAGTCGTTCCTCCAGATTCTCCAACGCTGTTTTCACCGTGGGATAAAATTGGTCCTGATCCCAGTCAATAAAAGAAAATGCACCGTCAAGCGCTTCCAAAAGCGCGCCACGCTCTGTGCCCGTATCCGGCATCAGGGCTGCGCTCTTAACAATCCCTTCGGTATGGTAATAGAAACGGTCCGCCGCCAAATTTAAGTATCCGATGCCTGCCTTCTTAAAACGGTGAATCTGGTCGGTACGGGCGCCGCCGCCCTCCAGCCCGGTCCAAAGCAGGAAGGTGAGTTCAATATTCTTGCCTGCAAATGCCTCCAGCACTACCTCATTATGGAATGTATCCACTCCCTGATGGGGCTTTCCGTCGATAAAAAGCAGCGATTCGAAACCGCTGTTAAAGCCCTCCCCTGTCTTTCCAAAATCGAAAATACCGGTAATCTGGCTGCCTTCTTTTTTCTCCGGAACCTTCACGGTTGTCTGAAACCACAGATAGCGGTCCCTTCCGATAAAAAAATCACCCTTTCGGACCTGTTCATCTTCGTTCAGACGCCCTGGGTATTGAACAATGACCTCATCCGCCTCACAGCCGGCATCCCCGGCAGCAAATGGAAATAAATCAATGGTTTCTTCATACCTCCGATCCCACAGTTCTTTTGTATAAGCAGTCAATTTCTCATGAATTAAAAACATTCTGGCTTCCTTTCTGCATTATAGATCATGCGAAAACAGTACATTTTTTAGTCTTGTAACCAGCTTTCCGGCATCCTTTTTCTGCTGCATCACAAGAAACGTCACCTTTTCCTGAGGGCAGTTCACAAAACAGCAGCCAAGCCATCCATCCCAACAGTATTCCATCTGCCGTCCAAGGACGGCTGACTGCCATGGATTCCACAGAACCCTCATATAATTCCCATAGCTGAAGCCGGATTGGCCAAACCAGTTTTCAAAGCCCTCCTGTTGGTTTCCTGACAGCCGGCCTCTGGTCAGATATTCCACGGCAGCCGGCCGAAGAATCCTTTTACCTCCAAGGCTTCCATTGTTAAGAAGCATTCCGGCGAACTTCTCATAGTCTCCAATGGTGGAGACAAGCCCTGCACCACCGGATTCGAATCTGGCATTCTCATCCATGGCATTCCTGATCCCCAGGAAATTTCCTGTGTATTCCGCCAATCCGCCGTCTTTTCCCGTCTCATATGCCTTTGCCAGACGGCCCTGCTTCTCTTCCGGCACATAGAATGCCGTATCCGTCATACCTAACGGCTCAAAAATTTCTTTTCTTAAGAAGCCGCCAAATGACTCTCCGGTAACTTTCTCGATGACCGCTCCCATGATGTCGGCGGAAATACCATATTTCCACGACGTTCCGGGCTGAAACAGAAGAGGTATTTTCCCTGCCTTCCCGGCAAACTCCTGTGTTGTCATCGGCTCTTTTTCAGACAGACCTCTTTCCGCCTCATCTAAAAGCTCTTTTGTCCGGGTCTCCGTCAAGGTGCATGTATCCCCATAAGTGAGGCCGGAAGTCATATGAAGGAGATCATACAGAGTCATGGGGCGGGCCACATCTTCCAGCTGCAGGTCCAGGTCCATTTCCTTGGACACAGGGGCAGCAGACGTTCTGCTTAGTCCATTGGTTGAAAGAGTGGATGCCGCTGTGCCCCGGCATACCTTTCCTCCTGCAAAGGACGGCAGATACTCTTCCACCGGAGTCTGCAGGCAAATTTCCCCCCGCTCCAGTAAAATCATGGCAGCCACGGCAGTTATCGGCTTAGTCATGGAGTACAAACGGAAAATAGTATCCCTTCCGATCTTCTTCCCCGCCTCCAGATCCGCGTAACCGGCCTCCAGATAGCACAGCTCTTTGCCGTCTTTGGTCACCATCACATTGGCCCCGCCAAGCTCCCGGCTTTCCACTGCCTTCTGGAGGACCGCTTTCATTTTCTGTTCTAATTCCCTGCTCATTATGCGTACCTTATCCGTTTTCTTTTTTATGATTCTGAATCTGTTCCATATAATCCGATGGGCTGATTCCTACAACCGAGGTAAAGATCCGGCTGAAATAAAACTGGTCGTTATAACCTGCCCTGGACGCCACGTCCTTTACATAGACGGAGGTTTCCTGGTTCATGATCTCCTTTGCGCATTGGATGCGTGCCAGAGTCAGGAACTTATTAAAGGAGTTTCCCGAATACTTTCGGAACAGCTTGTTCAAATATGTGGGAGACAGCCCAAATTCCCTGCACAGCCGTCCCATGGAAAGGTCCTCTGAGAGATGGCGGTCTATAAAAGCGGTGATCCTTCCGAAGAACTCTTCTGTATCCATCTTCTGCTGCTGCGGTTCTTTCTTGATCTTCTGCGCCAGCATGTTCTGGATTGCGTCCGAAACCTCGTCCAAGTCTTCTGCATAATAAAAGATATCATCCAGTATTCTTTCTCCGTTCTGCTCCGTCTCCGACAACAGGCCGAATTTGTCCAGCAGGATCAGAAGATACCGCACCTGGGCTTCCACGTACATCTGTGTTTTTTTCACACGTTTCCAGTAGTTAAACAGCCCGCCCACCGCCGGAACGATCCGGTCCCGCTGCCCCTTTTCGACGGCGCTTTCCAGTGCACGGAATTCACCGGAATCCTTTACGCTCTTCTGCTTTTCTTCCTGCAATTCTTCCGCAATCAGGATCTGATTTACACCAATAATGATGCTGCGGTCCAGGATCTGATACAGCTCCTCGAACACATTATCCGCATGTTCGATTAAAAACGGAGCCTCCCGGATCACGCCTGTCACATAATTGGAATTGCCATGCTCCCTGCGGATAGTCTCCGAAATAATCTGATAAAAGCTCTTATAAATAAGAATATCTTCAGGATAAAGATACATGGCTTCCATCTCATCCCTTCCATACAGGAAAATCTTCTCATCCTTTCCTGAGAATATCTCGAATCCTGAATTTCCTGAGTACCGTCTGGGAAGCCCGTTTCTCCTCACAATCGCCGCATAGTATCTTCCCGCCGGGAAATAGCGTTCCAGGACTTCCTTTCTAACGGTATTTTTCTCACATAGGCTCTTCATCAGCTGATTTCTTTTTCTGGCATAGATTTCATCGAGGCGCTCCCCCATGCTGTTTAAGACACTTTGAAGCGTCGATGGCTTGATGGGTTTTAACAGATAATCGTATACACCTGACCGGATTGCGGCCTTTGCATACTCGAACTCCTGATACCCGCTCACCACCAGAGACAGAACGTCCGGATATCGTTCCCTGGCCTTCTCCGCCAGTGCGATCCCATCCATTACCGGCATTTTCACATCCGTGATCAGGATGTCCGGCAGGTCTTCTTCCATCCGTTTTAACGCCTCCTGCCCATGCTCCGCCGTTGCGGTCACTTCAAACTGCGGGCACTTGATGGCAATAATATTGCAGATATGCTTGATGGCAGCCGGTTCATCATCCACTGCGAGTATACGGTACATATTATAACTCCCCCTCTTTGGACTTACGGATTCCAAGAAACACTTCCGCACCCTGTTCGTGGTTCCCTACGCGGTAGATCAGCTGCTCCGAATAGAGCAGATACAGACGGGCATAGGTATTGGCATTCCCCATTCCCCCGATCTCCAGCTCCACATTTCGCTGAATTGAGCTGATCTGCAACCGCAGCTTCATAATTTCATCCCGGACGTATTTCAGCGATTCTTCTGAAAATCCGTCTCCATTGTCCCTGATCCTGATATACCAGCCTTCCTGATCCTGCCAGCCGGAAATCTCCAGACGCATAATCTCGTAGCCATTTTCATAGCCGTGGGATATGCTGTTTTCCACCAGCTGCTGTAAGACCAGCTTCGGCAGAATATAATTTCTGATTTCAGGCTGAATGTCCATATGGTACTCCAGCTTATGTTCATAACGGCACTTTAAAAGCTTAATATACGCTTCCACGTAGTCAGCTTCCTTTTCCACAGTGGCATACCGCTCCTTGGTATTGGTCGAATACCGCAGCATGGCGGCCAGCCCGTCGCAGATATCACAAATTACCTCATCATTATTTAATACGCCCCTACTGGAAATGACATTTAAAATATTATAGATAAAATGAGGATTTACCTGGGCCTGCAGTGCGTCAAACTGGGCCTGAAGCTGGATCATGGAGGTTCTCTTCTCCTTCAAGATTGCGCTGTCCAAGCGCTTTAACATATTTTCATAGGACTGTCTCAGCTGTTCAATTTCATTATTGGATGTTTTCAGCTCCACATTTTCCGTGATGTTATTCAGCTTTGTACGCTCCATCAGTGCCGCAAGTTCCTGAACCGGCTTTGCCAAATGACTGGAGGCCGCAACGGTATAGAGGATCGCAATGGCGATGAAGCTGGCCGCAAGGAGCAGTGTAATTGTAAAAATATAGTGTAAGTCGCTCTTTACCGCGTCGTACCGCTCCGCCACAATGATTGTTACACCCGTTTCCGCCGATAGGCTCCCGGCAAGAAACTCCTCATCTCCTGTAACCGTATTCCGGTATCTTCCTGCGCTGGCATCCCCCTGTGCCAGGAATTCTTCATAACCCAAATCGCCGTCATACCTGCCGTTGCTGAACAGCAGCTTTCCCTGTTTATCGAACAAAAGAACTTTAATCTCAGGATTGGATACCTCCAGCAGAGCCTTCAAAGAGTCCTCAGTACGCTGTACCTCAATATATCCCAGATTATCTCCCTGAATCTCCTTTATAACGGAATAGACATTCTGTTTCTTCTCCCCCCAGTCGTCCACATGCAGACCGATGACCGCAAACTCTCCATAGCCGACAGAATCCATCTCCCCAAACCAGGGAAGCCCATCGATGCCGGCACTTGGGTCCATCTTCCGCTTTTCATGAATTGTGGATACCACAACGCCGTTCCTGTTAAAGAAGATGACCCGATAAAAATTACTTATGATATAGTCAGTATTTAGTAAATTCCGCACCGCCCTGGCTGCTTCGCTGAAATACAGGGAAACATAATCGGCATCCTTTGGAAATACGGACAGCTTTCGTATGGCATCCAGGGCATCCACATCGCTTAAAACGTAATGGCATACATTTTTCATCGCCTTGGCCGATTCCTCATACTGCTGGTTTAATTGTCTTGATATGTCCTCCAGATTCTGCAGCTCCTGATTCACGGAACGCCTGACGCTGGAATAGTAGAAAACTCCTCCCAGCAAAATGGCCGCGGACAGAATAAACACAGAATATACCATGATCATCCGGGTGCGAAATTTCATAATGTTTTACCCCTTTTTGTCATTTCCTTATACTGGACAGACAACACGTAAAACTTTCCCGTACCGTCCGGCTTTTCTATCATTAGTCTACAATTCCCCTTCCGATTAATCAAGTACAATTATTTTTCCCGAAACAGCAGAAGCTTAACCCGGATAACGTCTTATCCCTTCACGGAACCGGCCACCATGCCGTCCACGATCCTCTTGTTAAAGAACAGGAACAGCACCAGCATGGGAATCGTAATCATGATCACGTTGGCAAACAGAAGATTATAGGAACTGGAATACCGCCCGATAAAATTAAACAATGTCAGCTGAATTGTGGCATTCTTTGTTCCCGGCAGGAAATATAAGGGATTCGTAAAGTCATTGAACACGGCCACTGCGTTCAGAATGATGACAGTAGACGTCACCGGCTTGAGCAGCGGAAGAATGATCTTTGTGAACATCTGGCTCCTGGAACAGCCGTCAATGTATCCCGCCTCTTCCAGTTCTACCGGAATGGAGCCTACAAAGCCGCGGTAAAGCATAATGGTGAACGGGATCTGAAGCGCACATTCGATCAGCATCATTCCGGGAATCGTCTTATATAAATACAGCCCCTTCATGACCCAGATCGTGGGCAGAATGGCTGGAGGCACCATGAGCCCCGACAGGATGATGCTGTTTGCAATGCCGGTTAAGCGGTCTCTCCTTCTTTGAAGCACATAGCCTGCCATGGAGCAGACCACGATCAGCAGAGTAACCGCCCCGACAGTGAGGACCGCGCTGTTTTTAAAGGACCGGATGAGCAGATAATTGTTGGCCTTTATCACCTCCAGATAATTGTCCCACTGGAACACCTCCGGCAGAGACAGCTGCAGTAAATTGGCTTCCCGTCTCCCCTTTAAAGAATTGACAAACATGAAAACAAAGGGTACCACAAATATCCCGCCTGCCACAATCAGTCCGATGACATCTCCCAAAAGCCGGATTCTTTTTTTATTCGTCATGTCAGTCTACCTCCCTGCTCAGTAAGAATTTCTGAAGCGGATATGCAAGAACTGCGATCATCAGGAACATGATCACATTTCCTGCCGTCGACAGGCCGTAATATCCCGCCGCATATTGTTTATACACGGCTGATGCAACCACCTCGGTGGCATATCCCGGTCCGCCTCCGGTCATTGCCCAGATTAAATCAAAGCTTCGCATGCCTCCGATGAATGCCAGCATGATAACGGAATTCATGGCCGGCCTCGCCAGAGGAATCGTGATATAAAGCAGCTGTTTTAATTTTCCTGCGCCATCGATTACCGCCGCCTCGTAATAAGTCTTGTCGATCGCCTGAATTCCCGCGATAAAGATCACTGCTGCGACACCAACACCCTTCCATACATCTGTTCCGACCACAGAATACAGCGCCAGCTTCATGTTTCCCAGCCAGTCAATACCATGTACTCCGATCAGTTCCAGCACCTTGTTGATGAGTCCTTTCGACGGATGCATCAGCGCGGTAAACGTAATCCCGACCGCAATGGTGGAAACAAGATTGGGAAAGAACACGACGGAGCGCAGCAGATTCTTTGTCTTAATGCTGCTGGTTAAGAAAACGCCGATTAAAAAACCCACCACCACCTTGAACCCACACGTAAGTACCGCATAGATCATCGTATTTTTAACACCTGTATTTAAGGCCCTCTCTGAAAAGAACATCTTGAAATTGTCCAGGCCGCAAAATTTCACTTCATTGAAATTCCAGATCGTCAGACTGAAATACAGGGAAAGAAGCAGCGGTATCAGAAAAAACACGGTGAACACGGTCATAGCCGGAACCAGAAACCATGTGGAATATATTTTTTTCTTATCCATTTCATTCTCCTCCAGTTAAATGTCCGGCACGCCGGACTCACTTTCCTGTTTAAGAAAGAACGAAGCGTATCACCAGAAGTGAACGCTTCGTCTTTCATCCTCAGTTTACTTCCAATCCAGACCTAACTGCACCGCCTGTTTCTTACAATCTTCATCGTAAGCGGCAGCCGCTTCTAATGGAGTTGTCTGGCCTGTTCCCAGTTCCTGACAGATTGCCGGGCAGTCAGCACCCTTGACCGGTGTGATAAATTCCAGTGCAAGGCCGGTTTTACCGGAATCAAAGTATTTCTGAAGATCATATTTAACCGCATCGTAGGCATTATCCGGTAATTCGTATCCCTTCACGCAGTAGGGTCCTTCCGGCAGAAGTGCGGCCGTGTAGACATCCAGCGCTTCATCTGAAATCATGAATTCCATTAATCGCTTGATATCATCCACCTTGCCGGAATTTTTGTTTCCGTACCAGGAGGATGGCTCCCATACGGTTAAGCCCTGCTTGTCCGGATCATCACCTGGAATCGCAAATGCTCTTACGTTATTTACATCATCCCCATACAGTTCATAGATATTTGAAAGAGCCTGGGAGCTGGAGAAGTAATGAGCTCCCTCTCCGTTTACGATCATGTCGCAGGCATCATTATAGGTGGTCGCCATGTAATCTTCATTATAATAAGGTGTGGTGTCCGCCAGCTTTTCCCAGCTGCGCAGCCCGGCTTCGTTGGTGGCAAACTTGATCTCGCCCTGTTCAAACTTCTTTGCGAAATCCGGTTCCTGTACCATCACATTATAGTAGTCTCCCAGGAATGGGAACTGGGTCGTCCACTGATCCCCATAGGAACCGATCAGTGCAACCTCTCCGGCTTCCTTTAATACATCACAGTTATGCAGAAATTCCTCCCAGGTCTTAGGCACTTCTAAGTTGTATTTCTCATAGACGTTCTTGTTGTATAAGATCACGCCGCCCTTGGCTGAGGATGTGGGAATTCCATATACCACGCCGTCTATGGTGACCGCCTGCTTATATGTATCATCCAGTCTGGCCGCCCAGTCCTCATTGGTGATATCAATGAAATACTCCGCCGGATTGAGCGCGGAAAGGAGTGCTCCGGAATTGGTTCCGCACAGATCCGCCATATCGCCGGAAGCCAGACGAGTCTTAATGATGCTGTCTCCATTGTCCCCGCCGCCGCGTACTTCTACTTCTACGTGAATTCCAAGTTTTTCTTCTGCCAAGGCAAATACGGCCTCGTAACCGGCCGGCGCTAAGTCCGTTCCTATGGAAGCGGTCAGCGTTGCTTCCTTATACTCCCACCCATCATCTTCTGTTTTTGCTTTCTCAGTGGTCTCACCGGCGGCTTCCGTGGTCACGGCAGCCGTCTGATCCGCCTTAGGAGCCTTCTGGTCTGTCCTGCTGCATCCTGCCATGCTGCCTGCAGCTACCACTGCCGCCATCATGAATGCGATCGTTCTTCGTTTCATCGAGTCAACCTCCCTGTTTTTTATGACCTAATTTTAGCACATCAGTTCCCGTTTTAAGAATGGAAAATGGCATCATGATATGGTGAAAATTTCGCACAAACAAAACGAATAACGCCCTTTGAAACGCTTTTCTCCATCTGTAGTGGCGGATTATCCATACCTTTTGCCAAAGGACCGGAAGCGGACATATCCGATTGCAGGGCTGTGTTAAATTCTCCGTCCAACTGTGGCGGATATTCCATGGACAAAGTACTTTCATTATACTATTCTTAACAAAAAAATTCATTCATTTGGAGGAAACCATGAAACTGGAAAATAAGAATTGGGTACAGTCTTCACGCTCCTGCGGAGCATCCTATTTCAGAAAATCTTTTCAGATACAAAAACCGGCCGAAGCAGCAATTGCCATCTGCGGTCTCGGCTTCTATGAGCTGTATATCAACGGCAGAAAGGTAAACAGCGACTGTCTGATCCCAGTCACATCAGATTACCACCCCAGGGATATTTCCGGCTTTCTATATCCCATGAAAGGCACATTCACTCACCGTACCTATTATGATGTCTATTCAGCCGGAGAATATTTACGGGAAGGAAAAAATGTCATTGCCGTCGAACTCGGTAACGGCTGGTACAATCAAAAGGAGCGGATCGTGGAGGGCCATCAGTCCTTTGGAGAGCCAAGGCTCACCTTCCGGCTGGAGATCGCCGGAGAGCAGGAGGTGACCATCGTGTCAGATGGGACCATGCGCCGGCATAATAGTGAAGTCACGTTCAACAACCTTTTTTTCGGCGAGAAACACGACCTGCGCCTTAAGCTTCCCGGCTGGCAGTCCCCCGATTTTAACGACTCCCTTTGGGAACCGGCAGTTTCCGTCTCTCCGATGGAAACCGTAATGTGCCGTTCCGACTGCCCCGGCGATAAAATGATCCGGACCCTGATACCAAAGAAGCTCTTTGACGATGGAAAACGTGCCATCTATGATGCAGGCGAAAACTTAAGCGGCTGGGTGATGGTAACCGGAACCTTAGAAGATGGAGAAACCATAACCATCCGCCACGCCGACGAGCTTACGCCGGATGGCGAACTGGACTTCATCTCCAGCGGAGGTGAAGAACAGATTCAGACCACAGAATATATCGGTAACGGCCGCATGGAAACGATGTGCCCCAAATTCAGCTGGCAGGCCTTCCGTTATTTTGAAGTGACTGGCAGACTGTCTGAATCCGGAGATACGCCGTTTCTGTGTGCCGTCGTACACACGGATGTGGCACAGACTTCCGCCTTCCGCTGCAGCAATGAGACGTTAAACTGGCTTTATGAAGCGTATGTACGGACACAGCTTTCCAACATTCACTGCGGAGTTCCACTGGATACTCCCAACAGAGAGAGGCTTGGCTATACCGGAGACGGCCAGTTAGGTGCCCGCACAATCATGCTTACCCTGGGCGTAAAACGGCTGTACCGGAAATGGATCCGCGACGTGCTGGACTGTCAGGACAAGGAAAGCGGCCGGATCCAGCACACGGCGCCCTTCCAGGGCGGAGGCGGCGGACCGGCTGCCTGGGGTGCCGCAATTGTTGAAGTTCCATACCAATACTATGTCCACTACAGGGACATCCAGATCTTGAAAGAATGTTTTCCTGCCATGCTGCACTGGTTTGAGTACCTGGAAAACCACAGCGAAAACGGCCTCGTCGTTTCCGGTGAACCCGGAGGCTGGTGCCTGGGAGACTGGAATACCACAAAGGAGATTCTGCTTCCGGTTCCCTTTGTCAACACATATTTCTATATTAAATCACTGCAGACCGCCTCAGAAATCGCCGGAATTCTTGGCATGACGGATCATATGCAACTCCTGGCCGCGACGGCTGCGAAAAAGAAGGAGGTCCTGACCGCCCACTACTACAGTCCAAAAGACAACACCTACTGCGGTGGCGTACAGGCTGCGGATGCATATGCAGCGGATATCGGCCTCGCAAATGACGCTATGCTGCACGCACTTAATGAGAAATACGCCTCCATGAATGAATTTGATACGGGAATCTTCGGCACGGACATCCTCATCCGCGTATTATTCCGGTATGGTTATGCACAGACAGCCTATCATCTGCTGACGGCAGATGGTCCGTCTTCCTTTGAAAAGGTCCGGCGCACAGGCGCCACAACGCTGTGGGAATCATTCTTAGATCCAAAAGAATCGAAGAATCATCCCATGTTCGGTGCCGTGACCCGTTATCTGTTCCTGAATCTTCTGGGAATCAAATACTGGGGAGATCGTGAAATCAGCATCATTCCTGATATCGTAGATGGTCTGGATTATGCGGAAGGAAAGATTACCACAATATATGGTACAATTGAAGTAAGTTACGTGAAACGGGAAAAAGAAATTGAATTTCTGATCAACTGCAGCGAAGGGATTCATCCTACCTTGCATTATGGAGGACGGAAGATGAGGATTGTTCCTGGAGAGAAGGTTTTGATCGAATTAGTCAGTTCAAGCCCGGCATTCATTTTTTAGATAACACAGCTTTTAATAGAAGCAGAGTCAAATTCAATTCCGGATTTACCTTTAATAATTTAAGTATAACCGGAAAGAAAACAATGAAAATATAGGAATTAAGCAGCATGTCAGAAGGGGTGCAAACCCCTTCTGACATAAGTAAATCCACCTACTCCAATATACCTGGCCATAAAACAAGCGCGAAGAAGTGCCTATATGCTATACCACTCATAATCATAAAAATCAAACCGTGTAATCATACTCAGAAACACTATTATAACCGGAATCTGATCCTTTCTTTAATCCCAGACGAGCCCACTGCTCCTCAGGCGCATAATTATCCGCCAATGCATCAGACAACTTCTTCTCCATCATATTCCGGATCTCCGGATCAGCCACCTCCCTGGTTTGTCCGTAATCTTCCTCAATATCAAACAAATGATCCTCTTTATGATAGACCGCATCGCTCACCAGTGCGTTTTTGACTTCCGGTATTTTATAGACCGGAAATGGAACCTGAGGTAAAAAGTACCCGCATTCAATCTTTTCGGGTATATCTTTCCCAAGCCAGTCCCTGATCGTGGTCAATGAGGTGGTATATTCATAACACTGAGTGTTATCTCTTGGCCCTCGGAAGTAAGTATACTTGCCGTCAAACAAATTGACCGATAAACCGAAGGTACCGTATAATGCATACTCCCGGCCCTTTTCATGATTTTCCACAATTCCTTTTACAGATTTTCCTGTAACACGTTCAGGACACGGGATATTCTGATAATCCAGGATTGTAGGCATGATGTCAATATTCTGGGTTATGGCACAACGCCGTTCTCCTGCAAAGGATGCCTGGGGATAATGGATCAAAAGCGGAATGTTGCAGATCTCATTATAGCACGGCATATAGCTTTTTCCGATATATTCCCGTTCTCCCAGACAATATCCGTGGTCTGTTGTAAGGATTATCATAGTATCTTCATACATGTTTACTTCTTTCAGCTTGTCTATAAATTTTCCAAAATGAACATCCGTCATTGTCAAAAGCGCTTTATACCGGTTTCTTAAATGAGCCATTGCCTCATCTGTTTCCTCATCAATTTTGTGGTACTTGGGCAAATTAAAATGAGGGCCATCGTAAGTGTCGTTGTACATATCCAGATACTTTTCAGGAATGTCAAAAGGTTCATGTGGGTCAAAGGTTTCAACCATCAGCAGAAAATCCTCAGCATGCCGGTTTTTTTCTACCCAGTCAATAGCTGCATCAAAGCATTGAACACTTGGATAATCCTCTTCCTTCACAAATTTTGTCCGGTTGCATTGGTACTGTCTCTTTACATCCCCAAAATACGTTTCCGGCATGTATGGATCATCCATTAACGAAATCCAGGGATCACTTTCCTGGCCTCTGAAAAATTCATAAGTATTGAACTGTTGGCAATAGTTCTCCCCTCCGATCCTGAAATAATGTGCATGATCCGTTATCATATGAGATCTTACACCATTCTCATTTAGTATCTTTGGAAGTGTTTCATCAAAAATCTCAATGGGCCCCCAGGATCGTTCCAGAAAATTCAAACGCCCTGTAAACAAATCCCTCCTTGCAGGTATGCAAGGAAGGCTGCCGGTAAAGTGATTGTCAAACGTACAGCTTTCTTTACTAAAACCGGTAATATTATCTGCAATACAATCTGTCTGAGGATTGTAGCATTTCAAATGATCTCTTCGCAGTGTGTCCATCAATACGATTATTGTCTTCATACGATTCCTTTCTATTCATCCTCACAGCTGTTATTATCATTCTCATACTCATTGATGTAGATAATAGAATCCTGCGCTTCTTTTACCATGCGGCGGATTTCCTCTGGTGACATAGGTGCATTATCTGATGACAGCACCGCCGCAATCACCAAAGGAAGATTCATTCCGCATATTAAATGGACTTTATCACTTTTATATGAAAAAAACTTCTGAGTTACGCTGCCTCCGATTATATCCGTAAAGATAAACACTTCATCATCAGGCCCGATATGTGTCCATACTTCTTCTATTTGCTTTTGGATATCAATGTCATCCACGTAGGCACTGATCTCATATACCTGCGGTGCCTTCGTCAAAAACTGTACGGTCTGATACAGGCCATATGCCATCTGATGATGAGATGCTATTATAATTTTTCTCATAAACATGATTCCTCACTATCCTAAAATTCCAAAATACGCTGCTGCCATACATAGCACTATGACGGCAAGTATCATTCCGGTAATACCGATTTTCTTGCTTTTCAACGCTTTGTATACTCCAAACGTAATCAAAACAGGGACCAGAGACGGTAAAACTTTATCCAGCATAGGCTGAATCTCCATTCCCACCTCACCAATATTTAATACCAGCGGTACTTTTACGCTTACAACCGAAGAAACCAGGGATCCAACTACTGTCAGGCCCAGAATTGAAGCACATTCAGTTAACAGCGATACCTGCATTCCAAAAGAAGTGATCAGTTTCATCCCCTGCCTGTATCCGATGTGGAAGAAACTTACCCTCAAGGCCATAAATGCCACATTGATCATCATCCAGGCAATAACACCAACAGCATTATTCTGTAAAGCCATATAACCGGATATGGAACCTAAGATCGTGGGGATCAGTACCCAAAATATGGTATCTCCTACGCCTGAAAGAGGTCCCATCAGACTTGTCTTAAAATTTTGTACTATTTCCTTATCCTTAATTCCGCCATTATCTTCAATAGCCAGAGTTGCACCCAATATTAAATTGGCCAGCCATGGCATACAATTAAAATACTTATAATGGTTATTTACTGACTCCAGATATTCCTGATCATCTTTATAAATTTTCCTCAAAGCAGGATTTAAAGCAAATACCACACTTGATGCCTGCTGGGACTGAAAATTATAGGTATTCATTGCCATTAAAATCCAGCGCACTGCTACTTTTGTAATGTCCCTTTTTGTCAAAACCGGATTATTTTTATTCATCTTCCAATCCCCCTGAATAATCAGCTCCTGCACCTGCAACCCCAAACGAATTATGATCCGAGTAATATTTCATAGCCGCTATAATACCAACAATCGTAACTCCTAGAATAGGTACCTGAAGATAAGCCGCCAGGAAAAAACCGCCGATCAGATAATACATGTATTTTTTCACAGGCATATAGTTCAAAAGCAAAGCGATCCCCACCGCAGGCAATACCTTGCCGGCAATTGTCAATCCCTGACTGAACCATTTCGGCATAAAATTCAATATTCCAGTGATAACATCCGGCCCCAGCCGCACAGCAACGAATACTGGAATTGCAGCAGTCAGTCCCATAATAACCGGTCCTGTAAACAGGACATTGATCATAGATCTGAATTTTTTTTCATTTGCGTACTGCTGCGATTTCCTCCCAACAAACCCATTCAGGATCTTTGCAAATACATCCAGCTGTACACCCAGCATAGCTACCGGAAGCCCTATGGCAAGTCCGGCCTCCATGCCCTTTCCCGTTGTTACAGCTATAGTCGTAGCGATAACCGCTGCAGTGGCATACTCCGGCACACTGCTTCCGCCAATACTCGCTACCCCCAGTGACATCAGCTGCAATGTCCCTCCTATATATAAGGCAGTCTGCATGTCTCCCAGAATAAAACCAACAATAAATGCCGATATGATCGGCCACCTGAGTCCTATTGTCAATCCATATTTATCAATTGGTATTAAAAATGCCAAAAGTGTAATTAATATTATTTGCCCTGTTGACAGCATAGGTTTACCCTCCACATCATTTCGTATTTTTTCACTTTATAAATGACCCCAATGGTATTTTCTTATCAGCTAAGATATACTGAACAGTTACCTCTGTGCCGTTACTCATTAAGTAACGATACATTTCAAGCTCCTCATCTGTGGCATTGGCCCGATTGGAGAAAATGACTGCCGAATCTCTGCCCTGCTCTGTTCCGCCGATATTTAATTTTGGAATTGCAATTCCTGACTTTTGAAATTCAACAATTACATTCGGCGATTTTGCAATAAGAAATACAGTTTGACCGTCATACTTATGATTTTTGTAATTGGTCAGTGCAGTTTCCAAAGTAATGATTGATAATGCGCATCCTGCTGGTTTTGCTAGTTTCATACTTTCCTTTTTCATTACATCATTGGCGGTTTCATCGTCTACAACCATGACTCTCATAGCGGCTACGCTCGGTGCCCACTGAGAAGCAACAATGCCATGCAGCAGCCTATGGTCAATTCTTGCCAGTTTAATTTCCATAGAACCCTCCTTGTTTTAGTTAAAATTAATAAATTTGTATATCCATATGTTTATCAATATATATATTATCACCTATTATAAATCTTTGTCAACCATTTATGGTTATTTTCAATCATTTGGTTGGTTTAATAGTTTCAAATGATCATTTTTGGCATTGATACTATAAATTCTTTATGCTATACTACTTGTAGAATGATTAATTCAGGGGGCATAAATTAATGGGATTTGATAAAAGGAAGAATATTATATTAGCACAATTAGAGCAGCAGCCTTTCCTATTCTTTTCTGATTTGGAACATTTGTTGGATGTTTCTCCTACAACCATACGCAGAGATCTGACTGCTTTAGAAAAGGAGGGTTCCATCATACGATTTCACGGCGGCATAAAAAAAGACAAGGGTGTTGCCGAAATGTCTATGAACAAAAAGCAGACAATTCACGCTGACCGAAAAAAGTTAATTGCAAAAACAGCGGCGGAGAAAATAAAGCCTAACAGTTTAATATTTATCGGTTCCGGCTCAACGACGTTCGCCATGCTTAACTATATTCATGATACCTCAATCACTGTCATTACCAACGGAATTCCCCATGCCGAACTTTTAAACAAAAAAAATATACGGACTTTTTTATTGTGCGGATTTATTAAAGAACGTACTCGTTCCACCGCCGGTGAGCAGACCGTAAAAATGATACATTCCTATGTTTTTGATTCAGCATTTCTAGGTGCCAACGGTGTGGGCAGCCAGCTGGAACTGCTATCCGCAGATGAGTACGAACACAATATAAAAAATGCTGCTATACAAGCCAGTAATTCTTCCTACATTCTGGCAGACAGCTCTAAATTTCAGGCTACAGCAATGTTTAATATTCCATTACAGGAACGGCCTAATATCTTCATCATAACCGAAGATTACGGCGGCAGCTGCAGTCAAAACATCATCATCGCACACTAAGCTAATTACGTCATTACATTGTGCCGGGCTAAATACAAAAATTATACAGGTCATACAATCCATCTAAAGGAAGGGATTTATTATCTCCATTTTCATCGGAGAAATATCAGGATTGCCGGGTGTAAATGGTACGGGTAAAAGACCATAATTGAATGTATTGAAGAAACAGAAAAAATCAGATGGAGGAACCCATACCCTTTTGAAGAATGAATCCACAGATAGAGTTAAAAATTATTCGAGAGCGTTGGCGTTCTATTGAAAAAAGAACAACCGGGATAACATGATGAAGTTTAATTCTAAATTATAAAGGGACTGTGTCCATGAATGGCACACAGTCCCTTTTGTCTGGGATTTTGATCGTATTTATCTTCCGGTCTTCCGCCGGAAACTCCCAACAGGAAGCGTCCTGGATATTCCGGCGGCATATTTTTCCGCACCGCGCCCCATTGATCACCGGATATGTAAATGCTTCAAGGTATCTCCCATCTCCTTTATGCTTTTAAAAACAGCATCAGGGGATATCGCGGAAACCCTCAGATCTTCTTCTTTTGTTTCTCCGGTCAGAACCAGAATACCAGCCGCTCCATTTTTCACTCCGGCCGCCACATCTGTATAAATCCTGTCTCCAACAAACGCCATCTCCTTTCGGTCAAATCCTGTCTTTTCTTCTACCATATCAACGGTTTCTTTAAAAGGTTTTCCCAGGTATTTGGGGGTTACACCGGTGGAACGGCTGATTGCCGCGCAAACAGAACCACAGTCCGGAATAAATCCGTTTTCTGTCGGACAGTTAATATCCAGATGAGTGGCCAGAAACACAGCTCCATTCCGGATATAAGTACAGGCCTTTTCCAGTTTTTCATATGTAAGGGAAGTATCAAAGCCAATCACCACAAGTTCCGGCATATCCTGAGTCAAAGGAATGTCTGCATTTACAAAGCTTTCTTCCAGTGTTTTTGTTCCCATCAGATATACCTTTTTCCCTTTATAAAAGGTATTGATATACTGAATCGTCACATCTCCTGATGTCATGATCTGATCTTTGCTTACATAACAGTTCATTTTTTCCAGTTTCTTTCTATAGCTTTCCGGAGATTTCGAGGAGTTATTTGTAAAAAAAACGTACTGGCGCCCACTATCTTCCACTTCCCTTAAAAAGTCCAGGGCACCGGAAAGAATCTGATCCCCCAGATAAAACGTTCCGTCCATATCCAGTACAAATAATTTCGTTTGATTCAAAATTTCCCTGTTACCCATAATTCTCTCCAATTTCATGATTGCCAAGGCTGATCCAAGGCTTTCTCATCTTTTCCGGTCGTTTATTTTCCGAATATCTTCCGGCTTAAACTTGTACTGATGATCCCTCGTCAAAAGTCCGTTTGATTCCTGTTCCACATCAGTCAGCTGCGTATAACAAAAACCATTGATCAAATCCGAATCATAGATTGCATGAATCACCCTTTCATACTCTTTCAGAAAATCAGTGTCCGGCACAGAGGTATATCCCCAATCCTGGCCTCCCGCCCGCATTGCCTTTTCTCCGGTAATTTCTTCAGTCTTTTCTTTCTTTATCCGGATTCCGCCGCACTCCGTAAGAACAATGGGCTGTCCGCTATAGGAAAACCCTTTTGCATAAGGATGCTTTTCCATAATAAAAGGAAGACCATCCACCTTCCTGAGACATTCTGCAAACAGCTGATGCTGTTTCTTATCATCTATGTCACCATGTTTATAGCTATGAATTGCACAGATGTCACTTTCCGTCATTTCCCAGCCATCATTAGAAATCACCAGACGTGTCGAATCCAGTCCATGCGCCAGATAGTACAATGACTGTGCAAAACTCTGCTGTTGTTTATTGGCATAAATTTGAGGTACTCCCCAGCTTTCATTCAGCAATCCCCAAACCACAACAGAAGGATGATTATAATCCCTTTCTATGACCTCCAGCCATTCCCTGGTAAATGCCGCAGCCGCCTGAGGTGTATAGGACCAGAAACTAGCCATACCTTCCCATACAAGGAACCCCAGTTTATCTGCCCAGTATAAAAATCTGGGATCTTCCACTTTTTCATGTTTTCTGCAGCCATTAAATCCCATAGCCTTTGCTTTTAAGATGTCATTACAATATTCCTGATCATCAGGAGCCGTAATCAGACCTTCCTTCCAATATCCCTGGTCCAAAACAAGTTTTTGATAATAAGGCTGATTATTTAAATAAAGCTTTCCGTCTTCTACGTGTATTTTTCTCATTCCAAAATAAGATTCCACCACATCTGCCCTTATGCCGGAATCTCCTTCTTCTACCTGGATGAACACATGATACAGGACCGGATTTTCCGGACTCCAGTAGTTTCCCATAAAATGAAAGGAACCTTCCATTGCTTTTTTTCGAAAGATATCCACAGTCAGACTGTTTCTTGCCGTATTGCAAAGCATATTTCCGTGAAAGATCTCTTCCTCTCCCAGGGTGATGAGCAAATGCACTCTGCATGGCAAAATTGACGTTTCAGTCAGCTGATAATCGATGCGTACAGTTCCCTCATCAATATCCGATGTAAAATGCACCCATTTCAGACAGGTTTCGGAAACCGGTTCCAACCAGACCGTCTGCCAGATTCCCGTACTTGGGGTATACCAGATAAAACTGGACTCCTCTTCCCAGAACTGTTTTCCTCTGGGAATCATTTCATCTTTTAACGGATCTTCAATCTCAACCCTTATTGTCTCTTCCGCCCATGTCAGATATTCAGCAATTGGAAATGAAAAGGTCGTCTGTCCCCCAATATGACTGCCAATACAACTGTTATTAATATAAACCCTGCACTGATAATCCACAGCACCGAAATTTAAGAGAATCTCTTTCCCCTTCCATTTCTCCGGCACACAAAACCTGCGTTCATAAGTCACATGATCTTCCGTTATTC
Organism: Lacrimispora indolis DSM 755; assembly: GCF_000526995.1. Lineage (NCBI taxonomy): Bacteria > Bacillati > Bacillota > Clostridia > Lachnospirales > Lachnospiraceae > Lacrimispora > Lacrimispora indolis. Next base: position 3,712,918 of record NZ_AZUI01000001.1, on the reverse strand, counting down.
TCTTATTGACACCACTTTTTTCGCTTTGGCACACGAACGGAACTTCAATCTTTGTTTTATCATTACCATATATAAAATCCCAGGAACCGTTTAAATTCATCCATTCGTTTCTCACAAAGTCCGGACGGGGGTATTCTTCTCTCATTGCTATTCTCCTTACTTAATTCCCGATTGCGTAAAGCCTTTAACAATATATTTGTTGGCAAAAATGAAGATAACCATGACCGGAAGCACCGATATCACAGTCGATGCCATCATCATTCCCGGATTTGTGTAATTTTCTCCCAAAACCAGGGCTGCAATCCCTAATGTGATAGTTCTTGTTTCATTCCTGTTAATCACCAGCGACGGCCACAAGTAGCTGTTATATAAACCTAAGAATGTAATAAATGCCTGCGTAATAACGACCGGCTTGACTGACGGCAGCACTATATGCCATAATACCTGGAAAACATTGGCCCCTTCCACGAATCCGGCCTCCTCCAGCTCCTGCGGGAAAGCTAACAGAAAATTGTATATCAGATATATGCACATAACTCCGGATCCTGACGGCAGAATCAGAGGCCAGAATGTATTTAAACCTCCCATTAACTTGAACGTATAAAACAGAGGAAAGTACGTCACAATTTCCGGGACTGCCATGGCCCAGATCAGTGATACCAAAAGAAAACTCTTGCCTGGCAGCGGAAGTCTGGCCAGGGAATAAGCAGCCAGTACACTGACTGTAATTCTGAGTGCTGTACCTGCTACCGTAACAATCACCGTATTAAAAAGCCAGAGGAGTATGGGAGATGTAGCGGTATTCATAAACAACTCCCTGTAATTATCTAATGTCCACGTCTTGGGAAGAAGAGTTTTGGACGTAACGGATTCTGCAATTCCTTTAAAACTGGTAAAGAACATAAACAAAAGCGGAAGGAGAAAGATATATGCAACCAGGCAGGCAAGAACAACTAAAAATATTTTACTGAAATTTTTTTCTTTCATAATTCCACCTACCTTAATTCTTCTTTTTCTTTGGTAAGATAATACTGACCAATTGAACAAAGCACAATCACGGTCCCCATCAATACGGTCATGGCACTTCCGACTCCCAGATCATTTCTGTCCATAATGGTGGATGTAATCACCATAATGAAAGACTTCGTCGTTTCACCAGGCCCGCCCTTAGTCATCAGCCTGGTCTGTCCATATACATTAAAGGAGGCAATAATCGTAGTCATAAGCACAAAGAAAAATACATTTTTAATCCCTGGAAAAATAATGTATTTAAGCTGTGTCCAAAAACCGGCACCATCAATTGCTGACGCTTCATATAACTGCATGTCTATTTCATTCAGGGCATTTACAAACAACATCATATTATAGCCGATTGTCCACCATACAGTGGCTGCTGTCAGTGAAACCCACACAAACGGCTGTTGTTCCAGCCATGGGACCGCTTTTTTAATCATTCCCATGCTGAGCATCAGGTTATTGAGATACCCGCCGTTTCCTTTCATAAGCCATATAAAAACGGCGGTTACCGCTGTTACCGATACAGAATAAGATACAAAATATATCGTCCGGAACGCTCCTCTCACCTTCCCGGGAAGCCGGTCCAGCAAAAGTGCCAGAGCCAGGCTTCCCACTACAAGAAAAGGTGTCGTCGCCCCTACAAAAATCAGGGTATTTTTTAGACCAAGCATAAATGCCTTATGATACATGGAAGAAGAAAATAGTATCTTGATATAGTTATCCAATCCAACAAAACCCTGATTTCCCTTTACAAGGCTGTACTTAGTTACGCTCATGATAACGCCATATACAAACGGCATAAGCCAAAACATAATAAAAAAGATAATGAAAGGTACTATAAACAAGACAGCCATGCTCTTTTTCTTCATAATTTTCCTTTACTTTCTGTAAACCTTGTTATCTTAACTGAATCTATTGATTACTGTTCCGAAAGCTCAATAGCAATATCCGTTGCATTCTTCAGTTCTGCCATCAGCTGATCTCCGGTTAATTCAGGTTCCTGAAGCACCAGTGCCCAAACTGTTGAGTTAACATATTTGACCTGTTCGCGGATATTATAAATTGCCGGAAGGATCATCGCATCATCAAATATTCCGTAATTAACATTTGCAACCGGATATTTTTCCGGGTTGTCCTTCACTTTTTCCATGGTTGCCAGATGGATGGGCGCCTGACCGGAATCTGCCCAGTTAAGCATCACATCAGGCTGATATGCATATTTCATAAATGCTGCAATACCATCAAGTTTTTTCTGGTCCGTCACTTCAGCAGATACACCGAACGTATGTCCGCCGGCAGGTACGCATGGCGTATCTCCGTATAACTGAGGAAGAACCCCAATTCCAAGATTGTCCCCCAGAATTTCTTTCGCTGCCGTGTAATTCCAGGGACCTGTGAGACATACGGCGCTTTTAACGCTTGCATTATCCGCAGATTCATTCACAAAAGTATTGTAATGATCCTGGTCTCCCAGCCCTTCTGCACTGAGGTGGTCTTTATAAATCAGATTATGTACCTTCATAAACGCATCGCAGATTTCTTCGGTATCCATTTTGATATGCTCTCCTTCGACCCAGTTGCATCCAGACTGGCCAAGGGCAGTCATCCATGCCCACTGCTGATCTCCTGTCAGAGGAATTCCAATGGGATAAATACCGGTATTTACAGAATCAAGCTTATCGCGCAGCGCTATCATATCGTCATAATTCTTTGGCGGAGTATCAACCAGCTCCTTATTATAGTAAAACGTTTCTGCATAAAGATCCAAAGGGAAGGCAAAGACTCCGTCATCATATTTCGCATAGGACTGGGTAATCGGATGGAAGTCCTTATCAAAAGATATTCCAGCTTTGTCATACAAATCCGATACCTCCCTAAGAAGTCCCAAAGCATGATAAGTGGAAATCCAGTCAGCATGAATGATCAGCATATCAAAATGATCAGACTTAAATTTTGTATAATGATCGGCATCTTGCAGCTGTTCTATAAAATATTGATCCTGTGATTCGTTAAAACCGTCTACGATTTTTCTCATAAAAGGACCGTCGCCCCCGGTAAATCCATTAATAAAGGTAATCTTTGTCCGCTCATCTCCTTTTTCCGCATCGGATGCAGGTGCTGTCTCCTGCGCCGCTGCCTCAGTTTTTTCCGCCGTCGTTTTCGAAGAAGGGGCTCCCCCGCATGCTGCCAGGGAAAAAGCCATCAATGTGGATAATAATAATACCGCCTGTCTTTTCATGTTTTTCTCCTTTTCTTTTGAAATTTTACTTGAAAATCCTCCCACTATTTATTATAATAATACTGTAATAAATGAGTAACCACTTCTCATTTCCAGTAAGATTATTACTGTATTTTTGTTAACCAAATAGTATCATGTTTTGTTTTATTCGTCAATATCGAGAGGATAAATTGTTTTATTTTGTATATAATGCACAAATTACCTCATTCTCATTTGTTGTATTTTATTTTTTTATTCCATTTTTTATGTTTTTAATAATCGATTTTAACTCCAAAAATAATGTAATAATGTAAGAAAGGGATTCCTATGAAAAAACAAAAAGCTCCTGTTAAGATTATTGGTGAACGGGATATTGAATTAAACCTAAGTAACCTCGCCCATCACAGCCATATTATTTCGATTGGGAAAGCACTCTCCTCTCCGGTTCGGCTCAATATTTTAAATTTGTTAAAAACAACCCCTCTGTCAATACAGGAAATTGCTTCTATCTTATCTATTCCTGTATCATCAACCGCCGCCCATATCAAATGTCTGGAGGAAGCCCGTATGGTCGTGACGGAAACCCAGCCCGGAAACCATGGTTCCATGCGGGTATGCATATGCAGCATACAGACATTTACTCTGGAGACCTTTGATTCTGATTTGGATGTTGTGGATAACACCATCGTAGTTGACATGCCCATCGGCAATTATTTTCAGTGTCAGGTTGAACCCACATGTGGACTGGCAGATGAAAACGGAGCCATTGACACATACGACAGTCCTACTTCGTTTTATTCCCCTTATCGCATGAAGGCTCAGCTTTTATGGTTTCAGCAGGGGTTTATTGAATATCGTTTTCAAAATCTGATCAATCCTTTGCTGGATCTTCATGAGATTTCATTTTCTATGGAATTATGTTCAGAAGCCCCCGGTTATCTGGAAGATTGGCCCTCCGATATTACAATTTCAGTAAATGGGCATGAAATCACTACATTTTGCTCGCCCGGCGATTTCGGAGCCAGACGGGGACGTCTGACGCCTGCTGCATGGTCCAATGGAAGAACTCAGTATGGCCTGTTAAAAACGTTTTCTGTCAGGGAAGACGGTGGATACTTGGACAGAAGGCTGATAAATCCGGATCTGCATATCGGAGATCTGGAACTGGAGAAATACCCATATATTTCTCTGATCATAGCCATAAAAAAAGATGCCAGATATATTGGAGGTATTAATTTATTTGGTGAGAAATACGGTGATTATCCGCAGGGAATTATCATGAACTTAATATATTAATTTGAAAAACAGGAGGAAAATTATGAGAGACATCAATATCTCCACGATTATCGGAAGTGAAGTATCTGTGGAGGAACAATTTCAACTAATTAAAGAAACCGGTTTTAATGGTGTTTTTACCACATTCACCGGCATTGAGCCCATTGAATTCTGGGCAGAGGAAGCTTTAAAAAACCAGCTGAATTTTGAGACCATACATGCTCCGTTCCAATATGCAAACCGGCTCTGGGAAGCCGGTTCTGCAGGGAAAGAGTATTTGAATTATTTGAAAACCATCATTAATGCCTGCCGGAAAATCCAGGTAGACAAATGTGTCATGCATGTAACAGTAGGCAACACTGCTCCCAACGTTTCTGAGGAAGGGCTGAATCTGTTTGCTGAATTGTGTTATTACGCAAAATCAAAAAATGTACATATCTGTTTTGAAAACCTTGAGCCACTCCCACACATTGATGCCGTAATGGAATACATCACAGACCCTTTTCATGGTTTTTGCTGGGATTGCGGCCATAATGCATGCTATACCCCTCACATTGATATGATTAAAAAATTCGGTTCCCGTCTGAAATGCATTCACATCCATGATAATTTTGGAGTGACACAGCCCGGGAATATCGATTATCGGGATGACCGCCACCTGCTTCCTTTTGACGGAATTCTTGACTGGGACTGGTATGCCAGGAAATTAAATGAGATACATTATGAGGGACCGCTCACTTTAGAGCTTTCCATCTTGGGAAGGCCGGAATATAAGAACATTCCCCTTGCCTCCTATTTGAGCCAGGCATATGAAAGAGGCTGCCGTATAAGAGAAATGCTTGCAAATTGAAAAAACGCCAGCCCCAATCCTATTTTTTCATACCCACAGGTCTTACAGATGGATCTGGCGGTAATGAGCATCGTGATTCTGTGTATGGTTAAATTCAAAATTATAATAGGACTGCGGCACTGAATAACTGGTGCCACAGTCCTGAAAGCCAGCATTACTTATGTTCAATCACTTCCTGCAGACGAACGCTTGAATCCCTGATGCTGTTTATGGATGTACAGATCACCTCCACTCTCCCGTACTGTTCCCTGGTCGCAGCCAGCATCTCATTTGTTGTTGTGAGCTGTTTTTGAGAAATAGCTGATATATTTTCAGACTGTTCCCGTATTTGTGAAAAGATATGGCTTACCTGGTCCACCTTGTCCAGTTCATTTTCTATGTAATAGTTTATCTTATCAAATGCTCCCCGAATATCCCCGAAGCTGTTCAGCACTTGTTTTGTTATGTATCCGCTGTCAAACCGCTGGTAATTCTGATAATACATGACGGTAAAGGTAATGGTGTACACCCCGCCAAAGCTGAATAAAATCGATTTGTTCAAATAAAGCGAAACCACGCTAAGTACCGTTGCAATAATCATTCCGGTATATGGACCGCCGATACTGGAAACCGTACAAGTCAAAATAGTCATAAAAAGGATCGCCATGGATAACGTATGCTTCCTGGTCTTTACAATCAATATTGCCGCTGCGGTCAGCTCTGCAATCAGCGATTCCAGCACTCCTCCTGGCAGTTCCATAAGGCCAATCCACTGTAGAAGCAGCGCCGCTATAAAAATGATGGTCAGCAATCCTATTATAATTTTATTGACCTTTGCCGTATTCGCTATAATAAAGCTGCTTTGTGCATGCTTGCTTTTGGCTTTACTTTTCTTGTTCTCCATTTCCCACCCTCCGTTTATCTGTTTTCTTTTGTTATTTCCTGTATGGCATAATCAAAGCTTTAAACCACATTGTATAACGTGTGTACCAACCTGCCACAATACTCCACTTCACTGCAAAACTGATCAGGCAGATACAGGTGTGCTGGTTTTCTCAGCTGTACCGCACCCGATGCATGGAGCAGCTCTGCGACGAACTGAGAACAGAAATAGTGGTTTTTCCAGATAAACGGAACATGAAAAGTACAGCAAAACAAACCGAACCGGGTATACTTGAAATAACTCCGGCAGTCCCGAAACCGCTGAATTGTCTTCTGAAGCATGGTATATGCCTGCTCAGAAACCCCGGTAATTAAAACTATAAAAATATTGATCATCCCCTAATCCGATCGATGCGTGTGTATATCCACGGTCACTCAAAAAATAAAGGATATGGGAACCAGATCCACATGCTTGGTCAGCAATACATTAATAATTTTCACAGACTCTCACACTCCATAACTAAGCTTTTTGCTTGATTTTTAAAGTGATTCTAATTGATTCATGTTTCTGAATTGCTTAAGAATTATTTGAGTATTGTTAATTTGTTGTTTTAAGCAGAAATGGTTTCTTTTTCGTATTAACAGAACTTAAACATTTCTCAAACAAATATTAAATAAGAAAAAAATACAATTCAGGAAGTGATAGGAAGGCTGCTTCTATTTAAGCTGCTATTCAGCTGCATAATACTGTATAATAATGAGGTGATGCCAATGAAACAGAAAACGAAGCCATCACCGGCACTGCTTCAAACGGTTCGTCATACTAATTCCGACCTGACAGAACGCTTTGCGCCAAACGTCAACCGGTCGCTGAAAGTAACCGGTGCCCTTGGAGCCGCTAATATTTTTGTCGGATTGGGAAAGCTCTCCATGGGCATTGTGTCCATGTCGTTTTTTACATGTGTAAACGCACTATACACCTTTGGAATGGTGATTGCCAAATATTTTGCACTTGCAGGTATTGTAAAAGCCAAAGATCTGAAGGAACAATACCGTTATTATATGCTTTCCGGAATGATCTTAACGTTTTCCAGCCTTTTGTACATCGGGTATTCCATTCGGTTGTTTTTTTACCCTGCAACCAGTGTCTATCACATGTATGCAGCTATTGCTATTGCCACCTTTACCTTTGCGGAGCTTACCATCAATATTCGCGGAGTGATTATTGAACGCCATAACCATACGCTGCTGGTTCACGCGATTAAAATGATTAACCTGGCGTCATCCCTTATCTGCCTTGTACTCACGCAAACAGCGATCCTCTCTTTTGCGGATACCCAGGTGCATCTTCATCCGGCTGCTAATGGTCTGATTGGAATTTTGATGGGAAGCTGTGCTGCCATGCTTGGTATAATCATGATTATCCGCATACAAAGGATTCGAAGCGGCAAAAACTACGGAGCAGCTTACCGGGAAGTCAAAAAGCTTATGAAGAAAGAGACGCTGCATATTCCCATGAAACCAACGGGATATTCAGAAAGTATATCTGGCGAGCCGGTATTATATGTAAAGCTTAAAACGGACAGTTCAAAAGCAGAATTCATAAGTCTGCAGAACCTGGTAACGATACAGCTGAAAATGCATCTTATTGATGCAGGAAATAAAAAAATCAGCAGGAGGAGTGAAAAATGATCAACATATTAGTGGTGGAAGACGATGTTAAGCTCAATCAAATCGTATGCACTTATTTAAATGACAGCGGCTACAAAGCCAAGGGCTGCTTAAATCCCCGGGAAGCATATGATCTCATGTACAGCAACTTATACGACATGATTATTTCTGATATTATGATGCCTGAAATCGATGGATTTGAATTTGCGGAAACGGTGCGTCAGCTAAATAAAACCATTCCGATTCTGTTTATGACCGCCAAGGATGATATTGTTTCCAAACAGAAAGGTTTTAAGCTGGGCATTGACGATTACATGGTCAAGCCCATTAACATGGATGAACTCATCATGCGGGTTGGAGCTTTACTGCGGCGCGCCAACATTATGGAGGATCGGAAACTGGTGGTTGGCAACCTTTCAATGGATGCCGATGCTGTTACTGCAGCGGTTGACGGTGAAGACATCCCGCTTACACTGCGGGAATTCAATATTCTTTACAAGCTTCTTTCCTATCCCAAAAAGACGTTTACCCGTGCCCAACTCATGGATGAGTTCTGGGGAGTGGAAAGTGAAACCAGCCTCCGTGCCGTAGATGTTTATGTCACCAAGCTTCGCGACAAGCTTTCCGCATGCGATGGATTTCAAATTGTAACCGTCAGAGGGCTTGGCTATAAGGCGGTGCTTGTATGAGCAGAAAACAAAAATTTTCCGATCCAAGGGTAAAGTCAAAATTGTTTCCTGCTTCCGGTTTCGTGCTGACTTTTTTGGCTCTTGCAGGTCTGACTACGGGACAGATGCTGATTCTTCAAGATTATTTAGATTATGAAAGACTATCCATGGGATATGTGATTGCGGTCTTAATCTACTGGACATTTGTTGCTGCGGCTTTTGCCGTATTTACACAATATCAGTTTCAGGAACGCTATCAAAAACCTATGGCGGAGTTTGCCAAAGCCACCCGCAAGGTGGCTGAAGGCGATTTTTCTGTTTATATCCCGTCCAGGCACCTGCCGGATAAAAGGGACCACTTAGATGTTATCATTGCGGATTTTAATATAATGGTGGAGGAACTTGGCAGCATTGAAACGCTGAAAACAGATTTTTTCTCCAATGTATCCCACGAAATTAAAACGCCGCTGTCCATTATTCAGAACTATGCACAGGCGTTAAAAAATGAAAAGTTGACTGATGCGCAAAAAGAAGGCTACATTGATACCATTCTGGAGTCTTCCATCAGACTGAATAATTTAATTACCAATCTCCTGAAACTGAATAAGCTGGAAAAACAAAATTTGCAGCCGGTTCCGGAGCCATATGATCTGTGCGGGCAGCTTTGCGAATGTGCACTGCGGTTTGAGGATTTATGGACCCAAAAAGACATTGAGTTTGTGGCTGATATTGAGGACAGGGCAACCATTGAAGCAGACGCCAGCCTGCTGGAACTGGTGTGGAACAATCTGCTTTCCAATGCTATTAAATTCACTGAACCAGGCGGCACGGTGACATTACGGCAAAGCTCCACACATAATGAAGTTATTGTATCTGTGTCGGATACGGGCCGCGGAATGAGCGAAGAAACGCTCAAACATATTTTTGATAAATTCTATCAGGGTGATTCCTCTCATTCCACAGAAGGAAATGGACTGGGGCTTGCTCTTGTACTGCGCATCCTGCAGCTGATGGGCGGAACGATCAATGCTGCCAGCGTACCGGGTCAGGGAAGCACTTTTACCGTTAGAATTCCTGTTGAACACAAAGCAAAGTATACGGATTAATGTTTTGCAAACATGTTACAAGCAATTTATCAACACTGCTTCGGTAGGATTAAGACATACAAGCCCCCTAACCCACCTCAGGCACAAGGAGTCGATATTATGGGTGAAATTACAAAGAACGGCAATGACTTTGTCGGCTATGAATATAAAGAGATCACTGCCGACCGGGAACGTGCCTCCATGTATTTGGATGGTTATATGAATTTTGGCTGGATTGCCGATGAAAATATCCAGCCTTCCGTGATTTTGGGAAAAGTGACAATTAAGCTGAAACGTGACCGAAAGATACTGAACAAAACGGAACTGACCCGGTTGCAGCGTCATTTTGAATCCTGTATGAATGAGATTGATGCCATGGAAAAATCAAAGACCTCAGATGCAACCATATGGGCCCTGGTAATTGCCCTCATTGGAACAGCATTTATGGCCGGTTCAGTTTTTGCGGTTACAAGCCAGCCGCCCCACATTTTATTGTGCATTGTATTGGCCATTCCCGCATTTACCGGCTGGATCCTTCCCAATTTTGTTTACAAGGGAAAGGTAAGGAAAAAGATTGCCAGAGTTACTCCGCAGATTGAACAGAAATATGATGAGATTTATGAGATCTGTGAAAGGGGAAACAAACTGCTCAAAGGCTGACGAAACACCGCCACCTACCATAGGGTGACGGTGTTTTCTGTAACTACATAAATTTAAAAAATCAGATTAATAAAACTCAAACATTACTTAAGCAAAACAGAAACAGAAGCCTTATATGATAAAGCCATCAAATAAATCAATAAAGACAAAAAGGAGCTGTTCATATGAGCGAATACAATACTACCAATCAAGAGAAGTCCAAGGCCAATAGCATCCGTAACCAGTATCTCAGCAGGGAAGAAAACAAAATGGAGAAGCTTAAGGAGCTAGACAGCAAAGTCAAAAGGCCGGGAAAAATTACGGCAGGTATCCTGGGTATAGGCGGCGCCCTGCTGCTGGGTGCCGGAATGTCAAACATTTTGGTGTGGAACGCCATGCAGCCAGGTCTGGTAATGGGCATTCCCGGCTTAATTATTGCATTACTGTCATATCCCGCCTATACATTGATTACCAATGGCAGAAAGAAAAAATATGCGGATCAGATTATGAAGCTGAGTGATGAACTGATAAAATAACTTACTTTCTTCATAAAAGGGTAGCAAACAGTAACCAAGATGGGATAAGCAGGGAATTCCTGCTTAGCTCATCTTGATTTCTATACACCTTGAAAGTTTTCCAACTGATGAGTATTCATCAGAAGTTTATCCATGTCAAAACTCACTGAAATATAGTGCATTTAATAATTTATAAACCAAAATAAAGTAATTTAGAAATATAAAACAGTTATGATTCAGTCATCAAAGAAAACAAGGCATAAACAAAACATGGAGCTATTTATAAAAAGAGTTTTTTAATGTGAATAAAAAGAAAAAGGGTACAAACAAATGAAAACACTTCAGATAGCAGCCGGAATCAAAATAGGAAAAATCCATGTTCAGCATTCCCGGAAGCTCTTTGAAAATACCGTAAAATAATCTGAAAACATCACAGTAGAAACTCATGTCAATATTTGAAAGGAGAAAAAATCATGAATGAAACTTCAAAAAATGAAAATAACTTTATCGGCTATGAATACAAGGAATTGACTGTCAAGCGCAGTATGGAATCTGTCTATCTGGACAGCTACCGCAGCTTTGGTTGGGAACTGGAAAGTACCCATGTGCCGCCGCAGGGATCTACCTATTCCCTGTTAAAGTTCAAACGCAACCGCAGGCTCCGCAATAAAGCGGAAATATCAAGACTTCAGCGCCAGTTTGATGCCGGTGTCGCTGAAATCCAGTCACTGGAATTTTCTAAGGTTGCGAGAGCTGCAACTGTTGCATATGCTGTCGGACTGGTTGGTACCGCTTTTATGGCAGGCTCTGTATTTGCTGTAACGGCAGGAAATATCCCTTTGTGCATTATTCTGGCTATTCCCGCCTTCATAGGCTGGGTAGCCCCTTATCTGCTCTTTCGCAGGATCAGCAGCCTTAAGTCTGCAGAAGTTACTCCTCTCATTGATAAGAAATACGATGAGATTTATGAAGTCTGCGAAAAAGCTGGAAACCTGCTGAATGATTGAATTATTTTAACAGGTGCCATTTTAAAATGTATATAAAAAATGAAAGGAAGGAGTTGAAACTCATGGCAGGTCCCGTAGTAGTCGTTGGAGTGGTTGTTGCTGCAATTGTAGCTATTGCTGCAGTTTTGAAGAACAGAAAAAAATAAGCTCAGGCATGGTGATTTCTATATTGCACCAGATTAAATGCTCAAATCTCCGGCAAAATTTTATATCGGTTTGAATTGGGCGGAATATATTGACATCAAAAGCGAGTACGAAAACTTGATCAAGGTGATTCGTTTCATTGCATCGGATCAGGAGAATACAAAGAACATTTTTCTATTCAGCCCATGTTGCAATCTTCATTAAAAATACTATCTAATATAAGCTAAAAAGTATTGCATACAAAAAACATATAATCTTTGTGAAGGATTAAACAATATTTTCTTAGGAGGATTTCATATGAACAAATTTATGGAAACACAAAAAAACATCGAAAACAAGGTAGTGAATGGTTACAAGAAAATTGAAGACGGGGTAGTCTCCGGGTATAAAAAGATTGAAGATAAGTTTGTGGAAACTTTCTTATCAGACGAGGAGGACAACTCCGGGGATTCAAAGGAAAAGTGAATAAAATGTAAAGATATTATTTATAAAGAAAATCGGTGCCGGGACTTGCGTCCTGACACCGGTTTGTCTGCTTTCCGAGAGAAGTAAACTGTATCTCCCTTTTACAAAGGTTTTTCATTCATCTTTTTATTCTTCAACCGTCACATCAGCCGTTTTTCCAATTTTCACTTCATCCTCCGGCTCTTTTTCCTGGCTGTCAGAAGATTTCTCCTTGGTTTCTGCAGTTTCTTCCTGAATTTCTTCTTCCTTACTATCTGCAGCTTCCTTTCCGTTTTCCTCTTCCTTGGTTTCTACCGTTTCGTCCTTAGCTTCTTCTGTTTTGCCAGCCTCGGTTTCTACCGTTTCGTCCTTGCCCTCTTCTGTCTTGCCTTCCTCAACTTCCACCGTTTCGTCCTTGCCCTCTTCTGTCTTGTCTACCACAGTTTCTACGGTTTCTTCCTCAGCTTCTTCTGTCTTATCTTCCTCAGCTTCTTCTGTCTTATCTTCCTCAGTTTCTACGGTTTCTTCCTTAGCTTCTTCTGTTTTGCCTTCCTCAGTTTCTACAGCCTCTTCCTCAACCTTAACAGCTGCAGAAGCACTCTTTCCTTCCATACCTGCCTCAGGGTCAAATAACTCGACCATAAACGTTAATGTCCCGTAGCCGTCTACCTCAATAATCACTTCATTTTCTTCTTCCGTAAAGCCATCTTCTGTAAAGTCAAGATACTTCACCACTCCATAGGCTTCATCCTTAGATACTTTATATTCATTTGGTCTGGAAGTAGATAACATGGAAGTCTTCTTATAAGGAATTCCGTTGACCGTGACTGCTTTATCTGCGTTCAGATACTCTTTTGTTTCCTGCTCATCTGTTACATCAAAGGTCACACGATAATATGCCGGATCCCAGAAAGATGCTTTCACGTATTTTGTCGCTGCCACATCAGGTGCTGGCTTTTCATTTTCAACCGGATTCCCGGCAGCTTCCAGAATTTCAAAGGTCAGTGTCTTGGCTGTGTATCCTTCTGCAGTCACCAAAACGGTATACATGCCTGCCTTCTGAAACAGATTTTTCTGAAGAGCAAAGGAATAATCTCCCTTTTCATAATTGTCCTGGCTGAACATTCCGCCCTGTTCACTGGAAAGCACTTTCCTTATATTGTCATCCGGGTCGGTCAGGGTCACCCCTGTGAAGTTCTTCATAAAGTCCCCGCGAAGCTCTTTCTGGCTTTCATCATCTTCATCGGCTGCAGCATTGATGTAAACCATCTGCCCCACATGGTAGGCTGTCGCTTCTTCTGAATCTGTTTTATCAGGATTCTCAGCCAGTGAAAGATTAAACTGTTCTAATTCCTTAACCACATTCAGAATAACCGTCTGCTCCTTATATCCCTCTGCCACAATGCGGAGCTTGTGTTCTCCTTCCGTAAGTTGAAGGGTGCCGCCGCCTGTTCCTTCTATTTTTGACAGGATCGTAACACTTTCCTTTGTCTCGCTGGTCTTATAAGCTGTGATGTATTCATCACTTCTGAGAGCGATTGCAGAACCGTCCAGATAAAGCGCTGTTATTTTGGAAATATACTCCCCATCCTTATCAGAAGACAGTACCAGATCCTCGCCCAGCTTTCCTTCCATTCCCTTAAGGGCCGGCGCTGACTTTCCTACCACAGAAAGAAAGCTTTCAACCGTTCCTAACTTTCCGTCTTCCAGAACCCGCTTAATCTGATACGGACGGTTTCCGGTCTCTCCTCCGGTCTGGGTTTCCTTATATTTTTCAAAGGAAAGATATTCTCCTGCCTCCAGTTTTGCATCTTTCACCGCATTTAAATAATGGGTGAAATCATAAATTATTTCAGCATTTTCATCCATAACAGCTTGTGCTTTCTGATCATACCACCACTGCACAACCGCCTCGCTGTACTCACTCACATAGTTGATCTCATGTAAAATCAATGCGTTTGCCAGCATATCATGGTCAAATATCAGGAAACCGTTCATTTGTGAGCCGCCGGAAGAACCAGAACCGCCGGAACCGCCATCTCCCGGTATGACAACAGAAGCGCTGGACATGGCATCAATGCCGAAAGATTCTGCCATAGCATAGATTGTAAAGCCCTCTGCCACAATCTGGGAACTGCTGTTGACTTCCACTTTCTTTGTCATGGTCTGGTAGCCATTTGCATATGCCGTAACCGTATATATACCGCTTTCATCAGTGATCACATTGCCATCCGGATCCGTGCCGCAAATATGAAGCATGGGGCCGATCTCATACCATTGGTCTATCTTTGTGAGGGACTTCACTTTTCCTGACGGCATAGTCAGATCCACTCTGTAAATGGGGGACAGTATTTCTGTTCCAAAGGTTTCTCCATCCGGTCCTACTATATCAAACGCAAAGTCTTCTCCCTGCTTAGGACTGGGATTTAAAGCATTTAAATTCATTACAAAAAGCCTGTTATCCACAAGATGAAGCGGCACGTTCATGGTTGCCTTGCTGTATACGGAAGACAGGTTCAGCTGATAACGTCCCCGGGCAAACAGGTTGGTCTGGGGAAGCTGGATTGTAATTACTCCTGTCTTTCCATATTCTGTTTCCATTGAAGTGGTAAAAACAAGATTCTTGTTTAAAACAGTGTTTTCAGGATCCTGAGCCTTAATGGTTTTCAGCTGGTCAAACCAGCTTTCCTGGGCCAGAGTCTTTAACGACATCTTAAGCTGGATCTTGCCGTTCCCATTTTTATCAATCAAGGTATCCGGTATGTAATAATCGGCAGGCACCTCTGAAGAAGTTTCCTGGCTCTTTCCGTTTAACCGAAAGGTGGTCTTCTCAGGGCTTACACGCACATTGCCGTCTTTGTCGTAATTATCCAGCCAATAATCAAAGACAGATATGGATCCGTTGGTCAGGATCGCACTGGGAGCAGAACCAAGGCTGCCCATCTCCGGCGCTTCTGTTGCAACGCTGTTTCCAATCTTTACTTCCTGTGTTTTTCCGTCAGATGCCCTGATGACTGTAATGGTACCGGGTTTCCACAAAGTTGTCTGCCATTTAACCACAGTCCCGTCATCATCTACGTTTGTGCAAACCTCCGTAATATCCGTCCCATCTATCTCAATGGTATAATCGTCTATGCTTCCTTCCTGGAAAGCAATTACTGCATACTGTATCCAGCCTAAATCAACCAGCTTTGTCCTTTGTTCATTTATAAAAACATCCTGATCTTCCTGATTGTTGCCTTCTTCGCTATTATTACCTTCGCTATTATTACCTCCGTTGTTATTACCTTCATCCCCATTGGAATTGTTTCCGTTATTTCCATTGCCGGAGGAATTATTTTCATTTGGAGTATTGCTTTCACCTGAGGAACTTCCACTGCCAGAGGAACTGCTTCCTCCGCTGGAAGATGCCGTTTTCCTGGCGTTTTCTGCTGCAGGCGTTGAAGCTAAGCCTCTGCCGGCCTCGTAATGGACAGTTCCGTCAGCCTCCGCCCAGCGGCCTTCTCCATTGACAAAATAGCCATCCGGAGTTGTCTGGCCTGTGTACATTTTTCCCATGTCTGCTCCATCAGCAGCATTAAAATAATAGCAATATCCGTCTATCCACTGCCAGCCCGTCTTCATAGCTCCAAGGGCTCCGTCATTGGCTGTATGAAAGAAGTACCATATTCCGCTGCCATCCTGATACCAGCCGGAGCGCATCTGCCCCTCTGTGCCATCATTGGAGGTGTTCAGATAATATCTCATTCCCTTTTCATCCTGAAACCATCCTGTCATCATGGCTCCGTCTTCCGGGCTAAGATAATACCAGCCCGAAGCCTTTTGAATCCAGCCGGAGCTTAAAGTCCCTGAAGCCTCATAATGTTTCCAGCTTTCCTTTTCGTATTGCCAGTTGCCTTGTGTGTATACGCCCGCCCAGGCGATACCAATCTGCGAAAGTACACAAGCAGCTGTCAGTATTGGTGTTACTGTTTTTTGAATCAACTTTCTTTTAATCATTCCATCCTCCTGTTTTTAGTTAGTAATAACTAACCATTGCCATCTCAGTATATCGGGGAGGTAAAATATTGTCAATGAAGATGTGAAAGACGGAATGAGTCTTTTTCTCAACAAATTCGTTTTCACGAATTCCGCTTCCAGCTGCATGTAACAGGGGGGATTTTTTTGCCAGAGAATAGGATCTGTTTTTAAATGAAAAAAGAATCACTGCCTGAAAAAAAGTTCACTTGACATTCCATTTTCCCAAGCGTATAGTTAAAATCCGTACGGTACTGACCGAAATCTCTACCGCAAATCTACTAATCAGGTGAATCGACCATGCAATCAAACTTTTTAAAGCAAAGCACCCAGCAGAGACGGGATTTAATTCTTAACGGCTCCGTTTCCGCGACCATTTTATTTCTTTCCGTTCCCACCCTTATGATGGGTCTCATCCAATCCGCTATACCGGTCATCGACGGTTTGTTTCTCAACAATCTCGTAGGAACCCAGGCGGCAAGCGCCGTCACTTACTGCACTCCCATTGTAAATATGATCTCCGCCCTGGCTCAGGGAGTGAGTGTGGCCGGAATGGCCATTATCGGGCAGTCCAATGGAAACGGAGACTTTAAGCACAGCCGGAAAATTGCCACTCAAATCATTGTTTTTACTTTTTTGCTGGGCTTTCTCCTGGCGCCGCTGCTGATTGCCCTTGCATTTCCCATATCAGCCCATGTAAATGAGGAGATTTCCCACGATGTCTTTGTCTATCTGGCGTTGAGCGCCTGTGTGACACCCTTTTCTTTCATGGAATCCATCTATAATTCCATAAAGAATGCCAATGGCAAGCCGGAGGACACGTTTGTCCGAATGGTGATCATGCTGATTTTAAAAATCATTTTCAGCGCCCTCTTTATAGTGGTTTTCCGATGGGGCCTTGTGGGTTCTGTCATGGCTTCCCTGGCATCCAACTTTATAATTACCGGATGGATGTATTATGAATTATTCTTAAAAGAAACGGGCGAACGATTTGTTCTGTCCGGCTTCCGGTTTGACTGCAATATCATCAACACCCTTTTGCGCATAGGTTTTCCGGCCATGCTTTCCAGCCTGATGCTGAACCTGGGCTTCTTCCTCATCAACAATGAAGTGGAAAAATACGGAGCCGTTGTATTAAACGGGCAGGGAATTGCCAATAACATTACTTCCATCTGCTTTATACTGCCCTCTTCCTTTGGTTCCGCCGTGACCACCATGGTCAGTATGAATGTGGGAGCAAACCAGCCGGAAAAGGCCAAAAAAGCCTGTTTGGCGGGCTGCGTCATAAGTGCCGTTACTGCCGCTCTTTTGATCGCACTGGTGGTGCCTCTGTCTTCAAAGCTTACCGTGCTGTTTACCAGGGATGCCTCTGTTCTTGCTGTGGCAAATCAAGCGCTTCATATTTATACCTATTCCGTGATCGGCTTTGGTATCTGTATGGTCCAGCAAGGAGCCTTTATCGGACTGGGAAAGACCCGGATCACCCTCTTTATCAGCCTGCTGCGGGTATGGCTCCTGCGGTACATATTTATACTGGCAACAGAGCACTTTCTAAGCTTTTATTCCGTGTTCTGGGGCAACCTGTTTTCCAATTATATGGCAGCCATTATTACAACCCTCCTGATCCTAAGGGTGAAATGGGTTTCCGATATAAATTACCGTTAAAATAGAGGCCCGGACTTATCCCATTGCCAGCCCCGGCCACAAGTCCTGAATGACCTGGTCCATGAACCTTATAAAAGCAGAAAAAGAGTACCATGTACTCCCTTTCTGCTTTTATTTATCCAAAGACTGTTCTAGTTTTTCCTTTCATCCTTCCACACATAAAGGATTCCCTTCTCCTGAAACTCCTTAATCTCCTCTTTTCTGTACCCCAGATCTTCCAGGATTTCCGGTCCCTGCTCTCCAATGAGAGGACCGCCCTTGTAATCCGGAACGCCCATTTCCTGGAACTTGACCGGCGGCCTTACCAGTGTGCGCACATTTCCATTGTTGTACTGCATTTTATAGAAGCAGTCATTGGCCCATGCCTGCTCATCCTCTAAAATCTCCTCCCAGGACTGGGCAACGCTGAATGCAATGTCATGTTCCTTTAAAACCGGAATCCATTCCTTTGCCGTTTTCTTTTCCATTGCTTCCATACAGATGTCATAAACTTCCGTCCCCAGCCCCTTTGCCTGAAGGTTCTGGATTGGGAAATAATTTTCATCCTCAATCAGATCATCTCTTCCCAGAGCTTTCATGAACTGCTTATAGTAGGTGTTATAATCCGGCATACAGGTCTGAATGAATCTGTCATCCTTTGTTCTCCATGCTGCGTTAAAGGGGTTGGCGCTCTCCCTGATGTTAATGGGATATTCTCTGGCCGGGCCGTCATAATTGGCTGCCTGGATCATCATTCCCATGTTATAGACAGCTGTCTCAAACAGACTGGTCTCTACTTTCTCTCCCTGTCCGGTTTCTTTTGCATGGTACAATGCCGCAAGAATTCCTGCCGCAAGATTCATGGCCACGTTATGATCCCCCACTCCCGGAACCACATTCATGGGAACCGTTCCTCTCTGGCGCAGGGAATGGAGATAGCCTCCTCTTGCAAAAAATGCAGTGAAATCAAACCCCGGAAGGTCTTTATCCGGGCCATATTCTCCATATCCTGTTACCATGGCATAAACCAGCCTGGGATACTTTACCTTTAATGTTTCATAGTCCAGTCCAGCCCGTTCCAAGGCCTGGACTCTCCAGTTGGTGATCAGCACATCCGCACCTTCCAAAAGCTTAAAAAATGCCTCTTTGCCCTCCGGTGCCTTCATATTAAGAGAAATGCACCGCTTGTTTCCATTTTCTAAGTCCCAGGTCGTATTTTCATACATGTCCAAAGGCCTTCCTTCCGACGGAGCCGTATGCCTTAACGGATCTCCCTTGGCAGATTCGATTTTAATCACATCTGCTCCGCAGTCTGCAAGAAAACGTCCTGCGCCTGCCGCCGCGATAAAGGTTGCCAGTTCCACTACTTTGATTCCTTCCAACAGCTTCTTTCCCATATTAATTCCCTCCTCTATTTGTCCAGTTCTTCTATTAGTGCAGGGATCACCTGATAAAGATCTCCCACGATGCCGTAATCCGCCACCTCAAAAATCGGAGCTGCCGGGTTTTTGTTGATTGCAATGATCTGCTCCGAATTCTGCATACCTGCCACATGCTGAATGGCTCCGGAAATACCGCAGGCAAAATACAGCTTGGGACGCACCGTTGTCCCGGTCTGCCCTACCTGATGAGAATGGTCGATCCAGCCCGCATCAACTGCAGCACGGCTGGCTGCCACCACACCGCCCAGCTTATCAGCCAGCTTCTTTAACAGTTCAAAGCCTTCGGCTTTGCCAAGGCCCATACCGCCGGATACAATAATTTCCGCATCAGTTAAGGATACTGCCTCTCCTACCTGCTTTACCACCTCAAGGATCCGTGTCCTGATGTCCTCTTTTCCAAAGTTTACTGTAAGAGGAATAACCTGGCCCTTCCGGCCCTCCTGCCTTTCAGCTTTTTCCATGACTCCCGGACGTACCGTTGACATCTGGGGCCTGTGGTTTGGACATACGATGGTTGCCATTAAATTACCGCCAAAGGCCGGGCGGGTCTGCTTGATCTTCTTATCCTGCTCATCGATCTCCAGTTTCGTACAGTCGGCGGTCAGTCCGGTATTGCAGCGGACGGCCAGGCAGGGACCTAAGTCACGGCCAATGTGGGTCGCTCCCAAAAGGACGATTTCAGGCTTATAGGTTTTAATGGCATCATGGATCACAGCGGTATAAGCGTCGGTGCGGTAGGACTCCAGTTCTTTATGATCCGCCAGATAGACTTTATCCGCTCCGTATTCAAACAGTTCGTCCGCTAGTCCCTCCACCTGGTTTCCGCATAAAACAGTACATAAGCTGCAGCCGATCTCAGCTGCCAGTTTCCGCCCTTCTCCCAGAAGTTCTTTAACCACCGGCATGAGCGCTCCTTCTCTTTGTTCCGCAAATACCCATACATCCCGGTACTCTGATAAATCAACCGTTTCCTTTGTTTCTTCTGTCTTTTCTATTGCATTAAACGGACATTTTTCCACGCATACGCCGCAGCTGGTGCAGGCGGTGCCGATAACAGCCAGTTTATTTTCCATTGTAATTGCTTCAAACGGGCAGTTCTTTACACAGATGGAACAGCCCCTGCATTTTTCTTTTATTACATTTACAGCCATGTGAACTTTCCTCCTTTTCCTGGGTTTTAAAGATAATGCTTCTCTTTCAGTTTTTCTGTAAGCAGCTCAGCCATTTGGCATACTGTTCCGGCGAGCATCTCTCCTTTTCCCTTTGGAGCAGGAGTAAAGGAACGGAAAACCTGAGTTGGGGAAGCATTTAAACCACAGTCTTTTGGATCCAGTCCCACATCCTCATGATTCCATATGGTAACCTTTTTTGCATATGCGTCCATGATGCCGCCTATGCTCATGTAACGGGGCTCATTCAGTTCTTTTACGGCGGTAAGGAGACAGGGCATCTGAACCTCCAGAATTTCATATCCGTTTTCCAGCTGCCTTTGCACGATCACCTTTCCTTCACAAAGCTTCACATCCTGAACATAAGTCACCACCGGAATACCAAGTCTCCAGGCCACCTGGGGGCCGACCTGAGCCGTATCCCCGTCAATGGCCTGACGGCCTGCAAAAATAATGTCATAGTCTCCGATTTTCTCAATACCCGCAGCAATGGTGGTGGAGGTGGCGCAGGTATCGGCTCCTCCAAAGACCCTGTCGCTGAGCAGATAAGCCTCATCCGCCCCCATTGCCAGGCACTCCCTTAACATATCATCAGCCTGAGGCGGGCCCATGGTAATAACGGAAACCGTTGTTCCAGGTTTTTCATCTTTTATTTTCAAGGCCTCTTCTAAGGCATTCGCATCATCAGGGTTTAAAATGCTGGGAACTCCGTCACGGATCAATGTACCCTTTACCGGATCGATCTTTACTTCATTGGTATCCGGCACCTGTTTCACACAAACCAAAATTTTCATCGTTTTCATTACTCCTTCCGTGTAGTCATTATTTCTTAAGCAGTTTTCCGGAAATCACCAGCTGCTGGATTTGTGAGGTACCCTCGTAAATGGTGAACACACGGCAATCCCTGTACATACGCTCAATCTTATAATCTTTGATAAATCCGTATCCGCCATGGATCTGAAGGGATTTTGAAGCGATTTCATTGCAGACCTCAGAAGCATAGTATTTTGCCATAGATGCTTCCATGGTTGCAGGCTGATGGGTATCCATTAAGTAAGCGGTCTTATAAACCAGCTGCTTTGCAGCCTCCAGCTTTGTGGCCATATCTGCAATCATAAAGGCGATTGCCTGGAAATCCCCGATCCGTTTTCCGAACTGCTTGCGTTCCTTTGCGTATTTGATGGCCTCGTCCAAAGCCCCCTGGGCAACTCCGATGGACTGGGCGGCAACTCCCATTCGGCCCGTATCCAGTGTCTTCATGGCGTTGATAAATCCCATACCTTCTTCGCCCAAAAGGTTTTCGGCCGGAATCCTTGCGTTATCCATGATGATATCGCTGGTGGCGCAGCCGATGACGCCCATTTTATGCTCCGGTTTTCCACAGGAAATTCCAGGAGTGTTTTTCATATCAACAATAAAGGCGCTGATTCCTTTTGTTTTCTTTGTCATATCCGTCTTTGCGTAGATCACCGCATAATCTGATAAAGGCGCCATGGTGATAAAGGTCTTTCTTCCATTTAATATGTAATAATCCCCTTCCTTAACAGCGGTGGACTGCATACCCCCTGCATCAGAACCTGCCCCTGGTTCCGTCAGGGCAAAGCAGAGCTTTTTGCTCCCGCTTATCAGTGAAGGAAGGTATTTTCGTTTCTGCTCCTCTGTGCCGGATAATAACAAAGGACCTCCGGAAAGGGAATTAGGGGAAGATACATAAATGCTTGCAACTCCGCTGACTCTTGCTATTTCCTCCATCACCAGCACGTAGCAGCGGGCGTCACCGCCGGAACCGCCGTATTCCTTTGGCGTCTTAATGCCGAAAAATCCGGCCTTTCCCATTTTGTAAAGGATTTCCTCCGGAAATGTCCCGCTTTCCTCAATCTCATCCAGGACTTCATTGGTCAGTTCATTTTCCGCAAACTCTCTCGCCAGTTTCCGGACAAGCTCATGCTGTTTTGTAAAATACATGTTGTTTCCTCCTTAACCTCTTTTCGCTAACCGCTTCTCGACTTCCTGCCGTAACTCATGGATCATAACCTTGCCGCTGTTGCTGTAAGGAAATGAATCAAATCGATAAACATATTTGGGAACCTTATAATCCGCCAGGTTCTGACGAACCTGCTCCCTGATCCTTTCTTCGGAAAATTCCGCTCCAGGCTCCGTAATGATACAGGCTGCAATTTCCTCCTGAAGGACCTGGGCATCCACTCCTACCACCTTCACTGCCTTGATTTCCGGAAGCTCCAGGATACAGTTTTCAATTTCCATTGGCGCTATATTTTCACCGCCCCGGATGATCATCTCTTTTTTCCGTCCGGTCATATGAAGATTGCCGTCTTCATCCAGATAACCGCAGTCTCCGGTGTGAAGCCACCCCTCTTGATCCAGCACTGCTTCCGTTTCTTTTTCCCGGTTGTAATAGCCCTTCATGATGTGATAACCTTTGGACTGGATTTCTCCAACAGTACCGGGGCCGGCAATGCAATTCCTTCCTTCATCCCAGATCCTTAATTCCGTATAAGGGATCTTTTTGCCTGCTGAAAGAGCCTTCCGGCAGATTGGGTCCCAATATCCGGTCATGGTAATGGCAGGGGAAGACTCGGTCTGCCCATAGGAAGGCTGTAAATGCTCCATCTTCAGCTCTTCACAGATATTGATGTAATCCAAAGGGTGAATGGCGGAACCCGCAATAATTCCGCTCTTTAGAGAACTTAAATCGTATTCTTTTCTCCTGTTGTTTTTTACCATAGCCAGGAACATGCTGGGAACGCCGTTTAGAATGGTGCAGGAATTTTTTTGTATGTTTTCCATGACTCCAATGGACTTATAATACTGATTGATATAAATTGCCGCCCCGGCATGGACAGCGGACAATATGCCCGCTGTGATGCCGAAGCAGTGAAACAGGGGAACAGCTAAGCACATGCGGTCATTTTCGTTCCAGTGCATGGAACGCACCATTTCGGCAGAATTGTTGACCAGGTTTTCGTGGCTTAACATCACTCCCTTTGGAACACCTGAGGTACCGGAGGTGAAAAGTATGTTTGCAATATCTTTTGAAGATAAGTTCTGTTTCATTTCTTTTAAAAGCTGCTGATCTTCCTTCCTGTTGTCAAGCTTTTCACAATCAGGCAGATGCTCCAGGGAAACGATCCCTTTTAAGAAGCTGTCCGGACCATCCAGCCCTGCATTTGCAATAACCGGTCCGTAGTCCTTATCACCGCATCCCCTTCCATAGAACAGATAATCTGCATCCGCTTCTTTTAAAACCCTGTTCAATTCCTGTTCCTTATAGCATGTATTGACCGGGAGCACAACTGCCCCGGACTTCATAAAAGCCA
This sequence comes from Lacrimispora indolis DSM 755, assembly GCF_000526995.1. Classification (NCBI taxonomy): domain Bacteria; kingdom Bacillati; phylum Bacillota; class Clostridia; order Lachnospirales; family Lachnospiraceae; genus Lacrimispora; species Lacrimispora indolis. The sequence continues at coordinate 3,688,914 of NZ_AZUI01000001.1, read as the reverse complement.
GATACGCCATGACCCATTCCGGGCTGTTGGTTCCCCATAACGCCACATGTTTCCCTTTGGAAATTCCTTTTCTTATAAAGTCAGCTGCCCAAAAATCCGAAATTTCATCCGCCTCTTTCCAGGAATAATGTTTATCCTGATAGCAGATTCCTGCTGCATTCGGCGTAAGAACAGCTCTTTTATGAAGCAGTTCTCCGATTGTTTCTGATAAAAGGCCTGTCATATTCATTCTCCTGCTAACCTCTGTCCCACGGTTCTGTCAGTTATTTCTCAATTTTTCCCATGGCTTCCCCGATCATCCGGATCAGGAACGGAACCAGTACCACTGCAATGGTTATATAACCCAGATATCCGTATCCTACCTTTACCAGTGGAAGAAGTCCGAACTGGGCGATGGCAAAAGCGAGAATGGTACATAACAATGCACAGATCAGGGTTTTTGCCGTAGGTTTTCCTTCGTTTCTTCTTTCCTCAGGCTTTTCAAGTGCAACAACCACTCTCTGGACCGCTCCTGCAATCATGTTTACCGCCGTTGATACTGCTCCCAAAATAATGAGTATGGAAATCATGGGGTTCATGAAGCCGGCTCCAACGCCGCCTTTGATCAGAGTGATAACCGGAAGGGGATCCTTGGATAAATCCGGGTTGGTTGCAATTGCCATCAGTCCCAGCGTAGAAAGCATGATCAGTACGGAGTTTACGATAAATCCATAAATCATACTTGTTCCGGCTTCTTTTTCTGTTTTAAATGGCTGAGCATGCTGGTACAGCAATCCGATGGAAGCCAGCTGGAAGGAACCATAAATAAAACAGCTCCAGAAAGCAGGGCCTGCAGGTGCGGGATTCGCTGCTAAGGTACTGATGTTTTCTGTAATATTACCCCAGCTTGCGATAATATTCGGTATATAAACGATCAAAAGACCTGCAATGATAATAACGGACAAGGTGGACGCCGCTTTTCTTACAAAATCCGTTCCAAAAATGGTCACCGCAAAAATAAACAAACCGATGATCAGGGTACAGACCATATATGGGAGCCCGGTCAGGGACTGCATGGTGGAACCTCCGGTTGCAAAGGCAACAGACGGAGCCAGGCACAGCAGTAATATGTATACAATTTCATAAAGGTTGGAAAAAACAGGAGCGAATTTTCCGTAAAACTTGTTGTTAAAGGTTCTGTAATCATAAGCATCATGAATCTTTGCAAACCGGAGCCCATACCACTGGAATACCGCACCGATGGCCTGAGCCAGAATCGGGGTGATAAGCGCCCAAATACCAAAAGCAACGAAATACTGAACCAGCTGTGCTCCAGAGGCAAACCCTCCGCCAAACTGTGTTGTAAACCATACGAATGCAACGCCCACCGCTACCGGCATTTTACTTTTATCGATCATATCCTTCTCCTCCTGTTAAAGCATATCTTTGAATGCTTCTATCATCGTTCCTGCCTGCTCATAATTTACCATCTGCCTGTCGACTTCCATCTGGATGATTGGAATTCCTGCCCTGTCACAGGCCTTTTTTACGATTACATAATCAAATTCTTCCGGGTCACAGAATTTTGTCAGCAAAACCACCACACCTCTGGCATCGTATTTCTTTGCCATATCTACGATATAGCCTGCTCTCTTCTTTTCCGGATCATACAAAACGGAGCAATGATCCATCCGGGAGAACTTATCTGCAAGTCCTTCCAATGGTTCCAATTCCAGATTCACATCCGTACGGTACTGCCTGGATTCATGGGCAACATCATCGGCGGCAATCTGCAGCCCGTGTTCATCAAAGATCTTCAAAAGCCCATCGCTGTCAGCCAGGATTCCTGTTGTGATCACCTTAATTTTGCTTTCCTTCTCCTCAACTTGTGACAGCGCTTCTATCAGCTGGCTGACCAGTGCCGTATGATCTTCCTTCCGCATGAAATAGGCACTTTTAAAAATATCTCTTCTCTGGACTGCCGTAATGGAAGGATGCTGTTCCAAAACCTCTGCCAGCTTTCTCATTGCCCCATTATGTTCATTGTAAATTTCATTGGACCGGGCTAAGGAAGCTTCGCTGAATTTCACGCCGGCCGCTGCCTCTAAATCATTTATAACACGCTCATAGGAGGCTTTGGTAAACTTTATTCCTGATTCCGGCTTCCGGTTCTGGGGATAGGTCATGGGGATAAAAGGGATGTCCTTCACCGCGTATTTCCAGTTCTGTCCCAGACACTTTAAAGAGTCGCAGAGGGATGGGATGACAATGGCTGAAATGCCTTTGTATTCTCCCTTAATTCCCAGCTCCAGAATGCTCTGCATAATGGAACAGATAAACGCAGGGAAATACTTTTTGGATTCCTTCAGCTCAATATCCGCTCCCCATGCTCCCATAGGAACCAGCCCCATGGAGTGGATCAGCTCTTCAGGAGTATAAACAGGAACACAGGCCACAACCTTTTTTCCCTGCTCCAGATAAGCATTCAGCTGTTTTTTCGGTGAACACGCAATTTCATGAAAACTTTCTAATAATTCATTTAATGTTGCCATCAGTTTTTCCCCCCTTTGTTGGATTCCATGATCTCCGTCAGCCCCTGAACCCTTGTCTCATACTGGGCTTCCGAGAAATTCCGCGGGTCCGCCTGGTCTCCGTCAAATGAGGTGACCGGTATCCGGCAGTCCTCTCCGATCTGGCGGCTCATCTCATACATGAAGCCGCTCCAAAGCTTACAGGAACGGTTGGTATGTACCAGAAGTCCTTCTGCATGGGTCTTATTTACGATCGCTTCTCTCTTATCCCGTGCATGCTCTAAGTTCATGGCATTTGGCACATTGCAGTAGGCGCGGATGAGACCGTCAAAATCATCGTAAATGAATCCAAAGGCATCGGCATAAATGGTTGCCACCATGTTGATCCCCCGGGATTTTAAGCCGGTTGCCGTTGTCCTTAAATGAGGCCAGCAGGCAATCCCCTCAAACATGATCCGGTACTTTTCCTCTGCGCGGAAGGTACTGGTTCCCTCTTTCACCGCCTTTTTGTATTCCTCCAGCAGGGTTTCAAAGGCCTCGGCTGCCTCCACGGTCCCTCTTGCACAGACGGCCACTGCCATATGATTGAGTAAGTCAAAGCCGTTAAGGGGAGACGGGGTATACTTGGTATAGGCTGTAGCCTCCAGCCATGCCCTGGAAGTTCTGTTTGAGGTTTCCATGACCTCCTTGAATTTCTTTTCGCTCCATTTTTTCCCCGTGATCTCCTCCAGCTGTTCAATCGCCGCCAGAAACTGGCTCTTAACATATTCCACCTGGGCGTCCGAAACCTCGTAATCAGGATTAAAGGGAATGTCAATGAGAATCAGCGGAATATCAAGCTCTTTTGCAATGTTCTCATACCATTTGATCATGCAGTTGCAGATGTTGTTGCAGCAAAGCACGAAATCCGGCAGAGGCATGTTCTGCTCCGGAGTTTCCCCCACCTTCATATGAGCCAGGCTGATCCTCGCATATGCGCAGATGTCGTTGGAATAACCTTCCGCCTCTGAAACTTCACACAGCCGCTGCCCCGCGCCTCTTGCCGCAATGGCTGCCGCCTGATTCTCAGGATAACAGACTTTAATGCCCAGGGTCTGAAAAATTTCCTGAGGGAAATTGCTGGCACACCAGCCGATTTTCTCTCCCCTGTCCTTTGCCTCCTGGACCTCCTTGTAGTGTTTTGCCACGATCTCATTCAGCTTAAACTTGGCTGAATTGGGGTCAATGGTAAACTTTGGTTTTGTTTCTCCTTCACCCATGAAAAATTCCTCCTTTTATGATTTATCGTAAGCGTAAAGCGCTGCCCCTAAAGCACCCATAAGCTGGGCCATTGGCGAATATGTAATTTCAAGTCCCAGTTCCTGCTCCATGGCTTTTCGTACCCCGCCATTTTTTGCAACGCCGCCGCTCATACACACCGCTTCTTTTACTCCCATCCGTTTTGCCAGGGTGGCCACCCTGCCGGCTACTGACTGGCAGATACCGGCAACCAGATCCGGAATCTCAACTCCGTTTGCCAGCTGGGAAATGACCTCAGATTCGGCAAACACCGTACAGGTATTGGAAATTTTCACAATCTGCTTTGCCATGGCAGCCTGCTTTTCCAGATCTTCGATCCTCAGCTGTAAAATTCCTGCCATGACATCCAGAAACCGTCCGGTCCCCGCCGCACATTTGTCATTCATCAGAAATTCCGTCAGCCGCCCTTCATCATTCAGGGAAAGTACTTTTGCATCCTGTCCTCCGATGTCAATGATGGTCCGCACTTCCGGATGCAGGTGATGGACCCCCCTTGCATGACAGCTTAACTCACTCATTTCTCCATCGGCATTTTTTAACAGCTTTCTGCCATAGCCGGTGGCATAAACAGCAGTGATCTCTTCCTGTTTCAGATCTCCTTCGGCAAGCACTGCCTCAATCGCCCGGGCCGGCCCGTCAGTTCCTGTCCCGGCCCTGATCAGGGATGTAGCCAGAATTTCCTGTCCATCTTTCAGAATGACTGCTTTGGAGGTGGTAGAGCCTATGTCAACTCCTAATGTGAACATGGTCGTTTCCTTTCATATTGTTTATTTTATAACAATCTTTTTCAAAAAAAATATCAATGTATACATGTATACAAGTTTGCGCATGAAAAAATGTATCCTTGTATACAAGTTTATATAAAAAATAAAAAAGTCACAAGGTACATTTTTTCATGCATAGATTATCAAAATTTGTCTAATTTGTCAATAACTTTTTTAAAAAACAGGAAACTGCTCAGTTATTATATGGAACATGGTTCCGGTGACGTTTTCACCTTTTCTCCATATAATCGTCTAATTTGTGACAATCTACCCCCATAAAAACAAATAATCGGCTGCTTTTGATGCAGACAGTCAGAAATCCTTATGCTGCGGATTTCCGGCCACTTTTTCTCAGCCAGCCGGATTAAATGTTTATGAAATACTGAGGATACTTTTCCATTGCCGTATCTCTGATTTCGGATATGGTTTCCAGATGGTCTGCCATCGCCTGCTGGGCTTTGGCAAAATCACCGCCTTTGATTTCTTCAACGATCCTTCGGTGCTCGTCGATCAGGCATGGCATCCGTTTGCCAAGTGCCACATCGAAATTACGCCATCTTGAAATGTGGAGCATTAAATCCTCCAGCAGTTTTATCAGATTATACCGTTCCACGCTTTCTGCAATGGCCCGGTGGAATGCCGAATCCAGCTTCTGAAATTCTAAGTCATACCCTTCCACATTCCGGTAGGCTTCCTGCTTTTCTAAATTATCCTCCAGTTCTCTTACCAGTTTTCCAATCTTCTCTTCGTCCCTCTGGGACAAAAGCTCGTAAAGCTCTTCCTTTTCCACGGCAGTCCTTAAAATCAATAAATCCCCGATCAGCTTTAAATCGATCAGGCTTACATAAGTGCCTCTCTGGGGGTATACCGTAAGAAGCCCAAGCTGATTCAGCCTTGCAAAGGCATTGCGGATGATGGTTCTTGACACCCCGTATTCTTCTGCCATCTGATTTTCACTGATTCTGGTTCCAGGCTCTAATTCCAGTTTTAAAATTCGCTTCCTGATGTTGAGAAAAACATAGTCAGCTGAAAACGGCTGGCTGTTACTTTTCATATAATTCATATTTCGTACCTTCAATTCATATTACTTTTTTTTGTTATGAATCGATTATACCCTTGACCACAGATTTCTGTCAATTTGTTTCTTATGGCCGGTATGGCCGCCGTTCTTCCATACCTGATCATATCTTTTATGCACTCAGCCCTTCGGCTGAATCCGGAAGCAATATTCACCGCGATCCGGTGCATGGTGCCGGAAGTCTCGAATCAGGGGATTTCTGTACGGAAAAGAAGGTCAGATTTTCGTTTTTATCAAAAGAAGCTTTTATCCAGCGGATGAATTCTCCATCCGTCAGAAAAAAGCTCCTCAGCTTGTTTTATAAATCGATCTGGAACCGGTCAGGCAACACCTTTCCTATTGATCATCGCTCATAAACCTCCCAGAAAACGATCCAATGCCCAGGCCACGCCCTCCTCGTCATTGGTCTTTGTGATAAAGTCTGCTGTCTTTTTCACAGCCGCAGCGGCATTTCCCATGGCAATGCCTAATCCGGCCCAGGCAAGCATTTCCAAGTCATTTTCGCTGTCTCCAATGGCCATCACCTGCTCCGGTCCTATTGCAAGGCAATGGCATAAATATTTCAGCGCCTCTCCTTTGGACGTCCCCTTCCGGTTAAACTCCAGACACATGTGTCCCGTTTTCAGGATGCAAAAGCCCGGAAAACGTCTGCCCCAGGCCTTCACCCGCTTTTCCGTCTCCTCGTCAAAGGCCATAAATCCAATCTTCTGGATATCTTCTCCTTTATTTTCCAAGAATCCCGGCAAATCCTTAAGCTTCCCCTCCCTGGAAAAACCCACCGATGCCATATAAGGATGCTTTTTCTCCATCTCCTCCGAGCGGTTGCCGTCCTCATAAAACTGATCATTCTGCTGAAAATAACACTGGCCGTTTTCAGCCCGCAGACAGCGCAGCAGGTCCATGCCCTCCTGAAGTTTGATTCTGCTTTCATAAATGTATTTCCCGGTTCCCGTATCAATGACGGAGGCCCCGTTTCCGGATATTACATAGGGCACTCCCAGCCTTAAAATCTCCTCAGGAATCCAATTGTAAGTCCTTCCTGAAGCCGGAACCACCAGACCGCCCTTTTCCAGCCACTTCTTCAGTGCTTCTATGGTTTCCGGCGATACGTTTCCGTCAGACTTAAGAGCCGTCCCATCCATATCCACGGCCACCAGGCGAATCTTTCCGCCGCAAATCTTATCTGACATATGCCTTTATCAAACCAATCCTTTCATGCTCCTTTAACGGCCTCACCCGGTATGGGCCCACACTGGCCGGCACAATAAATGTTTCTGCATAATGTACCTCATACGGCTCAAAATCTCCAGACGGGCTTTCCACAACCGCAGCCGTTCCCTCCACCAGATTCAGCATGTGAACGGTACCCATGGTATGAAGCTCTGCCGGCCGGTCTAACCAGTAACGCCTTGTTTCGATAAATTCCAGTTCATGAAGCCCCGTATGTTCTTCAAGATATCCTTCCTCTTCTTTCACCTTATAGCAGGCATTCACCAGATTTTCCTCCACCCACTTGGTGGTTCTGTCCCACTGGATCACATTCATCCCATGGTCAATATGGATGGGTCTGGGCTTTCCATCCAGTCCCAGACGTCCCCAGTCCCATAGCTTAAAGGTGAATATGTAAGGCGTTGCGCTGATTTCCAATACCATGACATTATTTCCGGAGCAATGGCAGGTGCCCGCCGGAATCAGGAAATGGTCGTGCTTTTTTGCAGGAAAACTGTTGATATATTTTTCCGCGTCAAAGTCACATATCCCTTCCTGTGCCGCCTTTAAATCCTTGATCATCTCTTCCTTGTCAACGCCCTCCTTTAATCCCAGATAGACTGCCGCGTCTTCCTTTGCGTCCAGGATGTAATAGCTCTCATCCTGTGTATACTGCATACCGAATTGCTTTTTTATATACTCGGTCAGCGGATGTACCTGCAGGCTTAAATTCTGGCCGCCCATGGTATCCAGGAAATCAAAGCGAATGGGAAATTCCGCTCCGAACCGGGCGTAAACCTTCTCTCCTAAAAGCATTCTCGGCTGATACAGCACCAGATCCATGGCGGGAACCTCCACCAGCACCCCGTCAAAATTAAACAGCAGACTGTTTTCCTCCGGTACCCCATCAAAGCTCCAGGCATAATTTTCCTCAGAAGTCTCCAGTCCGAAAACTTCCTTCATCCACTGTCCTCCCCATACTCCCGGGTCAAAATAGGGCACTGTACGGAACGGCTGCCTTGCGGTTTGTTCCAGGGCCTTTAAAAAGGCCCGGCCGCTAATCATCTTAGGAGCTCCGGCCTTATTGGTATCCATCAGATAATCCATGCGCTCAAACATCTGCGCCTTGTGTTTATCAGCGATCCTCCACTCCACAAAAAAGCCTCTTTTATACTTCTTTAAGATATCCTCATCCCCGTTATCCGCCCGGTAATTTCCCATTCCCTTCCGGTAACGGAGCTGGATCTCCCATCTGGCCATATCCAAATAAACCAGTAAGTCTCCCTGGGCAACCAAAGATGCTCCGAAGCCATAGACGATCGTAAAGCCTTTCGCCTCTGCCACTTCTTTCCTGGCCTCTGACAATTTTTCCATGTCCATGA